>DASWVP010000275.1:0-3237 GCA_036401175.1 Azospirillum sp. | reverse complement strand
CGGCGCGGTGGCCGGCAAACCCGCGCTCCGGCTAGGGTCGCCGCCTTCCAAAACAGACCATACTCCAACTGGGACAGCTTCCTCCATGCCGCGCCGCCGCGTCCTCACCGACGCCCAGATCACCGCCCTGTTTGCCCTGCCCACCACCGAGGCCGACCTCATCCGCCACTACACTCTCAGCCCCGACGATCTGACGGTCATCGCCCGGCGCCGCCGACCGCATAACCGTCTCGGCTTCGCCCTCCAGCTCTGCGCCCTGCGCTATCCCGGCCGGTTGATCCGGCCTGGCGAGCTGGTCCCGCTAGAGATCGTCACGTTCGTGGCGGAGCAGTTGGACATCGACCCGGACGCCCTGGCCGACTATGCGGCCCGCGCGCCAACCCGATACGATCAGGTGGATGCGCTGCGCGAGGCCTTCGGATTCCGCACCTTTTCCCAACCCGACCATCGGGAGCTTACGGTGTGGCTGGTGCCGATCGCCCTGGCGACGGTCAGCGCGGTCGCCGAGGCGCTCATGGCGGAGTTGCGACGGCGGCGCATCGCCGCTCCGGGAACCACCACCATCGAGCGCATGGTGGCCGCCGCCCTCCTGCAGGCCGAACGCCATGCCGCCACCAAGTTGGGCCGCACTGTGTCCCCTGACAAACGTGCCGCGTTGGATGTACTGCTGAACAACCATCCGGGAACCGCGGTCAGCTCCCTGGCCTGGGCCCGCCAGTCGCCCGGCGCACCCGGTCATCGTTCCATGGCGCGCCTGATCGATCAGCTCCAGCATCTCCGGCAGGTGGGGATCGCCCCCGCGGTGACCGACGGCATCCACGCCGACCGGATCCGGCAGCTCGCCCGCGAGGGAAGCCGCCTGACCGCCCAGCACCTCCGGGCGTTCGGCCCGCTCCGCCGCCATGCTGTCCTGATCGTGACGGTGCTGGACACGATCACCCGCCTCACCGATGAGGCCATCGGCCTTTTCGACCGGCTGATCGGGCGGATGTTCCGGCGGGCCGAGCGGCGCGCCTCGGCCGATCTCCAGACCAACGCCCGATCCATGAACGACAAGGTGCGCCTGCTGGCCAAGCTCGGTGACGCGCTGTTCGAAGCCAGGGAAGCCGGGACTGACGCCTTTGCCGCAGTGGATAAGGTGATCCCCTGGGACCGGTTCGCCGAGGTCGTCGCGGAGGCCAAGGGGCTGATCAAGGACAACGGTCCGGACTACCTCGCGCTCGCCGAAGCGAATCATGCCCTGCTGCGGCGGATCGGCCCGCTGTTCCTGGACGCTTTCGAGTTCCAGGGCATCGCCGCCGTGACCGGGCTGCTTCGCGCGGTCACGGCGCTGCGCACCTTCTATGCCGGCAGCCGACGAGCCCTGCCCAAGGACCTCCCGACTGGCTTCATCCGACGGAGCTGGCGGCCCGCCGTCTTCCGCGACGGCGCCATCGACGGCCAGGCCTACGAGTTGTGCCTCTTCGCCGAGCTGCGGGACCGGCTGCGCGCCGGCGATGTCTGGGTGGTCGGCAGCCGGCGGTACCGGGCCGTGGAGGACCAGCTCATTTCGAAGCCGCTGTTCACCGAGATGAAGGCGGCCGGCCCGCTGCCGGTGGCCGTGCCGGGCGATGCCGCACGCTACCTCCAGGATCGCAAGAACCTGCTGGAAGCGCGGCTGCGGGAGGTCTGTGAGAAGGCCGCCCAGGATCAGCTTGTGGATGTCCGCCTCAGTGGCGGCACCCTCAAGATCTCCCCGCTGCAAGCGGCAACGCCGGAGGAGGCCGAACGGCTGGCCGACCGGGTCTACGCGCGGATGCCCCGGGTGCGGATTACCGATCTCCTTGATGAGGTTGCCGAGTGGACCGGCATCGCCGATTGCTTCACGCATATGCGCACTGGCCTGCCGGCCGAGGAGCACCGCGTGGTCCTGACCGCCGTGCTGGCCGACGCCACCAACCTTGGCCTGACGCGCATGGCCGAGGCGTGCAGCATCGCCAGCTACAAGCAACTGGCCTGGACGGCGGGATGGCATGTCAGCGAGGACGCCTATGGCCGGGCTCTGGCCCGGATCGTGGCGGCCCAGCAGGCGCAGCCCCTGGCCGCCCACTTCGGCAGTGGAACGGTGTCCAGTTCCGATGGCCAGCACTTCCCGCTCGGCGGGCGAGGCGAGGTGACCGGGGCCGTCAACCCGCACAAGGGGGCCGGCCCGGCGTTCTCCTTCTACACCCACATCTCCGACCGCTACGCGCCCTACCACACAAAGGCCATCTCGGTGGCGGAGAGCGAGGCCGCCCACGTCATCGACGGCCTGCTCTACCATGGTACGGATGCCGGGATCGCCGTCCACCATGTCGATGGTGGTGGCGTCTCGGACCATGTCTTCGCGTTATGCCACCTCTTGGGATTCCGCTTCGCGCCGCGTATCCCGAACCTGCACGACAGGCGCCTGTACATCTTCGGGCCGGCGGCGACTTGGCCGACCCTGGAGCCGTTCATCGCCGGGCGGATCGATGAGGCGCTGATCCAGGCGCACTGGGATGACCTGCTGCGGTTGGCCACCTCGATCCGGACCGGAGCGGTGCCGGCCTCGTTGATGCTGAAGCGCCTCGGCTCCTACCCACGGCAGAACGGACTGGCCTTGGCGTTGCGGGAGGTGGGACGCCTCGAGCGGACATTGTTCACCTTGGAATGGCTGCAAAATCCACCACTTCGCCGCCAAGCCACAGCCGAGCTGAACAAGGGGGAGTCCCGCAACGGGCTCGCCCGCGCCGTGTGCTTCCACCGCCTTGGGCGCATCCGCGACCGGACGCCGGAGAACCAGCAGCATCGCGCCGGCGGCCTCAACCTGGTCGTGGCCGCAATCATCCTCTGGAACACCGTCTACATGGAGCGGGCCATCAATGCCCTGCACGCCGCGGGGGAGCGCATTCCCGACGAGTTGTTGAGCCACCTCGCGCCCCTTGGATGGCAACACATCAATCTGACCGGCGACTATCTCTGGAATGCGGACCGGGTGCCAGACACGACCGGCTATCGCCCGTTGCGCGCTCCAGCCGAACTCTTGGCCGCATGATGTTCCGGCTTTGTCCGCTTACCGTATATTTTCGCCCGTTCTATGGCGTGACCCCAAGGTGCGCCCCTGGGACGACAAGCCGTGGACGCGCAACAGCCTGATCCGGGCGGTCCGCCGGCTCGCCGATGACGGGCTGGTCCGCGCCGCCGTGCTCGACGCCGCGCCGAAGAAGGTGGACAGCA
>DASWVP010000274.1:0-6304 GCA_036401175.1 Azospirillum sp. | reverse complement strand
TGTCGCCCAACAGCGCGTCGGCCGACGTGCCGGTGGCGAGGTTCGTCACCGTGCCCGTGAGGTCGGCGCGGGCGGCGCCGTCGGCGAGCCGCACCGGCCCCTCCAGCACGGCGCGTCCGGCCAGCGGCTGACCGGCGATGGCGGAAAGTTGCGACAGGTCGTCCAGCGCCAGCCGCACCGTGGCGTCCACCACCTGTCCCCAGCCGGACACGCCGCCCTGCGCCGAGGCGGTCGCGGCGGCGGTGGCGAGCGTCAGCGCGTCGAGCCGGACGTTCCCGCCCTCGCCGCGCACCTCGGCCCTGGCGTCCAGCCGCACCTCCGGCCCGACGAGCGGGGCGAGGGCGGGATCGTCAGCGGCCACATCGGTGACAACGGCGGCGAGCGTCACCAGCACGGCGTCGAGCGGCCCTTCGGCCGTCCCCTTGGCCTGCGCCGTGCGCCAGCGCACCGGGGCCAGCGCGTGCAGCGGGGACTCCTCGCCCGCCGTCACGTCGTAGCTCAGCGCCACACTCTTGAAATCGGGGGCGACGCGGCCGGTCAGGGTGGCGGTGGCCGCCGCCGTGGTCAGCGTCAGCGGGCGCAGCGTCAGGGCGCGGTCGGCGCCCACCAGAACCTCCGCGTTCACCTGCGGGCGCGGCCCGGCGAGGTCGGCGGCGGGCGGCGGCAGCAGACCCGCCACGTCGCCGCCGGCCGTCAGGGTCACCATGTGGCCGTCCTCCACCGCCTTGATCGCCGCGTCGGCGGTGAGCTGGGCCGTTCCCTCGGCCGTGGCGGTCAGCGTGCCGTGCCAGTCCTTCAGCGTGCCCTCGCCGTCGAGCGCCGCCGTCACCGGCGGCAGGCCGGGGATGGACAGCGCGCGGGCGATGACGCCGCCCGCCGGTTCCGACGCCTTGAGGTCGAGGTCGAGGCGCTCGCTGCCCGGATCGTAGGCGGCGTTCAGCGTCGCTTGCCCCGGCTTCTCGTCGATGCGCGCCACGTCCAGGCGCAGCGACAGCGACGAGCCGCCCGCTTCCAGGTCGGCCGCGCCCTCGATGCGCAGGGTCGCCGCCTCGCCCAGCAGCGGTTCGGGCAGTTCCAGGCGCTGCACGGCGAAGCGGTCGACGACGATGCCCACCGGCAGGCTGGGCAGCAGCCCGCCGATACCCCCGTCCGGCGGCTCGGGCGGTGGCTGCGGCGTATCGGCCGGCAGCGGTGCCCGCTCGACCACCACGCGCGCCGCCTCGGCCACGTCCGCCTTGGCCCGCAGGGTGAACAGCGCGGTCGGCGCGAGGTTGAGGTGAAGCTCCTCGATGCGCAGCCAGACGCCGCCACGGTCGGCGACCGTCACCTCGGACACGGTGAAGTTGAAGGGCACCACGCCGCGCAGCGCCCCCAGCCGCACCTGCATGTCCGGGCCGGACACCGCGCGTTCGATGACGCCGGTGATCCAGCGCCCGACCATGCCGGATTTCTCCGCGGCGTCGTCCTGCGCCGTCGCCGCGCCCGCCGCCACGGCCAGGGCGGCGAGGCCGCACAGCAGAATGCGTAAAAGCTTCAAGGCGCGTCCGTTTCCCGTTCAAGCGCTGCGCGGAGCCGAATATGGGTGCAACACGCCGTCGGGCCACACCATTCCGTTCAGAATGCCCCCCGCTTAAAACGCTTGCCCCAGGCTGAGATAAAGCTGCCATGTGGAATCGTCGCGCTGGCGGTTGAGGGGGAAGCCGACGTCGACGCGCAGCGGGCCGAAGTCGGTGTAGTAGCGCAGCCCGATGCCGGCGCCGACGCGCAGCGGCTGGCTGAAGTCGGGGAAGGTGCGGTCGTAGACGGTGCCGGCGTCGATGAAGGGAACGATGCCGATGGTCTCCGTCACCTTGATGCGCAGCTCGATCCCGGTCTCGAACAGGGAACGGCCGCCGATCGGGTCGCCGGCGCGGTCGCGCGGCCCGACCTTCTGGAAGGCATAGCCGCGCACGGAACCGCCGCCGCCCGCGTAGAATCGCTTGTCCGGCGGGATGTCGGCCAGCCCGGCGCCGAAGATGCCGCCGACCTGCGCGCGCGCCGCCGCCACGTACCGTCCGTCGCCCGCGATGTCGTGGTAGACGGTGCCGCTGACGGTGGCCGACAGGAACTGGCGCTCCGCGCCGCTGCCGCCGGCCGGTATCCAGGGGGTCGCCTGCACGCCGATGCGGAAGCCGTGGGTGGGGTTCAGCAGGTCGTCGGAGCCGTTGTAGTTCAGCGTCAGTGGCACGCCGATCAGCGAGGACTGGTAGGTGCGGTCGGTGGTCGCCACGCGCGAGCGGTCCCACGACACGCCGTAGGAGACCGTCAGCTCGTCGCTCACCTCGCGTTCCAGCAGGGCGGACAGGACGGTGCCGACGCGGTCGTAGGCCGGCGGCTGTTCCGATTCGACCGCCCAGCCGAGCACCAGCGACTGCTTGACCGCCAGGAAGTCCGGCTTGCGGAACAGCACGTTGAAGCGCAGGTCGGTGCTTTCCAGGGCGTTCTTCGACGCCGTCTGGGTGCTCAGCCGGCCGATCTCGGCGCCGATGCGCAGCCGCTCGGCGCCGCCGAACAGGTTGCGGTGGCCCCAATAGGCCTGCGCGCCGAACCCCTCCGACGTGGAATAGACGATGCCGGCGCCGATGAAGCGCCGGTCGCGTTCCGACAGCGCGACGGTCACCGGCGTCACGCCGTCCGGCCCCGGCTCCTCGGCGAGGCGGACGCGCACGGTGTTGAAGACGTCCAGCCGGGCGATGTCCTGCCGCGCCCGATCGACCAGCGCCGGGTCGTAGAGCTGCCCCGCGCGCCACGGCAGCCGGCCACGCACGAGGTCCGGGTCCACGCCCTCCAGCCCCTCGATACGGACCGCGCCGAAGCGGGTGAGCGGGCCGGGGGCGAGGGTGTAGGTCACGTCCATGCTGCGGTCGGAATGATCGACCAGCACCCGGCGGTCGTCGACCTTGGCGAAGGCATAGCCGCGCCGGGCCATCTCGGCGATCAGCCGGGACTGCGCGTCCACCACTTCCGGCGCCCGCGCCGTCTCGCCCGCCGTCAGGCCGAGGGTGGCGGGATCGATCGGCCCGCCGGGCACCGGCGCCCCGTCGGCCGTCCGGATGGCGATGGTCTTGAAGCGGTAGGCCGGGCCGGGCCGCACCGCGACGGTGACCCGCGCCGGCTGGGCGTCGCCGTCCACGCGGATGTCGAGCGCGGCGTCGTAATAGCCGGCGGAACGCAGCGCCGTCTGCAGCCGCTCGCGGTCCGCCTCGGCCCGCCGCTCCAGCCCGAGCAGCGAGGGCGGCGGATCCTCCTTCAACGAAAACAGCGAGGAGGTGCCGCGCAGCAGTTCGGCAAGGCCGTCGTCCTCGACGCCGGTCAGCTCCACCTCGTAGGAGACCGAGGGGCCGTCCTCCCCTGCGGCGGGGGCGGGTGGTTCGGCGGACGGCGCGTCCTGCGCCACCACGGGCTCCCCGGCCAGCACCAGCGCCAGCGCCGCGGCAAGCAGCGCCGGGCGGCGGGAGGGCGGAGCGAAGCGGCGGGCAGGCGTCATCACCGAGGATTCCAGCAGGAAAGCCGGCAGGAAGACCGGCACACCGTACGGTGCCCATCGCAACCGCGCCGCACCATAGGCAATTGGCGGTAGTCCCGGAAGCGTAAGCGTGGCTGTCGCATCGTCCGTTCGTTTCTTTCGCCCCCTTGCGGTTTTGGGAAAATCCGCTATATTGCGTTGCAAATCGATCCACCCCCGGCGGCGCCCACCAGGAATTCCTGGCGGGCCGTTTTGTTATGGGCCATCTCCATGACGAAACCATGACAGGCTGCGCCGGCCGAGCTTTGCATGGTAGAGCATGAACCTCCGAAACGTCGCGATCATCGCCCACGTCGACCACGGCAAGACCACGCTCGTGGACCAGCTCCTCAAGCAGTCCGGTTCCTTCCGCGAGAACCAGCAGGTGGCCGAGCGCGCCATGGACTCCAACGACCTGGAGCGTGAGCGCGGCATCACCATCCTCGCCAAGTGCACCTCGGTGCAGTGGAAGGACCTGCGGATCAACATCGTCGACACCCCGGGCCACGCCGATTTCGGCGGCGAGGTGGAGCGCATCCTCTCCATGGTCGACGGCGTGGTGCTGCTGTGCGACGCGGCCGAAGGGCCGCTGCCGCAGACCAAGTTCGTGCTGGGCAAGGCGCTGCGCCTCGGCCTGCGTCCGATGGTCGTGGTCAACAAGGTGGATCGCCCGGACGCCCGCGCGCACGAAGTGCACGATGAGGTGTTCGACCTGTTCAGCTCGCTCGACGCCACCGACGAGCAGCTCGATTTCCCGACCCTGTTCGCCTCGGGCCGCAACGGCTGGGCGACCACGGACCTGGAGAACGGCGCCCGCGAGACGCTGGAGCCGCTGTTCGAGCTGATCCGCGACCACGTCCCGCCGCCCCGCGTGGATGGCGACGACGAACCGTTCCGCATGCTCGCCACCACGCTGGAGGCCAACCCGTACCTGGGCCGCCTGCTGACGGGCCGCATCCAGTCCGGCCGCGTCAAGCCGAACATGGCGATCAAGTCGCTGACCCGCGAAGGCAAGCTGATCGAGCAGGGCCGCGTCACCAAGGTGCTGGCCTTCCGTGGCCTGGAGCGCATCCCGGCGGAAGAGGCGACCGCCGGCGACATCGTCGCCCTGGCCGGCCTGTCGCAGAGCACCGTCGCCGACACCATCTGCGACCCGTCGGTGATGGAGCCGCTGCCGTCGCAGCCGATCGATCCGCCGACGCTGGCCATGACCTTCTCGGTCAACGACAGCCCGCTGGCCGGGCGCGAGGGCGACAAGGTCACCAGCCGCATGATCCGCGACCGCCTGTTCCGCGAGACGGAAGGCAACGTGGCGCTGCGCGTCAGCGAGACCGAAGGCAGCGACGCCTTCGAGGTGGCCGGCCGCGGCGAGCTGCAGCTGGGCATCCTGATCGAGACGATGCGCCGCGAAGGCTATGAGCTGTCGATCAGCCGCCCGCGCGTGCTGTTCAAGACCGACCCGCTGAACGGCCAGCGCCTGGAGCCGATCGAGGAAGTCGTCGTCGACGTGGACGAGGAGTTCTCGGGCACCGTCGTCAGCAAGATGTCGGAGCGCAAGGCCGATCTGGTCGAGATGAAGCCGGGCGGTGGCGGCAAGACCCGCATCGTCTTCCACGCGCCGTCGCGCGGCCTGATCGGCTATCAGGGCGAGTTCCTGACCGACACCCGCGGCACCGGCATCATGAACCGCCTGTTCCACGGCTATGCCCCCTACAAGGGGCCGATCGCCGCGCGCCGCACCGGCGTGCTGATCGCCAACAGCGACGGCACCGCGGTGGCCTACGCGCTGTGGAACCTGGAGGATCGCGGCCCGATGCTGATCGATCCGGGCGTTCCGGTCTATCAGGGCATGATCATCGGCGAGCACACCCGTGGCAATGACCTGGAGGTCAACGTCATCAAGGGCAAGCAGCTCACCAACATCCGCACGACGAGCAAGGACGAGGCCGTGCGCCTCACCCCGCCGATTCAGATGACCCTGGAAAAGGCGCTGTCCTACATCGCCGACGACGAGCTGGTGGAGGTGACGCCGAAGTCGATCCGCCTGCGCAAGCGCTACCTCGACCCGAACGAGCGCAAGCGTCACCAGCGCTCGATGGCCGAAGCGTCGTAAAGCACCACCCCGCCCGCGCGGCTCCGGCACCCGCCGGGGCCGCGCGGGCGGGTTCTCACCAGCCCAGCGCGCAACCGTCCTTGCGCGGATCCGACGCGCCGGCCAGAACGCCGCGCGCGTGGTCGATCCACACCGCCTGTCCGCCGCCGATGGGGGCGGGCGACCATTCCACCCGGTGGCCGCGCGCGGCCAGATCGTCCCGCACGGCCGGCGCGAAGCCGGTCTCGATGCGCAGGACCCCGCCCTCGGCGAAGCTGCGCGGCAGCTCCAGCGCGCCCTGCGGCTCCATTCCCCGGCCGAGCACGTCGAGCAGGAACTGGGCGTGCCCGGTCGCCTGATACTGCCCGCCCATGACCCCGAAGGGCATGACGGCGCGCCCCTCCTTCGTCACCATGCCCGGAATGATCGTGTGCAGCGGCCGTTTGCCGGGCGCGATGGCGTTGGGATGCCCGGCCGTCAGCCGGAACGAGCGGCCCCGGCAATGCAGCAGGACGCCGCTGCCCGGCGCCGTGATGGCGCTGCCGAAGGCGTCGAACAGCGAATTGATGAACGACATGGCGTTGCCGTCGCGGTCGACGGCGCAGAGGTAGACCGTGTCCTTGTGCTCGGCGTGCGGTGGCGGCGGGTGGGGCAGGGCGGCGTCGGGA
>DASWVP010000273.1:0-24096 GCA_036401175.1 Azospirillum sp. | reverse complement strand
AGCCATTTCCTGGCGATGGCGCCCGCCGCCACGCGCACAGCGGTCTCGCGCGCCGACTGCCGCCCGCCGCCGCGATAATCGCGGATGCCGTATTTCTGCCAGTAGGTGTAGTCGGCATGGCCGGGGCGGAATTTGCCGGCGATATCGCTGTAATCCTTGGAACGCTGGTCGGTGTTCTCGATCAGCAGCGAGATCGGCGTGCCGGTCGTCTTGCCCTCGAACACGCCGGACAGGATCTTCACCTCGTCCGGCTCGCGGCGCTGGGTGGTGAAGCGCGACTGCCCCGGCCGGCGCTTGTCGAGCCAGGGCTGGATGTCGGCCTCGCTCAGCGGCAGCAGCGACGGGCAGCCGTCCACCACGACGCCGATGGCCGGCCCGTGGCTCTCGCCCCAGGTGGTGAAGCGGAACAGGGTCCCGAAGCTGTTGCCGGCCACTGCCCGTTACTCCGCCTTGCCGCCGTTGCCGAGGCTGGCGAGGAGCTGCGCCACCTTCGGCGCCTCGTCCACCGCCACCATGCCCACCGTGTGGTAGCCGGCGTCGACGTGCAGGATCTCGCCGGTCACGCCGGAGCCCAGGTCGCTGAGCAGGAACAGGGCGGACCCGCCCACCTCCTGGATCGTGACGTTTCGCTTCAGCGGCGCGTTGTACTCGTTCCACTTCAGGATGTAGCGGAAGTCGCCGATGCCGCTGGCGGCCAGGGTCTTGATGGGGCCGGCCGAAATACCGTTGACGCGGATGTTCTGGCCTCCCAGATCCACGGCGAGATAGCGTACACTCGCTTCCAGCGCCGCCTTGGCGACGCCCATCACGTTGTAGTGCGGCATCACGCGCTCGGCACCGTAGTAGGAGAGCGTGAGCAGGCTGCCGCCGTCGCGCATCAGCGGCACGGCCCGCTGGCTCACCGCGGTGAACGAGTAACAGGAGATGTCCATCGTGCGGAGGAAATTGCCGCGCGTGGTGTTGAGGTACTTGCCGTCCAGCTCGTTCTTGTCGGAAAACGCGATCGCATGGACCAGGAAGTCGAGCTTGCCCCATTCCGCCTCGATCGCCGCGAAGGTGGCGTCGATGCTGGCCTCGTCGGTGACGTCGCAGGGCAGCACCAGCGTGGCGCCCACCGAATCCGCGAGCGGCTTGACGCGCTTCAGGAGCGCGTCGCCCTGGTAGGTGAAGGCCAGCTCGGCGCCGTGCTGGGCGGCGGCCTGGGCGATGCCCCAGGCGATCGAGCGGTCGTTGGCGACGCCCATGATCAGGCCGCGCTTGCCTTCCATGAGCGGCTTCGGGTTCGACATCCGGACCTCGTTTCCCTTGGTGTTCGTCGATATATGAAAAAGTGCGGCGCATCCTACACGAAACCCCCGCCCGGTCAAACCGGACGGGGCACCACCGCGAGAGGACCGGCATGACGGAGTCCACCGCGCAGGAGCGCGAAGCCCCGCACAGACGCATCGCGCATATGGCGCGGGAGGTCTGGGGCTTCTTCAGCTATTCGGGGATGCGCTTCTACAACGACAACTGCTTCCAGACGGCAGCGTCGCTGACCTACACGTCGCTGTTGGCCATCGTGCCGATGATGACGATCGGATTCGCCATCTTCTCGGCCTTCCCGGCGTTCAGTGAGTTGCAGACCCGCGTCCAGGAGATGATCTTCCGCAATCTGGTGCCGCAGATCGGCGACGCGATTCTGGAGTACCTCGGCCACTTCATGGCAAACGCCGGGCAGATGCCGATCTTCGGCGTCATCGGGCTGGCGGTTTCCGCGGTGCTGCTGATCTGGACCATCGAGGGCTCCTTCGCCGCCATCTGGCGCGTCAAGGAGCCGCGCTCGCTGGTCACCCGGATCCTGTCGTTCTGGGCCATCGTGTCGCTGACGCCGCTGTTCGCCGGGGCCAGCCTGTCGCTGTCCGGTTCGTTCTGGTCGGTGCTGCAGCTCGCGCACCTGGAGGAGCTGGCCGATCCGGTGGCCGGATTCGCCGGGGTGCTGCCCTTCTTCCTGCAGGTGATCGGCTGCACGCTGCTGTATCTCGTCATTCCCAACCGCACCGTCGATCTGGGCGACGCGGTGTGCGGCGGCGTCATCGGGTCGCTGCTGCTGGAGGCGTCGAAGGCGCTGTTCGCCTGGTACATGCGCGAATTTCCGGCCTACCAGACCATCTACGGCGCGCTTTCCACCGTGCCGATCTTCCTGTTCTGGCTGTACATCGCGTGGTCCACCATCCTGTTCGGCGCGGTGATCACGGCGGCGCTGCCGGAATGGCGGGCCGGGCGGATCACGCGTAGCGGGCCGGAAGGGCTGCTGCCGGCGCAGCGCCTCGCGCTGGCGCTCGCCGTGCTGCACGAGCTGATGGACGGCAGCCGGCTGGGCGTGGGGTTGCGCCGGCGCACCCTGGTCAGCCGCGTGCCGGTGGGGGCCGTGCTGATCGACGGCATCCTGGAGCAGCTGCGCGACGCGCACTGGGTGGCGCACACCACCCGCGACTCCTGGGTCATCACCCGCGATCCGGGGGAAGTGACGCTCTTCGACCTGATGAAGGCGCTGGGCATCGGCCTGCGCGGCTCGGTCAAGGGGCTGGGCGGGCTGGAACTGCCATGGCAGGAGCGCACCTCGCAGATCCTCGATGCCGCCGAGCAGAACCAGCAGGACATGCTGGGCGTGTCGCTGAAGGTGCTGCTGTCCGACGAGGACCCCGGCGTGGGGGCCGGCGCCGTGCCGCTGCGCCCCGGACGGGAGCGGCGGCTCCAGCAGTAGCGCCGGGCCGGGCAATAGCGTTTGAACAGCTGTTCATGTTCTGCTATCGCTCGCCGCACCGCCGCTGGCGGCATCCCGATCGCTCCACCGCCGGCGGCCAGACCCATGAGCTTCGCGACCGCGCTTGTCCTCGCCTTCAGCCTGTCGATGGACTCCTTCGCGGCGGCGCTCGGCACCGGCGCGGTGCTGCGCCGTCCCGGCGCGTGGGAGGCGTTGCGCGTCGGCATCATGTTCGGCGGCGTTCAGCTTGCCATGCCGCTGCTGGGCTTCGCGCTGGGCCTGACCTTCGCCACATACGTGGAGGCGGTGGACCACTGGATCGCCTTCCTGCTGCTGCTCGGCGTCGGCGGCAAGATGCTGTGGGAAAGCGTTTCGGCGGACGATGACGAGGACGCCGACCGCGGCCGGCCCGGCCTTGGCCAGCTCTTCCTCACCGCGGTGGCCACGTCGATCGACGCGGCGGCGGTGGGCGTGTCGCTGGCGGTGATGGACGTCGACATCGTCGGCGTCTGCCTGCTGATCGGGCTGGTCACCTTCGGCCTCGCCTCGGGTGGCGTGCTGATGGGCCGCGCCGCCGGCCCGCTGTTCGGCAAGCGGGCGGAGATGCTGGGCGGCCTCGGCCTCATCGCCATCGGCGCCAAGATCCTCATCGAACACACGCTGATGTGAGCGTTGCCGCCCTTCCCCCGGCGGGGCCGGGGGAAGGTTGTACAGTTAGGCCGTGCGGATCTTGCGGATGAAGTCGTCCACCTGCCGGGTCAGGGCGGCCGACTGGGTCGTCAGGTCGGCGGCGGCGCGCAGCACCTCGTTGGCGGAATTTCCGGCCTCCAGCGCCGCCTGATTGACACCACTGATGTTGCGGGTGACCTCGGTCGTGCCGACGGCCGCCTGCTGCACGTTCCGGGAAATCTCGCCGGTGGCTGCGGTCTGCTCCTCCACCGCGGAGGCGATGGTGGTGGCGATCTGGTTGACCTTCTGGACCGTGTCGGCGATGGAGCGGATGGCGCCCACCGCGTCCGCCGTCTCCTTCTGGATCGCCTGCACCTGGCTGGAGATGTCCTCCGTGGCCTTGGCGGTCTGGTTGGCGAGGCTCTTGACCTCCGACGCCACCACCGCGAAGCCCTTACCCATCTCGCCCGCGCGCGCCGCCTCGATGGTGGCGTTCAGAGCCAGCAGGTTGGTCTGCCCGGCGATGTCGTTGATGAGCTGCACGACGGTGCCGATCTTCTGCGCCGCATCGGCCAGCCCTTCGACCATGCTGTTGGTGCGCTCCGCCTCGTCGACGGCGGTCTGCGTGATGCGCGCGGATTCCTCGACCTGCCGGGCGATCTCGCTGATCGAACCGGCCAGTTCCTCGGCGGCGGCGGCCACGGTCTGCACGTTGGCCGAGGCCTGTTCGGTGGCGGCGGCGACGGCGGAAGCCTGCCGGGTCGTCTCCTCGGCGACCGAGGACATGCTCTGCGCGTTGCCCTGGAGCTGCGTGGCGGAGGAGGAGACCGCGCCGACCACGCCCTTGACCGAGCTTTCGAAGCTGTCGGCCAACTGGTTCATCATGCGCTTCTTGTCCTCGGCGGCGCGCTTCTCGGCCTCCTTGGCCTCCTCCTCCATGGCGCGGTTGCGGATCAGGTTGTCCTTGAAGATCTGCATGGTGCCGGCGATGGCGCCGATCTCGTCCTTGCGGCCGACGCCGTAGATGTCCACCGTGGTGTCGCCGTCGGCCAGACGCTTCAGGCTGCCGACGGAGGCCGCCACCGGCCTGCCAATGCCGAACTGCGCGATCAGGTAGCCGACGAGGATGCCGCCGAGCACGCCGACGACGGCCACTGCGATGACCAGCGTCTGGATCTCCTGGGCGTGGGTGCCGGCGGACTTGGCGGTGGCCTCCGCTTTGGCGTCGGAATACTGGTTGTAAGCGCTCATCGCCTCCTGCAGCCGGCTCGCCGAGGCGCGGGAGGCGAGGGCGGAGTCGACGACCTCCTGGCGGGCCTTGTCGTTGGTGATCTGGCCGCCGTTGCGCTTGGCGACCGTCAGCGTGTCGGCGAGTTCCTTGAGGTAGGCGGCGTAGGCCGCGTCCACCGCGCGCAGGAGGTCGGCCTGGCTACGATCCGCGCTGCCCTTCAGGCGGGACAGCCGCTCTTCCATCTGCTGGCGCTGTTCCCGGACGACCGTCTCGGCCTCGCCGATCTGGGCCGGGGACGGATCGGCGGCGACGCGGAACTCGGCGCGGTTCAGGGCGATGACGCTCTGGTTGACGCGGGCGCCGGTCAGCGCCTCGCCACCGGCCAGTTCCACCTCGCGGGTGTTGGCGGTGAGGTCGTGCACGCCATTGACGCTGATCACGCTGATCACCACCATGATCGCGGCCATCAGGCCGACGACGGTGAGGACCTTATAAAGGATCTTGAAATCGCTGAATCGCATCGGCTCCGTCCTGCGTCGCTTCTCACTATCGGTATCGAGCCGACACGTTGACGGCGCGCCAAAGATAAGTCTATCCGACGGAGGTATCGTGTATCAGGCGATCAGCCTACATAGATGGGTATATGACGTGACAAATCCGCGGCGACCCGCGACATCTACTCCAGCCCGGCCTTCTTGCGCACATCGTAGCTGCGCTTGGCCGCCCACTTCTCCATGAACTGGACGAGTTCGGCGTCGGGCGGGTCGGGCAGGACGACCTTCAGCTTCACATACTGGTCGCCGGTCTGCTTGGTCTTCTGGCTGACCACGCCCTTGCCGCGCAGGCGCAGGACCGAACCGGTGTTGGAGCCCGGCGGCACCTTCACGGCGACCGGGCCGCTGATGGTCGGCACGCGGATGGTGGCGCCCAGGATGGCCTCGTTCAGCGCCACCGGCACTTCGACGTGGATGTCGCCGTCCTGGCGGGTGAAATGGGGGTGCGGCTCGACGTGCACCTCGATGATGGCGTCGCCGGCCGGCGCGCCGCCCAGGCCGGGCAGGCCCTGGCCCTTCAGGCGCAGCTTCTGCTCGTTCTCGGTGCCCGGCGGGATGGCGACGTCGATGCTCCTGCCGCTCGACAGGCTGATGCGCCGTTTTGAGCCGACCGCCGCCTCGATGAAGGGCACGGTCACGGCATAGGCGATGTCCGTGCCCTTGGCCTTGACGCCGGCGGCACCCTCCGGCCGCTTGCGGCGGCCGCCGCTGAACAGGTCGGAGAACCAGTCGTCGTTGCCGTCGAACTTGCCGAAGGGATCGTCGCCCTGATGCGCGTGCGTGCGTCCGCGCGCCGAGGATGAGGCGTGCGAGCGGTGCCCGGAGTGCCGCTCCGCCCCGGAGCCGTCGATCTCGCCACGGTCGAAGCGGGCACGCTTCTCCACATCCGACAGCACGGAATAGGCGGCGGAAATTTCCTTGAACCGATCCTCATTGCCGGCGTTGCCCGGCTTGAGGTCGGGATGGAACTCCTTGGCGAGCTTGCGATACGCCTTTTTGATGTCCTCGGCGCTGGCGGAGCGCGAGACGCCGAGGACGTGATACGGATCGCGGATATTGGCCACGGGCAAACGAATCCCGCCCCTAGCCGGGGCAAAACGGAAGTGTCAGGCTCAGTTCACGATCTTCCACGTTCCGTCGGGCTGTTTGCAAGCGGTTCCATAGGCAAGCTCCATCCGGCCGCCGACGGTCACCGTCTGCTGGTATTCCCGGCAGTAGTGGCCCCGGCTGTCGTAACCGTCGCGGGTGGAGGTGATCGTGCCGTTGTTGCCCGACTGCGGGTTGTTCCAGGAGATGCGCTCGCCGACCGGGGCGGCGTAGGCGCGCGTTGCCGCCTGGGACGCGTACTGCTGGTCCGCCTTGTCGAGCGAGTTGCCGATCTCGCGGCCGATGAAGGCGCCCAGCAGGGTGCCCACGCCGGTCGTCACCAGCTTGCCGGTGCCGCCGCCGAACTGCGAACCGATGACGCCGCCGGCGATGGCGCCGCCGAGGGTGCCGACGGTCTCCTTGTTGCCGCCGATCTGGCAGCCGGCGAGCAGGGCCGCGGCCACCGCCACGGGAATGAGCTTCTTACCGAACATCGATGCATGCCTCGACAGGTTGCCCGCGGTCCGTCCGTCCATCGCCGGTCCGGACCGCGGTGCGTTGGACACTGGTATAGGCTAACCTGCGTCTCGTGTGAATTGGCCAGTGATGGGGACGCATCACGGGGTGACGGCCGTCCTCGGGAAGCGATAAGAAGGACGGGCAACGGGCCGGCAACGAGAAGGACGGCGGACATGAGCGACCTTGCAGAGCAGGACCCCTACGCGGCCTTCGCCGCCTGGATGGCCGAGGCCGAGAAGAGCGAGCCGAACGACCCCAACGCCATGGCGCTGGCCACCGCGGACGCCGAGGGGCGGCCGTCGCTGCGCATGGTGCTGTTGAAGGGGTGCGATCCCCGCGGTTTCGTCTTCTACACCAACACTGAAAGCCGCAAGGGCGAGCAGCTGCTGGCCAACCCGCACGCGGCGCTGTGCTTCCACTGGAAATCGCTGCGGCGGCAGGTGCGAATCGAGGGGCGGGCGGAGCAGGTCACGGACGCCGAAGCCGACGCCTATTTCGAGTCGCGCCCGCGCGAGAGCCGGATCGGCGCCTGGGCGTCGCAGCAGTCGCGCCCGCTGGAAGGGCGCTGGGAACTGGAAAAGCGGGTGGCGCAGTTCGCCGCGAAGCACGCCATCGGCCACGTTCCGCGCCCGCCCCACTGGACCGGCTTCCGCATCCTGCCCGAGCGCATCGAGTTCTGGCAGGACCGGCCGTTCCGCCTGCACGAGAGAGTCCTGTTCCTGCGCGACGGCGAAGGCTGGACGACGCAGCGCCTGTACCCCTAGGGAGGAACGGCCATGGAGGCCGGCATGTCCGATGGCGACCGGCTGCGGCGGCGGGCGACCTACGCCAGCGTCGGCGTGGCGCTGACGCTGATCGTCGCAAAGCTGGGCGCGTACCTGATGACGGAGTCGGTGAGCATCCTGTCCTCGCTCATCGATTCCTCGACCGACCTGATGGCCTCGGTGGTGACGCTGCTGGCCGTGCGGCACGCCATGCGCCCGGCCGATTCCGCCCACCGCTACGGGCATGGCAAGGCGGAGGCGCTGGCGGCGCTGGCGCAGGGCGCGTTCATCGGCGGCTCGGCGGCCTTCCTCGCCATCGAGGCGGTGCGCCGGATCATCACGCCGCAGCCGGTGACGCAGGGCGCCATCGGCATCGGCGTGATGCTGGTCTCCATCGCGCTGACCGCCGGACTGGTCGCCTACCAGCGCCACGTGGTGGTGCGCACCGGATCGGTCGCCATCGGCGCCGACCGGCTGCACTACGCCGGCGACCTGCTGATGAATTCGGCGGTGATCGTGGCGCTGCTGCTCACCGGGTGGACCGGGGTGGGCGTCGTCGATCCGCTGTTCGGCCTGGGCATCGCCGCCTTCCTGCTGAAGGGCGCCTGGGGGGTAGCGGGGGAAGCGCTCAACGTGCTGATGGACCGCGAGTTGCCCGAGGAGGAGCGGGCGCGCATCGCCGCCCTGGTGGCCGGGCACGCCGGCGCGCTGGGCATGCACGACCTGCGCACCCGGTCCACCGGCACCGGCGTGTTCATCGAACTGCACCTGGAACTCGATCCGGCGATCAACGTGGCGCAGGCGCACGACATCGCCGACACGGTCGAGTGCGATCTCCGCGCGGCCTTCCCGAACGCCGAGGTGATCATCCACCAGGAGCCCGCCGGGCTGGCGGACGAGCGCCTCGACAACCGCATCGCGGGGGTGCGGGACTGACGGTACCGCTCAAGGGAAGAGCCGGCTGCGGCTTTGCAACCAAAAGGAACTCAACCTATCAGCCGGCATGTCGTAACCTATGTGCGACTTTGGTCCGGGGTGCCGGATGAAACGCCCGTCCGATGTTGCGACTTTGCAAGAAAGTTGCAATAATTGAGTCGGGGAGTGAACCTTTTCACCACCACAAAAAAACAAGCGGCGGACGATTATGGATAGCACGTTCGGCAACCGCACGTACCTCATCGCCGATATTGCTGCGGAAGCGGGGACCCTCGGTATCGAGATCGCGGACGTAGCCGGCCATGTCGAGGACGTGAGCGGTCGTATCAACAAGCAGGCGGAAGTCTTCGCCCAGCTTCGGGAAACCGGAGCGAAGATGACCTCCAGCACCCGAAACATATCAGCGGCCTCGTCGATCGCCCGAACGGTGACCGACCGCGCCCGCCGGGAGGTGGAGTCTTCGCACGACAGCGTTCAGCGGTCGCTGTCCGACATCCATTCCCTGGTCGCCGCGGTCGGCGGCATGGAAGGCCAGATCGCCGGCCTGCGCGAGGCGCTGGAGCGTGTCGGCAAGGTCGCCAAGGAGATCTACGCGATCGCCAAGCAGACCAACCTGCTGGCGCTGAACGCCACGATCGAGGCTGCGCGGGCCGGCGAGGCCGGGCGGGGCTTCGCCGTCGTGGCCGGCGAGGTGAAGGCGCTGTCGACCAAGACCTCGGAGGCCACCGCCGAGATCGACGCCACGCTCAAGTACCTCAACGAGCAGGCGCAGCGCCTGATGGTCGAAAGCACGGCGTCGGCCAGCAAGGCGCGGGCGGTCAGCGAGGGCACGGCATCGATCGGCGCGGTGATCGACACGGTGGGCCGCGCCATGTCGGAACTGCACGGTGAAACCGACAAGATCGACCACGCCGCGTCCGAGATCGGCGAGAACTGCCTGGAGCTGGAGCGCGAGATCGGCGACCTCGCGGTCGGCGTGCAGCTTTCCAACGAGAACCTCGGCCAGGCCCGCGACCGCATCAACAACCTGCTGGGCATGAGCGAGCGCCTGATCGGCATCACCGCCGAGTTGGACGTGGAGACGGTGGACACCCCCTTCATCCGCGCCGCCCGCGACGCCGCCAGCAAGATCTCCGCCGCCTTCGAGGACGCGCTGGCGCGCGGCGAGATCAGCGACTCCGACCTGTTCGACCAGAACTACGAGCCGGTTCCGGGATCGAACCCGCAGCAGTTCACGACCCGCGCGATCAACTTCCTCGACCGCGTTCTGCCGACCATCCAGGAGCCGGTGCTGACGGAGAACGACCGGGTGGTGTTCTGCGTGGCGCTGGACACCAACGGCTATCTGCCGACGCACAACAAAAAATTCAGCCAGCCGCAGGGTTCCGACCCGGTGTGGAACGCCGCCAACTGCCGCAACCGCCGCATGTTCAACGACCGCGTCGGCCTGTCCGCCGGCCGCAACGTCAAGCCGTTCCTGTTGCAGACCTACCGCCGCGACATGGGCGGCGGCAAATACGCCCTGATGAAGGACGTGTCCGCCCCGGTCATGGTGCGCGGCCGCCACTGGGGCGGGCTGCGCGTCGCCTACAAGGTGTGACGGGCGGAAGAAACGTCGCTCCCCACATCTCTCCGTTGCGATAAGCAGCAGACGATACACGGCTGATAGCCCTTCTCCCTCAAGGGGAGAAGGGCTTTTCTCTTTGATCACCGAGGGTCGGCGAAGCCGTGCGGGGCGGGGGTCAGGTTCACGATGCGGGAATAGAGCTGGCGGGCGGACTCCTGCGCGTCGTCGCTGAACAGCGGGTCCTTGTGGTCGGCGAAGGCGGCGTTGATCGTGTGCCAGTCCTCTTCCGTCAGCGCCGCGCGGGCCAGCGGGATGACCACCCCTTCCTCCTTTTGCAGGTGGCGGAGCTGCAGGCGGCGGTAGTCGGCCGCGACCTGCTGGAAGCGCTCCGTGCTGCCGGGCTCGCCGCGCTTGTATGCCTCCAGCGCGTCGTGCAGCGCGGTGGTCGAGGCGTAGCAGGTGCCGTGCTCGGCCTCCAGCTCGTCCAGGATGGCGTGCGCGTCCGGGTCGCGCTGGCGCAGCGCGGCGAACAGGAAGCGGTCCTCCTTGGGGTGGTGGTACTGGTCGGTGAAGGTGCGCAGGTACTCGACGATCGCGTCCAGCAGATCGAAGTCGGGCGGCTGGCCGCCCTCCACGCCGCGCAGGACGATGTCGAAGATGTTGACCACCCGCATCAGGTTGCGGTGTTCGGTCTTGATGACGGAGATGGCGTCGCTCATGGCGGTCGCTCCGGGGCTCAATCCTGGGGGGGCTGGTAGCGCTCGACCGTCTGGTCGATGGCGCCGAAGATGCTGCGGCCCTGCGCGTCCAGCATTTCGATGCGGATGCGGTCGCCGAAGCGCATGAAGGAGGTGGCGGGCTTGCCCGTCTCGATCGTCTCGATCATGCGGATCTCGGCAATGCAGGAATAGCCGACACCGCCCGCGGCGACCGGCTTGCCGGGGCCGCCGTCCAGCTTGTTCGACACGGTGCCCGAGCCGATGATGCAGCCGGCACCCAGCGGGCGCGTCTTGGCGGCGTGCGCGACCAGGGTGGGGAAGTCGAACGTCATGTCGATTCCGGCGTTGGGCTTGCCGAAAGCCGCGCCGTTCAGGGTGCTGAGCAGCGGCAGGTGCAGCCGGCCGCCGTCCCACGCGTCGCCCAGCTCGTCCGGCGTCACCGCCACCGGCGCGAAGGCCGAGGAGGGCTTGGACTGGAAGAAGCCGAAGCCCTTGTTCAGCTCCGCCGGGATCAGGTTGCGCAAGCTGACGTCGTTGACCAGCATGACCAGCCGGATGGCGGCGCGCGCCTGGGTCGGCGTCGCGGCCAGGGGCACGTCGCCGGTGACGACGGCGACCTCGCCCTCGAAATCGATGCCCCAGTCCTCGGTCACGGCCGGGATCGGGTCGGTCGGGGCGAGGAAGGTGTCGGAGCCGCCCTGGTACATCAGCGGGTCGGTCCAGAAGGTCGCGGGCATCTCGGCGCCACGGGCCTTGCGCACCAGCTCCACGTGGTTGACGTAGGCGGAGCCGTCGGCCCACTGGTAGGCGCGCGGCAGGGGCGACGCGGCCTGACGCGGGTCGAAGGGCTGGCCGGATGCCGGATCGGCCTCCAGCGCGCGGAACGCCTCCTCCAGCCTGGGCGCGGCGGTGGCCCAATCGTCCAGCGCGGCTTGCAGGGTGCGGGCGATCTCCGGCACCGGACGGCAGCGCGTCAGGTCGCGCGACACCACCACCAGCGTTCCGTCGCGGCCTCCGGCCTTCAGCGTCGCGAGCTTCATCTCTTGGTTTCCTCCTCACCTTTCTTGGGCATGGCCCCGCTTCCGGGCCAATCTAGTTTCAATTGAAACTGTTGCAAGTAGAAAAAGCCAGTCCAAGATGATCCGCGCAACCCCGAGGCCCGCCGATGCCCCCGTCCAGCACCCGCCGCAAGACCGCCACCCACAGGATCGCCAGCCGGAGCGCCGCCGCGTCCGGCCTGAACCTGTCGCGCTTTCTGCCCTACCGCCTGTCCGTGCTGTCGAACACGATCAGCCAGACGGTGGCGCGGCTGTACGAAAAGCGCTTCCACATCACCATTCCGGAATGGCGGATCATCGCCGTGCTGGGCGGCCTGGGCGGCGAGACGCTGAGCGCCGGGGAGATCGCCACCGCCACGGCGATGGACAAGGTGCAGGTCAGCCGCGCCATCAGCCGCATGCTCGATTCGGAGCTGATCCTGCGCGAGGCCGGCGACACCGACCGGCGCAAGGCGCTGCTGACGCTGACGGCGAAGGGGCAGGAGATCTACCGCGAGATCGCGCCGCTGGCGCTCGCCTACGAGGCGCGGTTGACCAGCGCGCTGGACGACGACGAATTGCAGCAACTGAACCTCCTGCTCGGCAAGCTGCAGATCCAGGCCGACGAGTTGACCACCGCGCCGGAACAGCGGATGACGGGGGTGGGGTAAGTTCGGGCGCCGGGCCCTCACCCCTTCTGCGTGTGCAGCGGCTGCACGTCGCCGGCGTCGACGCGCTTGCGGTCGGGCTCCTCGGTGTCGAGCGGGTCGCATTCCACCATGGTGGTGTGCGAACGGGTGACGAGGCGCTGGTACTCGCCCGTGCCCTGCTGCTTCCAGGCGATCTCGTCGTCCGACAGTTCGCGCACCACCTTGGCCGGCATGCCGGCGACCAGATGCCGGGCGGGCACCTGGAAGCTGGCCTTGACGAAGGCCATGGCGGCGACGATGGCGGATTCGCCGACGACCGCGCCGTCCATCACCACCGCGTTCATGCCGACCAGCGCGTTGCGCCTGATGATGCAGCCGTGCAGCACGGCGCCGTGGCCGATGTGCCCGTCCACCTCGATCACCGCGTCCATGCCGGGGAAGGCGTGCATGGTGCAGTTGTCCTGCACGTTCGACCCTTCGTGCAGCACGATGCGGCCGAAGTCGCCGCGCAAGGACGCGCACGGCCCGACGTAGCAGTTCGCCCCGATGACGACGTCGCCGATCAGCACGGCCGAGGGGTGGACGAACGCCGTCGGGTGGATCACCGGCACCACGCCGTCGATGGCGTAGACACGGGGCCGCATCGGTGTGGACATGCGCTTGGTTCTCCCTGGGCTTTCTTTTTCTTGCTGCTCATGGGGATGGGAACGGAGTTTTTAGCCAAAGATAAACACAGATGGATTTTGATGAGAGTGGCCGGCAGTCGCCCCTATCTCTTTTATCTGTGTTTATCTGTGTTCATCTGTGGCTAATAAAGAATCCCTCACCCCAACCCCTCCCCCACAAGGGGAGAGGGGCTTGATCGGGTGATCAGGCGGCCACGGGGATGCGGCTCTGCACCACGCGGAAGCGGTTGGCGACGAAGGCTAGGTCGCACAGCGCGGCGTTGCACGCCGGGTTGGCGCCGGTGCCGTGGAAGTCGCTGAACGCCGCCGACTGGTTGACGAAGACGCCGCCGGTCAGGTTCACCGACAGGGCCACGCCGGCCTCGACGAAGGCGTCCTGCGCGTCCTCGATCACCTGCGCGTCGGTGGAGTACAGCGCCGCCGTCAGGGCGCCCTTGGTCTTGACCAGCCCGGCGGCGCGGGCCAGCGCGTCGGCCGTGCTGTCGACCTTGACGATCATGGAGATCGGGCCGAACAGCTCCCGCCCGTACTTGTCCTCGTCCTTGGCGTCCATCACCAGGATGAGCGGGGTGTGCACGCGGGCGTCCGGGAACTTCGGGTGCGCGATGGCCTTCGACGGCAGGGCGACGGTGGCCAGCGAAGCGGCGTCCTGGAGACGCTTCAGCGTGGCGTCGGACTGGATGGCGCCCAGCACCTCGACCGCGCGCTCGGGATCGGAGACGAACTTCTCGGTGCCGCCGGCCAGCGCCGCCACCACCTGATCGAAGCCCATGGCCTCGCCGCCCGCCTTGATGCCGTCCTTGGGCACGAAGATCACCTGCGGCGTCGTGCACATCTGGCCGGAATAGAGGCTGAGCGAGAAGGCGAGGTTGCGCACCATGCCCTTGGGATCGTCGGTCGAATCGATGATCACCGTGTTGACGCCGGCCTTCTCGGTGAAGACGGCGGCGTGGCGGCAGTTCTCCTCCAGCCAGTTGCCGAATTCCGACGAACCGGTGAAGTCGATGAGCGCGATCTCCGGCCGCATCGCCAGATCCTTGGTGACCGGCGCGTCGGCGCTGTCGGCGACCAGGGTGACGACGTTGGGGTCGAGCCCGGCTTCCTTCAGCACGTCGCGCGCGATCTCCACCGTGATGGCCAGCGGCAGGATGCCGGCCGGGTGCGGCTTGACGATGACGGGGTTGCCGGTCACGAGGCTGGCGAACAGGCCCGGATAGCCGTTCCAGGTGGGGAAGGTGGCGCAGCCGATCATCAGGCCGATGCCGCGGCCGATCACGTCGAAGCGCTTGTCCATGACCAGCGGCGGGTTCTTGCCCTGGGGCTTCTCCCAGCGGGCCTCGGGCACCTGATCGGTCATCGCCTTCCAGCCGTAGGCGACGGCCTCCAGCCCGCGGTCCTGGGCGTGCGGGCCGCCGGCCTGGAAGGCCATCATGAAGGCTTGGCCGGTGGTGTGCATGACCGCGAAGGCGATCTCGAACGAGCGCTTGTTGAGGCGCTGCAGGATCTCCGCGCAGATGCCGGCACGGCCATTCGGACCGATGCGGCGCCAGCCGGCGGTGGCCTTGCGGGCCGCTTCGATCACAGCGCCGATGTCGGCCTTGGGGTAGGTGACGCCGAGGTCGAAGCCGAAGGGCGAGCGCTCGCCGCCGACGAAGCCGGCCGCGCCGGGCTGGCCGAGGTCGAAGACCTTGTTCAGGCGGGCCTTGAACGCCGCCTCGCCGTCGGCCTGGGCGGTCTCACCATAGACGCGCGGGCTGGGCATCTCGGAGAACGGCGACCAGTAGGCGCGGGTGCGCGTCGCCTCGACCGCCTTTTCCAGCGTGGCGCGGTGCGTCTCGAAAAATTCCTGGGGCGACATGCGATCTCCTCCTCTGATGCGTTTTGTCTTCGTTGGTCGCGTTGGACCGTATCATGTATGGCGCCGGGCGCGCCGTCAAAGCGCGTCTCACAGCATCCCGGCCCACTCGCGGGCCCAGGCGACGGCTTCCTCGTCGGCCAGGGGCTGCGTGCAGGCGTCGATTTCCAGGCGGTCGCCGACGCGGTGCGCGCCGAGGTCGCGAAGCTGCGCGTCCAGGGTGCGCCCGGCCTTGCAGAACGTCTCCGAATAGGTCTGGTCGCCCAGCGCGATCACCCCATAGCGCAGGTGCCGCAGGTCGGGCTTGCGGGTGCGCAGGCTGTCGGCGAAGGGCAGCAGGTTCTCGGGCAGGTCGCCGAATCCGTAGGTGGAGGTGCAGACCAGCGCCAGCGAGCGCCGGGGCAGGTCCAACGTGATACAGTCGCCGCCCATCGACAGGTCCGCGCTGTGTCCCATGCCGGCAAGCTCGTCCCGGACCGCTTCCGCGGCGAAGCGCGTGTTTCCGCCTTCCGTCCCGACGATGATCAGGATGTCTGCCATGCCCTGCCGCTGCGATGTCCTGCCAAGGGCCGCAGTTTACACCGTGTTCGGACTTTTATGATACCGTTTTTTGTGTTACACGGAAAAAACTGTATCTAAACGTACGGGCTCAAGAGGGTGGGAAAACCGCCCCGGAGCGTGGGAGAGAAAATGTTCAGGAACGAGGCGGACCTCGTCGCGCACATCGCGGCGGGCGGCACCATCCCAGTCACCGCCGACCTGCCCGCCGGCTATCGGGCCGAGTTGCTGCGCCTGATGGCCGGTTTCGTGGACAGCGAGCTGGCCGGCGCCGCCGGTCTGGCCGACATGATCAACCGCGCGCCGAGCCTGCGCGAGCGGCGCACGGCGGCGCGCATCGTGTCGGAAAAATTCGGCCACGCCGAAACGGTGCTGGGCCTGATGCAGCGCTTCGGCGTCAACCCGCAGCTCTACGTGCGCTCGCACTGCTGGACGGCGCGTTTCGACCGGCACATGGATTTCGGCAACCGGCGGGTCGGCACGGACAAGCGGCTCAACGCCTTCCACTATCCGGTGGAGGGGTGGGTGGACGTGCTGGTACTGACGATGCTCATGGGCTACGCCGCCGCGCCGCAGCTGGGCGAGCTGGCGGAGTGCTCGTACGAGCCGCTGGCCGCCGCCATCGCCGACATCGCCGGGCGCGAGGCGGTGCACGCCCAGCTGGCGGAAAAGGCGCTGGAGCAGGGGCTGGCCGAGATGGACTGCGCCGCGGCGGCGCGGGCGTCCGTGGCGTACTGGTATCCGCGCGTGGTCGACACCTTCGGGCGCATCGATTCCGAACGGGTGGAGCTGTACCGCCGCTTCGGCCTGCGCCGGCAGACCAACGCCGATCTGCTGCGCCGGTGGGACGCCACGGTGCGCCCGCAACTGGATGCGCTGGGCCTGCCGGCGCCGGTGTAGGAGCCAAAGCGTTACACTATACGGTACGGTATTGAGAAAAACTGTAACGCGTTTGTGGGTATCCCGGCAGCCCTTCCGCACCCGGCGGCGGAGGCGTAGGCTGGGGGCAAAGCAAACGAAACGAGGGATGGAAACGATGACGACGCTTTGCGGAGGTGCGCTGTGACCTATTCCACCATCCTGTTCGAGGTGGCCGAGGGCGTGGCGACGCTGACCTTCAACCGGCCGGACAAGCTGAACAGCTTCACCACCGAAATGCACGGCGAGGTGCGCGACGCGCTGGCCAGGGTGAAGGCCGACCCGTCGATCCGCTGCCTGCTGCTGACGGCGGCCGGGCGCGGCTTCTGCGCCGGGCAGGATTTGTCGGACCGCGCCGTGGCGCCGGGTTCGGACATGCCGGACCTGGGCGAATCGCTGGAGACGAACTACAATCCGCTGGTCCGCACGCTGCGCGGGCTGGAGTTCCCGGTGGTCTGCGCCGTCAACGGCGTGGCCGCGGGGGCGGGGGCGAACATCGCGCTGGCCTGCGACATCGTCCTGGCCGCGCGCTCGGCCAGCTTCATCCAGCCGTTCTGCAAGCTGGGTCTGGTGCCGGATTCCGGCGGCACGTGGTTCCTGCCGCGCCTCGTGGGCGCCGGCCGCGCCACCGCGCTCGCCATGCTGGGCGACAAGGTGACGGCGGAACAGGCGGCGGCCTGGGGCATGATCTACAAGACGGTGGACGACGCCGCCCTGATGGACGAGGCGAAGACGCTCGCCCGCCATCTGGCGACGCAGCCGACCAAGGGGCTGGCGCTGATCAAGCGCGCCATGCAGGCCTCGGCCACCAACACGCTGGACGAGCAGTTGGACCTGGAGCGCGACTACCAGCGCGAAGCCGGCCGCACGCGGGACTATCGCGAGGGCGTAGCCGCCTTCACCGAGAAGCGCGCGCCGACGTTCGAGGGCAAGTGATGGCGGCGCTCGACCGGTCGGCGACCGTGGCCGTGATCGGCTGCGGCGCCATGGGGCAGGGGATCGCGCAGGTCGCCGCGCAGGGCGGCCACCCCGTGCTGCTGTTCGACGCCTGGCCCGACGCCGCCGTGAAGGCGGTGGAGAGCATCGCGGGCGCGCTGGGCAAGCTGGTGGACAAGGGCCGGATGGCGGCCGACGAGCGCGATTCCGTGGTGGCGCGGCTGAAGCCGGTCGGCAGTTACGCCGACATGCACACGGCCTCGCTGGTCATCGAAGCGATCGTCGAGGACCTCGCCGTCAAGCAGGCGGTGTTCAGGGAGGTCGAGGCGGCGGTGGGCGCCGACGCGATCCTGACCAGCAACACCTCGTCCCTGCCCATCACCGCCATCGGCGCCGCGCTGAAGCGGCCGGAGCGGTTCGCCGGGCTGCACTTCTTCAACCCCGCCCCGCTGATGGCGCTGGTCGAGGTGATCAGCGGCGTGGCGACCGACCGGGCGGTGGCCGAGACGCTGTTCGACACCGCCAGGGCGTGGGGCAAGGCGCCGGTGCACGCGCGCTCCACCCCCGGCTTCATCGTCAACCGCGTCGCCCGGCCGTTCTACGCCGAGGGGCTGCGGCTGTTGCAGGAGGGGGCGGGCGAGCCCGCCACCATCGACGCGGTGATGCGCGAGGCCGGCGGCTTCCGCATGGGCCCGTTCGAGCTGATGGACCTGATCGGGCACGACGTGAACTTCGCGGTCACCCGCTCGGTCCACGCCGCGTACTTCGGCGACCCGCGCTTCCAGCCCTCGCTCATCCAGCAGGAGCTGGTCGAGGCCGGGCGCCTGGGCCGCAAGAGCGGGCGGGGCTTCTACCGCTACAAGCCGGAAGCGGAAACGCCGGTCCCGCACACCGCCGATGCCGGGCCACGGCCGGCGCGCGTGCGCGTGAAGGGTGGCCTGGGGCCGGCGCGGGCGCTGGTGGCGATGATCCGCGCCGCCGGGCTGGACGTCAGCGAAGAGGCGTTCGACGCGGAGGGGGCCTCGGACGAAACCGGGCATCTGGTGGTCGACGGCGTCACGCTGGCGCTGAGCGACGGCCGCACCGCCACCCGCCGGGCGGAGGAGGACGGCATCGCCGACCTCGTGCTGTTCGATCTGGCGCTGGACTACGCCAAGGCGACGCGCGTCGCCATCGCCGGGGCCGATCAGGCGTCGGCGGCGGCGCTGGGCACGGCGGCCGGGCTGTTTCAGGCGCTGGGCAAGGCGGTGTCGGTGATCGACGACGCGCCGGGCCTGATCGTCATGCGCACCGTCGCCATGCTCGCCAACGAGGCGGCGGACGCGGTGCTGCAGCGCGTGGCCTCGGCCGGCGACGTGGACATCGCCATGACCAAGGGCGTCAACTACCCGCGCGGGCCGCTGGCCTGGGCGGACGACATCGGGCTGGACCGCGTGGCCGCGGTGCTGGACGGGCTTGCCTCCACGTACGGCGAGGACCGTTACCGCACCTCGGCGCTGATCCGGCGCAAGGTATCTGGAAGGAAGGGATTCCATGGCTGAGCGGACGCACACCGCCCAGGAGGTCGCCGAGGCCGTCGGCCGCGGCATGTACGAGCGCGACTGGTGCGCCCAGGCGCACGGCATCGTGCTGACGGAGATCGCGCCGGGCTTCGCGCGGATGACGATGACCGTGCGCAAGGACATGGTGAACGGGCACGACAGCTGCCACGGCGGGATGACCTTCACGCTGGCCGACACCGCCTTCGCCTACGCCTGCAACTCGGGCAACGAGGCGACGGTGGCGGCGTCCTGCCACATCAGCTTCCCGGCCCCCGGACGGCTGGGCGACGTGCTGACGGCCGAGGCGCGCGAGGTGCACCGCAAGGGCCGCAGCGGCGTTTACGATTGCATCATCACCAACCAGGACGGCGTCGTGGTCGGCATCTTCCGCGGCCAGTCGGCCGCCGTGAAGGGCCACGTCGTGAAGCTGCCGGATTGACGAGGAACACGCGATGACCGAAGCCTATCTCTGCGACGTTATCCGCACCCCGGTCGGCCGCTATGCCGGGGCGCTGTCGGCGGTGCGCACCGACGATCTGGCGGCGGCGCCCATCAAGGCGCTGATGGAGCGCAACCCCACCATCGACTGGGCCGCCGTGGACGACGTGATCTACGGCTGCGCCAACCAGGCCGGCGAGGACAACCGCAACGTTGCCCACATGGCGTCGCTGCTGGCCGGCCTGCCGGCGGGCGTGGCGGGCACCACGGTGAACCGCCTGTGCGGTTCCGGCATGGACGCGGTGGGCATCGCCGCGCGCGCCATCAAGGCGGGCGAGGCGGAGCTGATCATCGCCGGCGGCGTCGAGAGCATGAGCCGCGCGCCGTTCGTGATGGGCAAGGCGGACACGGCGTTCTCGCGCTCGGCCGAGATCTACGACACCACCATCGGCTGGCGATTCATCAACCCGAAGATGCGCGAGCTGTACGGCGTCGATTCCATGCCGGAGACGGCGGAGAACGTGGCGCAGGACTACGGCATCAGCCGCGAGGACCAGGACGCCTTCGCCATCCGCAGCCAGCAGCGCGCCGGCCGCGCCATCGCCAGCGGGCGCTTCGCGCGCGAGATCGTCCCGGTCACCATCAAGGGCCGCAAGGGCGACGTGGTGGTCGATACCGACGAGCATCCGCGCCCGGAAACCACGCTGGAGGCGCTGGCGAAGCTGAAGCCGGTGGTGCGCAAGGACGGCACGGTGACGGCCGGCAACGCGTCGGGCGTCAACGACGGCTCGGCCGCGCTGATCGTCGCCTCGGAGGCGGCGGTGGCGAAGTACGGTCTGACGCCGCGCGCCCGCGTTCTGGGCATGGCGGTTACCGGCGTGGCGCCGCGCATCATGGGCATCGGTCCGGCCCCGGCCTCGCAGAAGCTGCTGAACCGTCTGGGCCTGGGCATCGGCGACATCGACGTGGTCGAACTGAACGAGGCGTTCGCCGCGCAGGGGCTGGCGGTCATGCGCATGCTGGGGCTGGCGGACGACGCCGCGCACGTCAACCCGAACGGCGGCGCCATCGCGCTGGGCCACCCGCTGGGCGCGTCGGGCGCGCGGTTGCTGCTGACGGCGCTGCACGAACTTGAAGAGAGGAAAGCCCGCCGCGCCCTGTGTACAATGTGCATCGGCGTGGGGCAGGGCATCGCGACGGTCATCGAGCGCGTGTGAGCCTCATGAGCCCCTCTCCCTCGACGGGAGAGGGGTTGGGGAGAGGGTGGTTACGGGCGGATGCCCGGAAGAGAATTGTTCTTCCGCCCTGCCGGGCGTATCCCCCTCTCCCCAACCCCTCCCCCGCGAGGGGGAGGGGCTTTGCACCAGGAAAGAACAACAGGCCACAAGGCCTCTAGGGAGAGAACGCAATGTCCGTGATCCAGGCGCCGCTCAAACACGAACTCGACCAGTACGAGACGGCGAGCCGCGATGAAATCACCGCGATGCAGGTCGCGCGGCTGAAGTGGTCGCTTCAGCACACCTACGCCAACGTGGCGCACTTCAAGCGCAAGTGCGACGTCAAGGGCGTCCACCCCGGCGACTTCAAGGAGCTGAAGGACCTCGCCCTGTTCCCCTTCACCAAGAAGGACGACCTGCGCGAGACCTATCCCTTCGGCCTGTTCGCCGTGCCGATGCCGGAGATCGTGCGCCTGCACGCCTCCTCCGGCACCACGGGGCGGCCGACGGTGGTGGGCTACACCCAGAACGACATCGACATGTGGGCGAACCTCGTCGCCCGCTCGATCCGGGCGGCCGGCGGCCGGCGCGGCGACAAGGTGCACGTCGCCTACGGCTACGGCCTGTTTACCGGCGGCCTGGGTGCGCACTACGGCGCCGAGCGGCTGGGCTGCACGGTCATCCCCATGTCGGGCGGGCAGACGGAGAAGCAGGTCCAGATCATCCGCGACTTCCAGCCCGACATCATCATGGTGACGCCGTCCTACATCCTGAACATCGCCGACGAGATGGAACGGCAGGGGCTGCGCTCCTGGGAGACGTCCTTGCGTATCGGCATCTTCGGCGCCGAGCCCTGGACCAACGCCATGCGCGAGGAGATCGAGCGCAAGTTCGGCATCGACGCGGTGGACATCTACGGCCTGTCCGAGATCATGGGCCCCGGCGTCGCCAACGAGTGCGTCGAGACCAAGGACGGCCCGGTCATCTGGGAGGACCATTTCTATCCGGAGATCATCAACCCGGAGACGGGCGAGGTGCTGCCGGACGGCGAGTACGGCGAGCTGGTGTTCACCACGCTCACCAAGGAAGGCCTGCCGATGATCCGCTACCGCACGCGCGACCTGACGCGGTTGTTGCCGCCGACGGCGCGCAGCATGCGGCGCATCGACAAGATCACCGGCCGCTCCGACGACATGATGATCATCCGCGGCGTCAACGTCTTCCCCACGCAGATCGAGGAGATCATCTGCCGCGACCCGACGCTGGCCCCGCATTACGAACTGATCCTCACCCGCGACGGCCACATGGACAAGTTGGCCGTGCGCGTCGAGACGGCGCCGACCAACCACGGCGCCGACCCGGCGGCGCAGGCCAAGACGCTGCAGCACCACATCAAGTCCTACATCGGCATCTCGACCAAGGTGGAGATCTGCGAGCCGGGCACCATCGAACGCTCCGTCGGCAAGGCCAAGCGGGTGCGGGACATGCGGGCGAAGTGACCTGATACTCCCTCCCCCGCCTCCGGCGGGGGAGAGACTTTCATGGTATACGTTCCACCTGCAGCACCAGCGCGATGTCCGGCAGCATGAGGGGCAGGCGCAGGCCGTAGGCGGCAAGCTGCGCGCCGGTGAAGGTCAGGCCATCGCGGGCGCGGGGCAGGGCGTCGGCGATGCCGTCGGGCACACCGTCGGGGACGCGGACGCGGTAGACGGACTGCGGGTCCAGGCCGGGCAGGCGGAGGTGCAGCGGCTGCACCTTCGTCGCCAGCCGCGCCACCAGGAACAGCGCCTGCCCGCCGTCCGCCGCCACCACGCCATGGCCGGCCGCCTCCACCCCGTCCAGGTCCAGGCGCACGGGACGGCCGCCGTGCAGCAGCGCGCGGTGGCGCTTGTGCAGGGCGATCCAGCCGGACAGTTCCGCCAACTCCTCCTCGGACAGGGCGCGGATATCCCATTCCACACCCATGGCGCCGAACAGCGCGACGGCGCAGCGGAAGGACAGGTCGTTGCGCCGGCCGGTGACGGTGCAGCGCTCCCGCCCCACGTGGCTGCCCATCACCTCCGGCGGGAAGAACAGCGCGAAGCCGCGCTGGATGGCGAGGCGGTCGTGCGCGTCGTTGCTGTCGCTGGGCCACACGCGCTCGGTGCGCGCCAGGATGCCCCAGTCGGCGCGCCCGCCGCCCGACGCGCAAGTCTCGATCTCAACATGCGGGTGTGCGGCGCGCAGCCGTTCCAGCAGCGCGTAGAGCGCCAGCACGTGGCGCCGCCACGCCGGTTCGCCGCCGCTGGCCGCCGGGGCGGCGTCGCGGTTCATGTCCCATTTCAGGTAGCCGATGAAGCCGGGCGCCAGCAGCGCGTCGAGCCGGGCGTAGACGTGCGCCACCACCTCCGCCCGGCCGAGGTCGAGCAGATACTGGCGCTTGGGCGCCGGATCGCGGGCGCCGGGCAGGTCGAGGATCCAGTCGGGGTGGGCCCGGAACAGGTCGCTGTCCGGGTTGACGTATTCGGGCTCGACCCACAGGCCGAACTCCATGCCCATGGCGCGCACGGCGTCGGCCAGCGGGCGCAGGCCGTCGGGGTACTTGCCCTCGTCCGGCCACCAGTCGCCCAGGCCGGCGGTGTGGCCGTTGCGGCCGTGGAACCAGCCGTCGTCCAGCACGAAGCGCTCCGCGCCGATGCGCGCGGCACGCTCCACAAGGTCGAGCAGGGCGGCGCGGTCGTGGTTGAAGTACACCGCTTCCCAACTGTTGAAGTGCACCGGCCGGGGGCCGAGGCGGCGGGGCAGGATGCGGGTGCGGACGTGCGCGTGCGTGCGCGCCATCAGGCCGTCCAGCCCGTCGGCGGCGAACACGGCGTAGGCGGGCGGGCTGCGGTAGGTCTCGCCGGGCGCCAGCACCACCTCGGCCGGATGCAGCAACTCGCCCAGCTGGACGACGCGGGTGCCGTCGGGCAGGCCGTCCACCAGCACGCGGTGGTTGCCGCTCCAGCCCAGGTGGAATCCGTACACGCCGCCGTGCCGGTTGCCGAAGCCGCACGGGCCGAGGATCATCGCGGGGAAGCTGTCGTGCGAGGTGCGGCCGCGGCGGTTCTCGCGCACCAGGGCACCGGCGCCGAGGGGCACGCGGCGTTCCTGGAACTCCCGCACGTAGGTGCCTTCGAAGACCAGCGCCTCGTCCAGGAAGCCGGGCAGCGGCAGGCACAGCGCCGCGCACCAGTCCAGCCGGTAGGGCTCGGCCGCGCGGTTGGTGACTTCCGTCGCCGCGGTCAGCACGCCGGTTTCGGCGTCCAACGCCAGATCGACGGCGACGGCGAGCGTGCCGTCCTCGCTCTCGTGCGCGATGCGGACGATGCCGGGACCTTCGCGGACGTCGCCGACCACGAGGCGCGGCGCCCAGCCGCCGCGCGTATGGCGGCCGGACAGGCCGGGCTGCCCCCAATAGCCCCAGCCCGCCACCGGCAGCAGCGGCGGC
>DASWVP010000272.1:0-2118 GCA_036401175.1 Azospirillum sp. | reverse complement strand
GGCGAAGTTGCCGATGCCGGCGGCGGTGTTCTGGCCGCTCAGCAGGTTGGAGGTGCCGAAGCCGGCGCCCTGGAAGACCGTGCCGGTCTGCTTGGCGACGTTGCCGATGCCGGCCGCCGTGTTGCCGACCACCGCCGTGTTCGCCCCGCCCGGCAGGCCGAGCAGGCGCCCACCGCCGCCCGCGCCCTGCATGGTCATGACGCCCTGGCGGGCGACGTTGCCGATGCCGGCGGCGGTGTTGTTGATCGACGCGGTGTTGGAGCCGCCGAACAGGCCGCCGCCGAACTGCTTGGTCATCACCTGCTGACCGGCGAAGTTGCCGATGCCCGCGGCGGTGTTGTTGATCGAGCTGACGTTCTGGGCCATCGCCGGGGCGGACAGGCAGAGCACGGCGGCGGCGGCGAGCAGGGTGCGACGGATCATGGCGGGTTCTCCTTGGGGGCTGGGTTGTGGACCGGGGCTCGTCCGCCCCGCTCCGTTTCGATGACCAGACCCTACCCGCACCCCGCACCCGCCGCTGTGAGCCGCGCCACAATCCCGTGACGATGCCGAAAACCCGACGGTCACCCGGCCAGCGCCGCCGCCAGATCCTCGTACAGGTCCTCGGCCGCCTCCAGCCCGACCGACAGGCGCAGCAGGTCGCCGGGCACCGGGGAACCGGGGCCCTCGACGCTGGCGCGGTGCTCGATCAGGCTCTCCACCCCGCCCAGCGACGTGGCGCGGCGCCAGACCCGCACGTTGGCCGCCGTGGCGATGGCGGCGTCGGTGCCGGCGCGCACGCGGATCGACAGCATGCCGCCGAAGCCGTCCCGCATCTGCCGGGTCGCCACCGCGTGCCCGGCAAAGCCGGGCAGGCCGGGGTACAGCACCTCCGCGACGTCCGGGTGGGACGACAGCCGCTCGGCCAGGGTCTGGGCGGAGGCGCTCTGCCAGCGCACGCGGGCGAACAGGGTGCGCAGGCCGCGCTGGAGCAGCCACGCCTCGAACGGGCCGATGATGCCGCCGACTTGCGTTTGCACCGCCGTGATGCGCGCCCACGCCTCGTCGGCGCGCGCGGTGGTCAGCGTGCCGGCGATCACGTCGGAATGGCCGTTCAGGTACTTGGAGGCGGAGTGCATGACGATGTCGGCGCCGAGGTCCAGCGGCCGCGTGTGCACCGGCGTGGCGACCGTCGAATCCACCGCCAGCCGGGCGCCCGCGGCGTGCGCGATGCCGGCGGCGGCGGCGATGTCGGTGACGGTCCACAGCGGGTTGGCCGGCGTCTCCACCCACACCAGCCGTGTCTCGCCCGGCCGCACGGCGGCGCGCAGCGCGTCCGTGTCGGCGGTGTCCACCCCCTCCACCCGCAGGCCCCAGCGCGTGGCGAAGCCGTGCAGCCAGTTGCGGAAGGCCCAGTACATCACCGTCGGCACCACCACATGGTCGCCGGGGTCCAGCGCCTGGAACACCGCCGTCGCCGCCGCCATGCCCGACGCGAACAGCAGCGTGTCGGCGCCGCCCTCCAGCGCGCTCAGCGTCTGCGCGGCGGTGTCGAAGGTGGGGTTGTCGGCGCGGGCGTAGACCCGGCCCCGCGCATAGCCGTTGTCCGGGTCGCGCAGGTAGGTGGTGGCCGGGTGGATGGGCGGGATGATGGCGCCGGTCGCCGGATCCTCGTGGCCGAGCGCGCCGGCCGCGATGGTTTCCGGGCGCAGGTGGGCGTGCGGGTTGGGGGCGGTGGTCATGACGGCGGTCCTCGCTTCCGGTCCAGTGGCGCCACCATGCCGGATCGGGCGGCGGCCCGCCACCACCGGGTTCAGCGCAGGGTGCGCAACCGGCGCAGCGGCAGCGCCTCGTCCTCCTCGTCCTCGTCGTCGTAACGCACGACGCAGCCCTTGCCGCCCGCGCGCACGACGGTGGCCGGGTACCAGGCGCCGTCCGTCTCGGCCACCACCTCCGTGCCCTTCCGGCAGTCGGTGAGCGCCTCGCCCGGCCCCTCGGCGTTCCAGGGCAGCATGCGGCGGCCGCCGACCACCTCGTCCTCCTCGTCCGAATAGCCGTCGTAATGGACGCGGCACGCCCCCGGCGCGCCGCCCGCGCCGCGCACGGTCGCCGGAAACCACGCCCCGTCCGAGAAGGCGA
>DASWVP010000271.1:0-16868 GCA_036401175.1 Azospirillum sp. | reverse complement strand
CGACGCCGAACACCACGTCGGCACCGTCGCCGCCGAACAGCGTGTCGTCGCCGTCGTGGCCGTGCAGTTCGTCGTCGCCCGCATCGCCGTACACCGCGTCCGCCCCGGCCCCGGCGAACACCATGTCGGCGCCGTCGCCGGCCCGCAAGTCATCGGCCGCGTCAGCGCCTGCGCCGGCGGCGCCGCCCGGCGTCAGGCGGAACAGCTCGCCGTCGAAATCGACCACGTAGAGGTTGCCGTGCGCGTCCTCGCCGAACGAGGCGATCCGGTCGATGCTGCCGGCGTCCGTCCGGATCTGCTGGGTGCGCTCGGTGGCGGTCCAGCCGCCGCCGGAGGCTTGCAGCGTCCAGATGCGGCCGGAGATGAAGTCGCCGAACACGTACTGGCCCTGCATCTCCTCCTCCGGGCCGCGATAGACGGTGCCGCCGGTGATCGAGCGGCCGAGGTCGTGGCCGTAGGTGTGGATCGGCGGGGTCACGGCGCCGGCCGTCGGGGTGCCGGGTTCGTACGGCTCCAGCCCCTCGAAGGCGGGCCAGCCGTAGTTGGCGCCGGACTGGCCGATGTCGACCTCCTCCCGCGCGCTCTGGCCGACGTCGGCGATGTACAGATCCCCGGTGCCGCGGTCGAAGCCGGCGCGCCAGGGGTTGCGCAGGCCCAGCGCCCACACCTCGTCCGCCCCGGCGGTGGCGGCGAAGGGGTTGTCGGTGGGTATGGCGTAGTTGCGCGCGGCGTCGGCCGGGAAGGCGTCGGCGTTCACGTCCAGGCGCAGCATCTTGCCGAGCAGGCTGTCGATGTTCTGCGCGTTGGCGGCGACTCCGCCGTCGCCTAGCGCGGCGTGCAGCGTGCCGTCGGGCGCGAAGCCCAGCCAGCCGGCCTTGTGGTTGGAGAATCCCTCGGGCTGATCGACCTCCAGCACCAGCGTGGCGCTGGCCGGATCGGCGCGGCCGGGATCGGTCGCCGAGACGGTGTAGCCGCGGATTTCCGTGTCGCCCCGGGTGTTGGTCAGGTTGACGTAGAAGCGCCCGTTGGTGGCGTATTCGGGATGGAAGGCGAGGCCGAGCAGGCCGCGCTCGCCGCCCAGCGAGACCTCGCGCGAGACGTCGAGAAAGGACGTGGCCTGCACGCCGCCGCTCTCCAGGTCGAGGATGCGGATGTAGCCGTTGCGTTCGACGATGAACAGCCGTGCCGGGTCGTTGGGCGGGGAGGCGACGAACAGCGGCTGGTTCAGCCCTGCCGCCACCCGCGTCGCGGCGATGGAGGCGACGGCCGCCTGCGGGCCGTTCGGATCGAAGCCGTAGATCAGGTCCGGCCCCACGCCTCCGGTGATCCCGTCGGCGCCGGTGGTGCCGGCCAGCACGTTGCGAAACGCCATGGTGCGATGCCCCGCCTGCAATTCCGCCAGCAAAGCTATGGCGGTGCGGCGGCCGGGACAGCCCGCCGGGTGGGCGGCGGTGGCAACCTTCCGGCGCCCCCGAACGGGTTACGCACTTTGACCACAATCGCCGGGCAGGAAGGCGGCCTGACAGGGGCGGAGGGGCGGGATGGGGCGGCTGGGGCGGGCGGTGATCGGCGTGCCGGCGGCGATAGCCGGCGGATTCGCCCTGGCGGCGTTCCTGCTGCCGCTCGTCCCTGTGCCGGGCGAACCGCCGGCCACGGAGGGCGTGGAGGTGTTCGTGTGCAGCAACGGCGTGCACACCGACCTCGTGCTGCCGGCGACCACGGCGGTGATGGATTGGACGGCCATGCTGCCGCGCGCCGACTTCCCGCTGGCCCCGACCGACTCCACGCACCTGTCGTTCGGCTGGGGCGACCGTGCGTTCTACCTGGAAACCCGGCACTGGTCGGACCTGAATCCGCGCACGGCGTGGCGGGCGCTGTTCGGCGGCGGGCCGACGGTGATGCACGTCTACCACCTGCGCGCGCCGCTGGGCGGCGGCGACTGCGGCCGGCTGGTTCTGGGGGAGGGGGCGTACCGGCGGCTGGTGGGCTTCGTGCGCGCCGGCTTCCGCAATGAGCGGCCGATATTGGGGGCGAGCTATTCCGGCGACGACCGCTTTTACGAAGCGACCGGCACCTACAGCCCGGTGCTGACCTGCAACGAGTGGACGGCCCGCGCGCTCCGCGCCGCCGGGGTGCCCATGGGGGTGTGGGCGCCGCTGGCGGGCGGGGTGATGCGGTGGGTGCGGTAGCGGGGCCGCGCTACGCCCGCTTGCGCGTCGGGGCCTTCTCGGGCGTGTCGGCCGGCGCCGTGTCGGCGGTTTCCTTGGCTTTAGCCTTGGCCGGAGCCTTGGCCTTGGCGGGGGCCTTCGCGGGCGCCTTGGCTTTGGCCGGGGCCTTGGCTTTGGCCGGCGCCTTCTTCTCGGCCTTGTCCGCCTTTTCGGCGGGTTCGGCGTCGGCGGACGGCGCGGGCTTGCCCTTCTTGGCGGCGTCCTTCACCGCCTTGGCGTCGAGCAGGTCGAGCGCCTGCTGCAGCGTCACGGTGGCCGGATCGACGCCCTTGGGGATCGAGGCGTAGAGCGAGGCGTGCTTGACGTAGGGGCCGAAGCGGCCGGCGCCCATGGTCACCGGCTTGCCGGTCTTGGGATGCTCGCCCAGCGTCTGCGCCGGAGTCGCCGCCGCCTTCTTGGCGGCCTCGCCCAGCAGGTCGACGGCGCGGTTCATGCCGATGGTCAGCACGTCGTCGTCGGCGGTGAGCGACTTGTACAGCGAGCCGTGCTTGAGGTACGGGCCGAAGCGGCCGATGCCGGCGCTGATCTCCTGGCCCGTCTCCGGGTGGTTGCCCACCACGCGCGGCAGCGCCAGCAGGCGCAGCGCGGTGTCCAGGTCCACGTCGGCCGGCGCCATGCCCTTGGGCAGCGACACGCGCTTGGGCTTCGGCGTGTCGTCCTTGGCCGCCTTCTTGCCCTTCTTGGGCTTTTCGGCCTTCGGCTTTTCGGCGGGCGGCGGCGGCGCGTCGTCGGCGCCCTTGGGCGGGCCGAGCTGGATGTAGGCGCCGTAGGGGCCGCGGCGGACGGTCACCGGCAGGTGCGTGTCGGGGTCCTCGCCCAGCTCGCGCGGGCCTTCCTGCACCTCCTGGCCGTCGTCGTTGGCGACGGCCAGCGGGCGGGTGTAGCGGCATTCCGGGTAGTTGTTGCAGCCGATGAAGGCGCCCATTTTGCCGAGCTTCAGCCCCAGCCGGCCCTGTCCGCACACCGGGCAGACGCGCGGGTCGGCGCCGTTGCCGCTTGCGTTGGCGGGGAAGAAGTGCGGGCCCAGCTCCTCGTCCAGCGCGGTCAGCACGTTGGTGATGGTCAGGTCCTTGGTGTCTCCGACCGCCTGCGAGAAGGCGAACCAGAAGTCGCGCAACACCGACTTCCAGTCCAGGTTTCCGCCGGAAATCTCGTCGAGCTGGTTCTCCAGCTCGGCCGTGAAGTTGTATTCGACGTAGCGGTTGAAGAAGTTCTTCAGGAACGCCGTTACCAGCCGGCCGCGGTCTTCCGGGATGAAGCGGCGCTTGTCCAGGCGGACATAGCTGCGGTCCTGCAGCACCTGCAAAATGGAGGCGTAGGTGGACGGGCGGCCGATGCCCAGCTCTTCCAGCTTCTTCACGAGGCTCGCCTCGGTGTAGCGCGGCGGCGGCTGGGTGAAGTGCTGTTCCGGGTGGATGTCGCCGCGCGCCACGCCGTCGCCCTCGGCCATGGCGGGCAGGCGGCGCTCCTGCTCGTCCTCGCTGTCGTCCTTGTCTTCCTGGTAGACGCGCATGAAGCCGTCGAAGACGACGATGGAACCGGTGGCACGCAGCACCACGTCGCGCTTGGGCGAGGTGACGTCGACCGCCACCTGATCCAGCACGGCGCTTTCCATCTGCGAGGCGACGGTGCGCTTCCAGATCAACTCGTAAAGGCGCAGGTCGTCCTTTTCCAGGTACGCGGCGACCGTTTCCGGCCGGCGGAACAGGTCGGTCGGGCGGATCGCCTCGTGCGCCTCCTGGGCGTTCTTGGCGGTCGTCTTGTAGATGCGCGGGGTGCCGGGGACGTACTGGTCGCCCCAATGGCTGGAAATCAGCGAGCGCGCCGCCTCGATCGCCTCCTGCGACAGCGAGACGCCGTCGGTTCGCATGTAGGTGATCAGGCCGACCGTCTCGCCGCCGATGTCCACGCCCTCGTACAGCTTCTGCGCGGTGCGCATGGTGCGCGTGGCGCCGAAGCCCAGCTTGCGCGACGCTTCCTGCTGCAAGGTCGAGGTGGTGAAGGGGGCGGACGGGTTGCGGCGCGACTGCCGGCGCTCGACCGCGCCCACGGTGAACGGCTCGCCGCCCAGGATGCGCGCCACCGCGGCGTCGGCCGCCTCCTGGTTGGGCAGGGCGAACTTGTCGAGCTTCCGGCCGTCGAGCTGCGAGAGGTGGGCGGTGAAGGCGGCGCCGGCCGGCGTGGCGAAATCCGCCTCGACGCTCCAGTACTCCTGCGGGCGGAACGCCTCGATCTCGCCCTCGCGCTCGCAGACCAGCCGCAGCGCCACCGACTGTACGCGCCCGGCGGACTTGGAGCCCGGCAGCTTGCGCCAGAGCACCGGCGACAGGGTAAAGCCCACGAGGTAGTCGAGTGCGCGGCGCGCCAGATAGGCGTCGACCAGCTCACGGCTGACGGCGCGCGGGGCGGCCAGGGCTGCCTGCACGGCGCTCTTGGTGATCTCGTTGAAGGTAATGCGCTGCACCTCGACCTTGTCGATCAGGCGCTTTTCCTTCAGCAGCTCCGACAGGTGCCAGGCGATGGCCTCTCCCTCGCGATCCGGGTCGGTTGCGAGGTAGACGCGCGTGGCGCCCTTCACGGCCTTGGCGATCTCGTCGATGTGGCGCTTGGAGCGGTCGCCCAGCTCCCAGTCCATCGCGAAATCCTCATCCGGGCGCACCGATCCGTCGCGCGCCGGCAAATCGCGCACGTGGCCGAAGCTGGCGACGACGGTGTAGTCGGACCCCAGATACTTGTTGATGGTCTTCGCCTTGGCCGGCGATTCGACGATAACGACGTTGCTTCCCGCCAAGAGACTCACTCGCCCCCAAAAATGTACGGCCGTTCGCGTTGGTGTTCAGATCAGGCTGATCTGGTTGCCCGGCTGACGCTGCACGCGGCCCGCCAGCTCCAACTCCAGCACGACGGTCAACACCACGGGTGGTGACAATTGGCACCCGCGAACGAGTTCGTCAATGGTGACGGGGGTAGGGGAAAGGTTTTCGATGACGATGGCGCGCGCCCGGTCGACCTCCGACTCGTCGGGCATGCGGGGGCGGGCGACGGTGAAAAGGTCCGCCGGCTCGGCCAGCGGCGGCGCCTTCAGGTGCTGGAACACGCGCAGGACGTCGTCGGCGGTCTCGACCAGCGCGGCCCCCTGGCGGATCAGGTTGTTGGTGCCCTTGCAGCGCGGGTCCAGCGGCGATCCGGGCACGGCGAACACCTCGCGCCCCTGCTCCAGCGCCATGCGCGCGGTGATCAGGGAGCCGGAGTTCAGCGCCGCCTCGACCACCACCACGCCCAGCGACAGGCCGGAGATGATGCGGTTGCGGCGCGGGAAGTGGCGGGCCTGCGGCTGGGTCCCGGCGGCGCACTCGGCCACCACCACCCCCTGCGCCGCTATGTCGCGGTACAGGCCCAGATTCTCCTCGGGGTAGACGACGTCGACGCCGCCGGCCACCACGGCCACCGTGCCGGTGCCCAGCGAGCCGCTGTGCGCCGCCGTGTCGATGCCGCGCGCCAGCCCGGACACCAGCAGCAACCCGGCGGCGCCCAGGTCGCGGGCCAGCATCTCGGCGAACTTGCGGCCGTTGAGCGAGGCGTTGCGCGCGCCCACCATGGCGACGGCGCGCCGCCTCAACAGGTGCGGATGGCCCAGCACGGATATCACCGGCGGCGCGTCGTCCACGGCGGCCAGCGGTTCGGGGTAATCGGGCTCGCACCAGCACAGCAGGCGGGCGCCCAGGCGCGCGTTGGCGGCCATTTCGCGCTCCGCCTCGGCCTTCGGCGTGATGCGCAGCGGTTTGACCCGTCCGCCCTTGCGCGCAAGGTCGGGCAGCACCTCGATCGCCTTCCGGGCGCTGCCGTACTGCTCGATCAGGCGATGGAAGGTGACGGGGCCGACGTTCTCAGTCCGGATCAGGCGGAGCCAATCCAGGCGTTCGGCATCGGACAGCGGGCGGCGTGGTTGTGTCATGCGCGATGTTTGTACAACCGACAGGGCGCCGTCGGCAACACACGAATGCAGGCAATTCGTCCTGGATAAGGGCGCGATCAACCCATGGTGCGCCGCCCGGCGAGGCGGACGATGTCGGCGAGGTCGATGTCGCTGGCGATGGGGACCGGGTGGTTGGGGGTGACCAGCGCGGGCGGAACCGGCGCGCCCAGGCGTTCGGCGTCGCGGCGTTTGCGCGCCAGCATGCGGTGCAGCAGGACGACGAGGCGGGCCTTCTCGCCCGGCTCCAACTCCAGCTCCTCGGCGGCGATGTACAGCTCCAGCCCCTCGATGACGTTGGCGAGCAGCACCTCGTCCAAGGGATCCGGGCGTCCGGCGTCCGAGTCGGCGGCGGATGCCGCGCGCTCGCTGAACAGCATGGCCCCTTCGCCCGTCGCCAGCCAGTCGAGCGACACCCCTTTGGCCTGTGAAAGCGCCGCGGCGACGCGGAAGGGCAGCTTGTGCGTGCCTTTCGTATAGCGGCCGAGCATCTCGCCCGTCGTTTTCGCGACTCGCGCCGCCTCGACCTTCAAATCATAGAGGTCGATGACGAGGGAAAGGCGCACGCCCACATCGTGATCGAACGAGGTACGCCCCCGCGAATCCCCGCTTTCCCCCGGTCGTTTGTCCTGCCCCATTGATCTTCCGCCATTTTCTCGGCGCGAGCCGCCCTTTCAGCGTGGGGCAAACGGGGACGCCTGCCCAGATCGATTTTTCTCGTTGTTGCCGGAAGGATGTAGTGATACCAATGTATGCAATTCGATGGATGTTGGTGTGCCCATGCTGCAACCCGCCTTTTCGTCGCCGTCGCTGGCTCACCCGGATAGGACGGTGCCGCGTGATGCGTGCCCCCGTGGCCTGTGCCGGCGGTCGGCCGCGCTTCGGCACGCGGAGCGGGTGGCTGGCGAATCACGCGGGATGCTCCGGCGGTGCGAAGCCGGTGGGGGCCTCTGCGGGAATAGACCGCCTGGTGATGACGTTCGTATGCATGCGAACTGCGCTCGGCGACGATTCGGTCATACCGGTTACCACCATGCTCGCGGACGACAATTGGTCGCTGCGACCCATATTGATCGATCGGCTGGGCGTCGGTGGTTGCGGCCAGCCCTTCGGGGGCGGCCGACACGCTGACGAATCCGTCATTTCGGAGGCGGGGAGAGGCGGGCGCGGGGCGCCCGTGAGTGAAGGATCTTATGCTGTTTTGTAGGAATATAGTCAATGAGGGTATCGATGGATCAAATTGCTAACATCCCGGACAGCATACCCGAGTATGTTGAGCCAGGAGCCGATCCAAGCATGGCGAAAGCAGACCAGAGAACCGTCGCCACCCGTCGCCTGCGTCTGGGGTTGACGCAGAAGCGCCTGGGGGACCTCGCGGGGTTCGATCAGCCAACGGTGTCGCGCGCCGAACAGGGGCGTGCCATTCCCGAGGTCCTCGCGCGATTGATCGAGACGCTGACCGCTCTGGAGCGGCAGCGGGAGGATGTCGACCGTGCCGAAGCCGACCGCTTCTGGAAGGCCGTGGGCGATGCGCCGCACCGCGCGCGGCTGCTGGAGCGGATCGAGGGAGTCGTGGACGTGCTGCTCGACGGCACGCTCGCCGACGTCGAACTCGCGCAGCGCCTCGTCGATTGCCTGCCGGAGCCGTCGCGCCGGCGGCTGGTGGGGAAGGGGGGGTGAGCGGGCGGCGTTACGCGGGCGGCGCTTCGCTCAGGCCGCCTTCTTCCGGACGTTGATCCGCGGCTCCTCGCCCTTCAGCAGGCGGCGGATGTTGGCGGCGTGGCGGATGATGACGAGCACGGCGATGAACAGCGCCAGCGCCGCCACGCGCGTGTCGACGAGCAGATAGGCCACCACCGGCGACAGGCCGAGCGCGGTCAGCGCCGACAGCGACGAGATGCGGAACAGGGCCGCCGCGACCAGCCATGTCAGGCAGGCGATGACGCCGACCGGCCACGCCACGGCCAGCAGCACGCCCAGCGCCGTCGCCACCCCCTTGCCGCCCCTGAAGCCCAGCCAGACCGGAAAGGTGTGGCCCAGCATGGCGCCGCCGCCGGCCAGCACCGCGCCATCCGGCCCGGCGAACGCCAGGGCCAGCAGCGCGGCGATGGCGCCCTTGCCGCTGTCGAGAATCAGCGTCGCCGCCGCCAGCCCCTTGCGGCCGGTGCGCAGCACGTTGGTGGCGCCGATGTTGCCGGACCCGATGGTGCGGATGTCGCCCAGCCCGGCCATGCGGGTGAGCACCAGCCCGAACGGGATCGAGCCAAGCAGGTAGCCAAGCGCGGCGCAGGCGAGGAGCGCGGCCATGGTCGTCAGCCTTCCATCCGCCAGACGGTGCGGCCGTCGACGATGGTGCGCAGCGCGCGGCCCTGCACCGGACGGTCCTCGAAGGGGGAGTTCTTGGATTTCGACTTGAACCGCTCGACGTCCACCGTCCACGGCACGTCCGGGTCGAACACCACGAGGTCGGCGGCAGCACCCCGCGCCAGCCGGCCGAGCGGCAGGCCGAGCACGGACGCCGGCGCGCAGGTGACGCAGCCCAGCGCCTTCAACAGGCTGAGCTTGCCCTTGTGCGCCAGCTCCAGCGTCAGCGGCAGCAGCGTCTCCAGCCCGATGACGCCGAAGGCGGCCAGGGCGAAGGGCACGCGCTTGGTGTCCTGGTCCTGCGGCACGTGGTCGGAGGCGATGGCGTCGATGGTGCCGTCGGCCAGCCCCTCGACGATGGCGCGGCGGTCCATTTCGCCGCGCAGCGGCGGGGACACCTTGGCGAAGGTGCGGTAGTCGCCGACGTCGGTCTCGGTCAGCGCGAAATAGTGCGGCGCCGTGTCGCAGGTGACCTTCAGGCCGCGCGCCTTGGCGCGGCGGATGACGTCCACCGATTCGCCCGTGGAGACGTGCGCGAAGTGCACGCGCCCGCCGGTCAGCTCGACCAGCCGCAGGTCGCGCTCGATCATGATGATCTCGGCTTCGCGCGGGATGCCGGCGAGGCCCAGCCGAGTCGCGATCTCGCCGGAGTTCATCACGCCCGACGCCAGCGCCGGCTCCTCCGGGTGCTGCACGATGACCTTGCCGAAGGCGCGGGAATAGGCGAGCGCGCGGCGCATGACGCCGGCGTTGGCGATGGCCCGCGTGCCGTCGGTGAAGGCGACCGCGCCGGCGTGCGCCAGCAGGCCCATTTCGGTGATCTGCGTGCCCTCGGTGTCGCGGGTCACGGCGCCATAGGCGAAAATCTTGACCAGCTTCACGTCGCGCGCCCGGCGCGCGATGAACTCGATGCCGGCGACGTCGTCGATGACCGGGTCGGTGTTGGGCAGGCAGACCATGGCGGTGACGCCGCCGGCCGCCGCGGCGCGGCTGGCGCTCTTCACCGTCTCCTTGTGCTCCTGCCCCGGCTCGCCGATCAGGACGCGCATGTCGACGAGGCCGGGGGCGAGGCACTGGCCGCCCAGGTCCACCACCTCGTCCATGCCGGACGGCACGCCGTCGGCGAACAGGCGGGGCCCGAAGTCGGCGATTCGCGCGCCTTCGACCAGCAGGGCGCCGTGGGCGTCGAGGCCGCTGGCCGGGTCCAGCAGGCGGGCGTTCACATAGGCAATGCGGCGGGTCATCGGGCGTTGCCCCCACGGTCGCGGAGCAGGAGGTCGAGCACGGCCATGCGCACGGCCACGCCCATTTCGACCTGATCGAGGATCATCGAGCGCTTGAGGTCGTCGGCGACTTCCGAATCGATCTCGACGCCGCGGTTCATCGGGCCGGGGTGCATGACCAGCGCGTGCGGCTTGGCCAGCTCCAGCTTGTCGTAATCCAGCCCGTAGAAGTAGAAATACTCACGCGCGGAGGGGATGTACTGCCCGGCCATGCGCTCCGTCTGCAGGCGCAGCATCATGATGATGTCGACGTCCTTCAGCCCGGTCTTCATGGAGTGGTGCACCTCCACCCCCAGCCGCTCGATGGCCGAAGGCAGCAGCGTCGGCGGCGCCACGACGCGCACGTGCGCGCCCATGGCGTTCAGCAGGTGGATGTTGGAGCGCGCCACGCGGCTGTGCAGCACGTCGCCGCAGATCGCCACCACCAGCCCTTCCAGCCGGCCCAGGCGGCGGCGGATGGTCAGCGCGTCCAGCAGCGCCTGGGTGGGGTGCTCGTGCTGGCCGTCGCCGGCGTTGACCACGGCGCAGTTGACCTTGTCGGACAGCAGCTTGACCGCGCCCGAATCGGCGTGCCGGACCACCAGCGCGTCGAGGTGCATGGCGTTCAGCGTCATCGCCGTGTCGATCAGCGTCTCGCCCTTCTTCACCGAACTGCCGTCGACCGACATGTTGATGACGTCGGCGCCGAGTCGCACGCCGGCCAACTCGAACGAGGTCCGCGTCCGGGTCGAGTTCTCGAAGAACAGGTTGACCACGGTGCGGCCGCGCAGCAGCGCGGATTTCTTTTCGCTCTGGCGGCTCTGCTCGACATAGCCGTCGGCGAGGTCGAGCACGAGGGAGATCTCCCCCGCCGTCAGCCCCTCGATGCCGAGCAGGTGACGGTGCGGGAAGGTCGGGGATGGGGCGGGTCCGGTCATGGGCCGGGACTATAGGTGCGCAACGGGTCGCTCGCAAGCGGGCGCGGGCGCGCGGCGTCCTGTCGCTGCGACAGAAGGCGCGGGGACGGTGGTCCTACCAGTCTTTAGAACTCTTCCAGATGTGCAATCCGCTCATGCGCCGGCATGCTTTCTGCCGTCGCAGGTTGTGGCAGGCACACAGCCAGGAGGACGAGATCCATGCTGAAAGCCGTTCAAGCCACCGTCTTCGCCATCGGGGCCTTCGGGCTGGCCGGTGGCGCGTTCGCCGCCACGGCCACCCCGGCCGCCCTGGCTGCCGGCGCCGATCCGCTGATGGAGCAGGCCCGCCAGCACTTCAAGCCGATCCCCGCCGCGATCCCCGCGGTCAAGGACAACGCGGTGACCCGCGAGAAGATCGAACTGGGCAAGATGCTGTTCTTCGAGCCGCGCCTGTCGGCCAGCGGCATCTTCTCCTGCAACTCCTGCCACAACCTGGGGTTGGGTGGCGTCGACGGGCTGGAGACGTCGGTCGGGCACGGCTGGCAGAAGGGGCCGCGCAACTCGCCGACGGTGTTCAACGCCGTGCTCAACGTCGCCCAGTTCTGGGACGGCCGGGCCGAGGACCTGAAGGCGCAGGCCAAGGGGCCGATCCAGGCCAGCGTCGAGATGAACGCCACGCCCGAACACGTTCTGGGCGTGCTGAACAGCATTCCCGCCTACCCGCGCAAGTTCGCCGACGCCTTCCCGAACGAGCGCACCCCGGTCACCTTCGACAACGTAGCCAAGGCCATCGAGGCGTTCGAGGCGACCTTGACCACCCCGGCCGCGCCGCTCGACCAGTACCTGGAGGGCAAGGCGGACGCCCTGACCGACCAGCAGAAGAAGGGCCTGTCGCTGTTCATGGACAAGGGCTGCGTCGGCTGCCACACGGGCGTGAACGTCGGCGGCCACGACTACTTCCCGTTCGGCGTCGTGCAGAAGCCGGGCGCCGAGATCCTGCCGCCGACCGACAAGGGCCGCTTCGCGGTGACCAAGACGGCCGACGACGAGTACGTCTTCCGCTCGCCCACCCTGCGCAACGTCGCGCTGACGGCGCCGTACTTCCACACCGGCAAGGTCTGGGACCTGCGCCAAGCGGTCGGCATCATGGGCACCGCCCAGTTGGGCGCCACGCTGACCGAGCCGGAGATCGACGCCATCACGGCGTTCCTGCACGCGCTCACCGGCCAGCAGCCGCGGGTGGAATACCCGATGCTGCCGGCCAGCACGGTGGCGACGCCGAAGCCGATGCTGCGCTGACGCATCGACGTTGGGCCGTGCCGGCGCCGGCGCGGTCCAACGTCACGCCTCCGTCCGCTCGACCTCCGCGAAGACCCAGTCGCGGAAGGCCCTCACCTTCGGCCGCGAGAAATAGTGCGGCGGCGCCACGACGTAGTAGGCGTACTCGCTGGGCAGGGTGATGTCGAACAGCCGCACCAGCCGCCCGGCGGCGAGGTCGTCGGCGGCGAGCACGCGGCGGGTCAGCGCCACGCCTTGCCCCTCCGCCGCCATCTGCAGGACCAGCGCGGAGTCGGTCAGGGTCAGGCCGCGCGACACGTCCACGCCCTCCAGCCCGGCGGCGGCGAACCATGTTCCCCAGGTTATGAAATAATCGTCGTGCAGCAGCGGCAGGCGCAGCAGGTCCGCCGGCCGCTTCGGCGCGTCCGGCCCTTCCAGCAGGGACGGCGCGCAGACCGGGAAGATCTCCTCGGTCATCAGCCGTTCGGTCCGCACGCCGGGCCAGGGCGGGCGGCCGAAGCGGATCGCCACGTCCACGTCCTGCTGGGCGAAGTCGGTCATCTGCGAGGTCGTCTGCAGCCGCACGTCCAGCTCCGGGTGCGCGGCCTGGAATCGGCCCAGACGCATCACCAGCCATTTCGCGGCGAAGGACGGCATGGTGGAGATGGTCAGCGCCCCCGTGCTGTCCCTGCGGAACAGGCGCTGGGTGGCGTTTTCCATCAGGTCCAGCGCCTCCTTCAGCGGCGGCAGGTAGGCCTGCCCGGCGTCGGTCAGCACCAGCGCCCGGTTCATGCGGCGGAACAGCGGCAGGCCCAGCCATTCCTCCAGCGCCTTGATCTGGTGGCTGACCGCCGCCTGGGTGACGTGCATCTCCTCGGCGGCCTTGGTGAAGGATAGGTGACGCGCCGCCGCCTCGAAGGCGCGGACGGCGTTGAGCGGCGGCAGGCGGCGCGACACGGGACGGCTCCGCGGAAGCTGGAATCGGATTAGTTTTCCTAATCGATTCTATGAGAAAGCGTCGTTTGTCCGCAAGAACCGGGTCGCGCATCCTGGTGGCACGGGAGAGAGTGCAGCCGAGGACCGCGGGGACGCCGCGGACCGGCGCCACGCAAGAGAGGGTATCAGCATGTCGCACAGCACGAACACCGGGTTCTCGGGCACCGCGCGCGTGACGTCGCCGGGCGTGGGCCGCGCGATCGGCCGCCTGCTGATGGCCGTCGCCGACACGGTGGCCGCCTGGAACGAGCGGCGGCGCCAGCGCATGGCGCTCGAAGCCTTGCCCGACCACCTGCTGAGCGACATCGGCGTGTCGCGCGCCGATGCCGACCACGAGGCCGAGAAGCCGTTCTGGAAGGGCTGAGGCATGCCGGAGAAGACCACCTGGACCGGCGGCTGCCTGTGCGGCGGCGTGCGCTTCGTGGTGACGGAGCGTCCGCCTGGCGTCGTCAACTGCCATTGCTCGCAATGCCGGCGGTTCCACGGGCACCTTGGCGCCTACGTCACCGTGCCGCGCACGTCGGTGCGGTTCGACGCCGATGGCACGCTGGCGTGGTACCGCTCCTCCGCCAAGGCGCGGCGCGGGTTCTGCGGGACCTGCGGCTCGTCGCTGTTCTGGCAGGGCGACGGGGAGGGGCTGGTGGACGTGGCCGCAGGCACGCTCGACCAGCCGACCGGCCTCGCCACCGTCCGCCACATCCAGGTGGCGAGCAAGCCCGACTACTACGAGATCACCGACGGCCTGGAGCAGTTCCCGGAAGGCGCGCCGGAGCCACCCTGAGAGGCGTGCCGCTACCCGAACGCCACCAGCACGACGGGCAGGGTGAGTGCGGCCAGCAGCGTCTGCACCGTGATGATGCCGGCGATCAGCCCGTGGTCGCCGCCCATCTGGCGCGCCAGCGCATAGGCGCTGGCGGCGCACGGGGCGGCGTTGAACAGCACGGCGATGGTCAGCGGCAGCCCCTGCAAGCCGATCGCCATGCCGGTGAGCCCGGTCACGGCCGGGACGACCAGCAGCTTGACGGCGGTGGCGATCGCCACGCCCCGGCCGGCGGCGCGCGCCGCGCCGAGGTCGAGCCCGGCGCCGACCGACAGCAGGCCCATGGGCAGCGCCGCGCGCGCCAGGATCTCCACGATGTCGCCGACGAGGGGTGGGCGGCCGATGCCGGTCAGCGCCAGCGCCGCGCCGGCCAGCGCGGCGAGGATGATGGGGTTCTTCGCCAGCCCGGCGGCGATGGCGCGCGCCCCGGCGCCCCGCGCGTTGGCGCCGTGGCGGGCCAGGATCAGCACGCACAGAACGTTCACGGTGGGCACCGCCACGGCGATTCCCACGGCGGTCAGCGCCAGCCCGGCCGGGCCATGGAGCGTGCGCGCCGCCGCCAGGATGACGTAGGTGTTCATGCGCATCGCCCCCTGGAACACGGAGGTGAAGGCCGGCCCGCCCAGCGCCATCCAGCGCCGCCCCAGCAGCATCAGCGCGGCGGCCGTCAGCAGGCCGGCCTCCAGCGCCGTGCCCATGCCCAGCACGTCGCGGGCGGCGAGCTTGGCCTTCGACAGCTCGTCGACGATCAGGCAGGGGAAGAACAGGAAGTAGGTGAGGCGATCGGCGGCCGGCCAGAAGGCGTCCGGCACCACGCCGCCACGGCGCAACCCGTGGCCGAACAGGATCAGCAGGAAGATCGGGGCCAGCGCTGCGAAGACGGCGATCATCGGGGGAAGGGGGGGAGGCGAGGGCGGGGCGGTGAGCACAGCCGCACCAGCGGCCAAGCGCGCCGTTAGTAATCCTCGTCGTCGTCCTCGGCGTCGCGCTCCGCCTGCCGGCGGGCGTTCGCCAGCCAGTCCAGCGCGCCCTGCAGGATGTAGGCGGCGGCCATCTTGTCCACCACCTCGCCACGGCGCTTGCGGGTCATGTCCTGGCCGATCATGAAGCGCTCGACCGCCGCCGTGGACAGCCGCTCGTCCCAGAAGGCGATCTCGGCGTCCCAGCCCAGCAGGTCCGGCCGTTCCATCAGGTTCTTGGCCAGCGCGCGCGTCGATTCGGCGCGCGGCCCCTCGCTGCCGTCCATGTTCAGCGGCAGGCCCAGCACCAGCCCCTTGACGTCGTAGTCGCGGATCTTGCGCGCCAGCTCCTGCGCGTCCTGGGTGAACTTGCGCCGTTCGATGGTGCCGATGGGCGAGGCGACGACCAGACCGGGGTCGCTCACCGCCAGCCCGATGGTCTTGGTGCCGACGTCGAGGCCGAGGAGGCGCCCGCCCCTGGGCAGCGTCGCGGCGAGGTCGCGGAGGTCGTGGATCATGGGCCGACCATAGGCCCGGCGCCCCCCAGACGGCAAGAGGGCGCGGCAAGGGGGCGGGAAGGGCGCACCCCGTCGGCGCACCGTACCCCCTCCGATGCCCGTTGGCGCGCCTGCCCGGCGCGGGCCCATGCTGGGCCGTGGCGTCGGGGGAGTCTGTCATGCGGCCCTGGATCGTGGTGCTCAGCGTTCTTTGCTTGGCCGATCCCGCCGTGGCCGATTCCGCCTCGGCTGACGGGGACCGCGCCGTCGACCCGCGGACATCGCCCGTTCTGTTCGCCGACGAAACCTACGGCGGACGCTTTCCGGACGAGCTGCTGTACGAACAGCGGGATGGCATCCGGACCTTCACCGCCATCTATTCCAGGGACGAGGGCTACACCTCGGTCATCTTCGGGCAGGCGCAGGACGGCGCCTTCGAAACACGCGGCCGGGCGCCGGGCGAGGTGAAGCGCTTCTTCATGCCCCAGGGCAGCGAGGCCGCCGCGGTGGGGCAGGGCGTCACCGTGCGGCAGGGGCGCCGCTACGCCTTCGAGCGCTATACCCTGCTGTTCGACGGCAATCACTATGGCTGCTTCGTCGCCGCCGCCCCGTCGGAGGCCGACGTGGTGATCGTCAACCTCTGCCGTTTCGACGCGCAGGTGCCCGACGACGCGGCCGTGGGGCACGCGCTGGGCCTGCTGTCCTTCGCCGACGCCCGCGCGCGGGAAGCCTGACGGCGCCATCCGCCGTTGCGGTTCCGGCCATCGGGTGCTAGCTTCCGAGCCGTTTTCCAAGGACGTCGCGGAAGAGAGTAAAGGCATGTCGCTCGACAAGGCCACCGTGGCCAAGATCGCGCATCTGGCCCGCATCAAGGTGCCGGAACAGGAACTCGACCATCTGGCGGGCGAGCTGAGTCATATCCTCAGCTTCGTCGAGCAGTTGAACGAGGTCGACACCGGCAACGTGCCGCCGATGACCAGCGTGGCAGCGCAGAAGCTCCGCCGCCGCGCCGACGAGGTGACGGACGGCGGCTATCCCGACGACATCGTCAAGAATGGCCCGGAGACGGCCGAGGGCTATTTCGCCGTGCCGAAGGTGGTCGAATAATGACCGAACTCACGCATCTGACCATGGCGGACGCCCTCACGGGCCTCGCCGAAAAGACGTTCACCGCCGTCGAGCTGACCGAGGCGCACGTGCGCGCCATGGAAAAGGCCCGCCCGCTCAACGCCTTCATAACCGAGACGCCGGATCGGGCGCTGGAGATGGCCAAGGCGTCCGACGCGCGCCGCGCGAAGGGCGAGGCCGGTCCGATGGACGGCCTGCCGATCGCGGTCAAGGACCTGTTCTGCACCAAGGACGTGCTGACCACCGCCGCCAGCCACATCCTGGACGGCTTCAAGCCGCCCTACGAATCGACGGTCACGTCGAACCTGTGGCGCGACGGCGCGGTCATGCTGGGCAAGGTGAACCTGGACGAGTTCGCCATGGGCTCGGCCAACATCACCTCGTACTATGGCGACGTCGTCAACCCGTGGAGCCCGGGCGAGCCCGGCGCCTGGACGCGCAAGCTG
>DASWVP010000270.1:0-3555 GCA_036401175.1 Azospirillum sp. | reverse complement strand
GGCGTCTACTTCACCGGCTCGCCGGCGCGCGCCTCGACTCCCTGCTCGGCCGGGCGTTCGGCATCGCGCATCGCCCGCGCGGCGGTGCGCAGGGATGAGCCGGAGCGGCGGTCGGGCATCAGCTCGAACAGCAGCAGCGAGCGGCCGGCCGCCGGAATGTCGTCGCCGCTGCGCGCGGTCGCCACCTCGATCCGCTCGCCGTCGCCGGTGTCGAGCAGCTTGATCCAGTGGCTGCCGCCGACCACCTCGGGCAGCGTGAACGGCACCACGTCGTGGTGGGAGTTGACGATCAGCAGCAGCGTGGCGTCGGACGCCGGCTTCTTGATGCCGCTGGCCTGCGCGCGCCCGTCCATCAGCAGGCCCAGGCAGCGCGCCATCGGGTCCTGCCACTGTTCGGTGGCCTTCTCCACGCCGGCCGGCGTCAGCCACGTGATGTCCTTGATCTCCAGTTCCGGGTTGAACTCGCCGGTCAGGAAACGGCCGCGCCGCAGCAGCGGGTGGCTCTGCCGCAGCGAGATGAGGCGGCGCACGAAGTCGGTCAGCGCGCGGCCGTCCTCGTCGATGCCGTCCCAGTCGATCCAGGAAATCTCGTTGTCCTGACAGTAGGCGTTGTTGTTGCCGCCCTGGCTGCGCGCGAACTCGTCGCCGGCCAGCAGCATCGGCGTGCCCTGCGACAGCAGCAGCGTGCCCAGCAGGTTGCGCATCTGGCGGAAGCGCAGATCCCGGATCTCCGGGTCGTCGGTCGGCCCTTCGGCGCCGTGGTTCCAGGAGATGTTGTCGGAGTGGCCGTCGCGGTTGTCCTCGCCGTTGGCCTCGTTGTGCTTGTCGTTGTAGGAGACGAGGTCGTTGAGCGTGAAGCCGTCGTGCGCGGTGATGAAGTTCACCGACGCCCACGGCTTGCGGCCGCGCCGGGCGAACAGGTCGCTGGACGCGGTGAGGCGGGTCGCCAGTTCGGGCAGCTTGCCCTCGTCCCCTTTCCAGTAGGCACGCGCGGTGTCGCGGTAGCGGTCGTTCCATTCCGCCCAGCCCGGCGGGAAACCGCCGACCTGATAGCCGCCGGGGCCGCAGTCCCACGGTTCGGCGATCAGCTTGACGCGGGAAAGCACTGGGTCCTGCCGGCACGAATCGAGGAAGCCGCCGCCCTCGTCGAAGCCGTGCGGCTCGCGCCCGAGGATGGTGGCGAGGTCGAAGCGGAACCCGTCCACGTGCATCTCGGTGACCCAGTAGCGCAAACTGTCGGTCACCATCTGCAGCACGCGCGGGTGGCTGAGGTTCAGCGTGTTCCCGGTGCCGGTGTCGTTGATGTAGTACCGCGCGTCGGGCGCCAGCCGGTAGTAGGAGGCGTTGTCGATGCCCTTGAACGAGAGGGTCGGACCCATCTCGTTGCCCTCGGCGGTGTGGTTGTAGACGACGTCGAGGATCACCTCGATCCCCGCCTCGTGGAAGCGGGCGACCATCTCCTTGAACTCGTAGATGGCGCCCGACGCGAGATAGCGCGGGTCGGGCGCGAAGAAGCCGATGGAGTTGTAGCCCCAGTAGTTGCGCAGCCCCTTCGACAGCAGGATGCGGTCGTCGACGAAGGCGTGCACCGGCAGCAGTTCCACCGCCGTGACGCCGAGGGAGCGGATGTAGTCCACCACGTCCTGCTGCGCCAGCCCGGCGAAGGTGCCGCGGTTCTGCGGCGGCACGGCGGGGTGGCGCATGGTGTAGCCGCGCACGTGCGTCTCGTAGATGATCGTCCGGTCCCAGGGCGTGGCGAGGTGGCGGTCGCGGCCCCAGGTGAAGGCGGGATCGACGACGACGCACTTCGGCATGCCCGGACCCGAGTCGCGCCGGTCGAAGGACAGATCGCCGCGCGCCGAGCCGATGCGGTAGCCGAAATGCGCGTCCGACCAGCGCAGCGGCCCGATCAGGTGCTTGGCGTAGGGGTCGAGCAGCAGCTTGTTGGGGTTGAAGCGGTGGCCGGCGCGCGGCTCGTAGGGGCCGTGCACGCGATAGCCGTAGACGGTGCCGGGCCGCGCGTCGGGCAGGTAGCCGTGCCAGACCTCGTCCGTGTACTCCGGCAGCTCGATGCGCTCCAGCTCGCGCCGGCCCTCGCGGTCGAACAGGCACAGCTCGACCTTCGTGGCGTTGGCGGAGAACAGCGCGAAGTTGACGCCCAGCCCGTCCCAATTGGCGCCGAGCGGGTAGGGCAGCCCCTCGCGTACGCGGGCGCGGCGAAGGGCTTGCGGGGTGGCGGGAACAGTTTTCACAGGCAGCCTCGGACGGGGGCATGGCGGAGTGCGGGACGGCGTCGCCGGCCAAGGGTGAACGCGCGAGCCGCCGTGTTGATCCGGCGAACCCCGTCCGGCGTCGCGCCCTACCCGAAGGGTGGGGGCGTTATGAGCATGGTCATAGTCGTCAAGACAGGTCGCAGCCCAAGCTGCGCCGTGTTATGATCATCATTGTCAATAAATCATAAATATTGTTGGGGAAGCTGGCGGGTTTGCCGGTGATCAGGCCGAATAGCCTGGGCCGTGCTGCTTTCCCGATCATCCATGGCGGCAGGTGTACATGGTCGAAGTTCTGCTCACGGACCTTTGCGATCGGAACAGACCTGGCAGCAGGGTCCTGTGGTTATGACCCCGGATTCCATGAGGTTGGGGGCGTAGGGCGCCGCGCGCACGCCACCTTCACCGGCGCATTTCCAGCCGGGCGGTTCGCCCGCCGGCCGCGATGCGCGCCTGTTCCGTTCACGCCGGCGGCTCCTTCCACGGGGGCCGCGAGGGATCGCCTGGCGATCCTCGGCCACCGGGTTCAGATCGCGATCATGCTCCGCCGCCCTGTTCGCATCCTCCTGTCGCTCGACCCGCGGGCGGCGCTGCTCGCCACCGTGCTCACGATGGGCCTGCTGGGGGGCGTGTCGTGGGGCGCCATGACGGCGCTCGACTACATCGACACCCTCAGGCGCGCCGAGTACGACACGCTGCGCGCCGCCGTGGTGCTGGAAGGGCATGCGCGGGCGGTGATCGCGCCACGGCTTGCCACGCTGCGGCGCGTCGCCGACCGGTTGCGCGGCCACGACCGCCGGTCCTTCGTCGAAACGGCGTTGGGCGAGGCGCTGGCGGCACCCTATGGGGTTCTGGCGGTGGTCGACCGCGACGGGCAGAGCGTCTTCGGCCCGTCCGTTACGCTGGCGGGTGACCGGCCGGCGTTGCGGCGCGCCATCGCCGAGGCCGAATCCGCGGACGGCGGCACGCTGGCCGTCACCGGCCGTTTCGACGGCACCGACGCCCTGCTGCTGGGCGAGCGCGTGGCCGGCCCGGACGGGCGCGGCTGGGGCGCCGTGCTGGTGGCGGTGCCGCTGTCGTCCCTGTCCGCCGTGCTCAACGCCTTCGACGCGGTCGGAGCCGGAGTCGGAATCGGGGGCGGGGATGGATCCGCGCGGCGCAGCACCGGTCTGTACCGGCTGGACGGCGCGCCGCTCGCCGGAGGCGGAGGCACGGTCCTGGGCGCACTGCCGCCCATGGAGTCGGGGGCGGACCCGGCGGCCGGGCAGGTCGCCGGCCACTGGCC
>DASWVP010000269.1:0-14189 GCA_036401175.1 Azospirillum sp. | reverse complement strand
CCCCACCCGCGCGCACCTGCTGGCCGGGCTGTCGCGCATGGCCGACGCCGCCGTTCTGGCCGGCGAGCCCGCACCGGCCGATTCCGCACCGGCCGATTCCGGTGACGAGGACGAGACGCCGCGCGACCGCCTGTTCGACGTGATGATGCGGCGATTCGACGCACTGCTCCCCTACCGCGACGGCCTCGCCGCGGTGATGCGCGACCTGCGGCGCGAGCCGCTGACGGCGCTGGCCTTCGCGCCGCACATCGCGCGTTCCATGGCGTGGATGCTGCGCGCCGCGCGCATCGATCCCGACGCACCGGGCGGCGCGGTGCTGGTGGCCGGGCTGGTGGCGGCGCACGCGCGGGTGATGCGGGTCTTCCTGGCCGACGACACCGCCGACCTCGCCCGCACCATGGCGGCGCTGGACGCCGAGCTGCGCCGCGGCGAATCCTGGCTGGCGGCGTTGCGCCGGCGCGATTCGCGCCGCACCGCGCCGAGGGAACCTGCGGACGCGCCGGTCGGTTGAATCGGCGGGCCTGCGGCGTCTTGTATGTTGCGCCGCAGCAAGGCGTTGGTTATGGTTGGGCGGCGATCACAACCGAGTCCGCTCTGCTGCACCGCGGCTGGTCGGACCGCACCACAGGGATGAAATTCATGGCCAAGCAGCCGACCGGTAACCCGTTCCTCGACGTCGATGTCACCAAGATGCTGGGCGAGTTCAAGATGCCCGGCCTGGACATGGACGCCATCATGGCGACGCAGCGCAAGAACATCGAGGCGGTCACCGCCGCCAACCAGCTCGCGGTCGAGGGGCTGCAGGCGGTCATGCGCCGTCAGGCCGAGATCCTGCGCCAGTCCCTGGAAGAGGCCGGCAACATGATGAGCGGCATGATGACCGCCGGCTCGCCGGAGGACAAGGCCGCCAAGCAGGCCGAGGTGGTGAAGGCCGCCTTCGAGAAGACGCTCGCCAACATGAAGGAACTGGCGGAGATGGTCGCCAAGTCCAACACCGAGGCCGCCGACGTGCTGTCCAAGCGCGTGTCGGAGAGCCTGGAAGAGGTGAAGACCGCGCTCGCCAAGCCGACCCGCAAGTGATCCTTCCAGGGGCGCCGGCTTGCCGGCGCCCCGGACGGCACGCTGCACGAGACGGACGAGGGCCGCCCCACCGGGCGGCCCTTTGCCGTTTCCGGCCCTTCGCGTTTTCGCCCGGCGCTGCTAGCCTCGCCCCGCGGACACAGGCAAAGGGGGCGGGGATGACCATCGGATTCGACGATTTCCTCAAGGTGGACGTGCGCGTCGGCACCATCGTGGCGGCCGAGCCCTACCCGGAGGCGCGCAAGCCCGCCATCAAGCTGACCGTCGATTTCGGGCCGGATGTCGGCACCCGGCGCAGCTCCGCCCAGGTCACCCGTCACTATGTCCCGGGCCAGCTGATCGGCCGTCAGGTGCTGGCCGTCGTCAACTTCCCGCCCAAGCAGATCGGCAAGTTCATCTCCGAATGCCTCGTGCTCGGCGTGCCGGATGGGGAGGGCGAGGTCGTGCTGATCCGCCCCGACCAGCCGGTGCCGAACGGCGGCCGGCTGTATTGACGGGGCGGGCCGCCCTTCCCCCGTTGACACGGATCATGGACGGATCACCCGCCGCCGTGGCACCAGTTTCCGGGCGAGGACAACGGCGGTGGCGGCGACGTGCGAGGGGTGCGCGGGTTCCTGATGGCGGTCGTGCTGGGCTGGGCCGCTTCGGCCTTGGCCGAGGCGCCGGTGCGCGTCGGCGTGCTGGCCTACCGTGGCGGCGATCACGCGACCGCGGTGTGGGAACCGACGATCCGCTATCTGGCCGACCGGCTGCCCGGACGCGGCGCCGTCATGGTGCCGCTCGACCTCGCGGGGATCGAGGCGGCGGTGCGCGACCGCACGGTGGACTTCGTCCTCACCAACACCGGGCATTACGTGGAGCTGGAGGGGCGGTACGGCATCACCCGCATCGCCACGCTGCGCTCCACCCGCGCGGCGGCGGGCGGCGGCGCCATCGGCTCGGCCGTGCTGGTGCGCGCGGATGACGCGGCGCAACGGCTGGCCGACCTCGAGGGCCGCACCGTCATGGCCGTGGACGCCGAGGCGTTCGGCGGCTTCCAGGTCGCCTGGGGGGAGTTGCAGGCGGCCGGCGTCGATCCCTTCCGCGACCTGCGCGACCTGCGCTTTTCCGGCTTTCCGGTCGACCGCATCGCGCTGGCGGTGCGCGACGGCGCGGTGGACGCCGGCATCGTGCGCGCCTGCGTGATCGAGGAGATGGTGGCCGAAGGCCGCATCGACGGCGGAGCGCTGCGCGTGCTCGCGCCCCGGCCGGCGCCCGGCTTCGGCTGCGCGGTGTCGACGCCGCTGTACCCGGACTGGCCGGTCGCGCGCCTCGCCGGCACGCCGGAATCGCTGGCCAAGGCGGTGGTCATCGCGCTGCTGGAGATGCCGGAGGAGCACCCGGCGGCGGCGGCCGGCGGCTATGCCGGCTGGGCGGTGCCGATGGACTACCAGCCGGTGCACGAGCTGTTCCGGCAATTGCGCGTCGGTCCCTACCGCCACCTGCGCGACGCGTCGCTGCTGGAGGTGTTGCGCGCCCACTGGCATTGGCTGGCGCTGGCGGCGCTGGCCTTGCTGTGGTGGGTGGCGCATGTGGTGCGGGTCGAGCATCTGGTGAAGCGCCGCACGGCCGAACTGCGCGCCGCCAACCGCGACCTGCAGCAGGAGATGGCCGAGCGGCGACGCGCGCAGGAGGACGCGCGGCGCCGGCAGATCGAGATGGACCACGTCGCCCGCCTCTCCATCCTCGGCGAGATGGCGAGCAATCTGGCGCACGAGCTGAACCAGCCGCTGGCCGCCATCAACAACTATGCGCGCGGCTGCGCTCGCCGGCTGGAATCCGGCCACGCCGACCCGTCGACGCTGGTCGAGGCGACGCACGCCATCGCCGGACAGGCCGAGCGCGCCGCCGGCATCGTCCAGCGCATCCGCGACTTCGTGCGCAAGCGCGCGCCGGTGGTGGAGGCGGTGGACCTCAACGCTGCCGTCCGCGCCGCCTGCGCCCTGTGCGAGGGCCGCGCCCGCAGCGCCGGGGTGCCGGTCACTTTCGCCCTGGCCGAGGATTTGCCGCCGGTGTCCGCCGACCGTTTGCAGATCGAGCAGGTGGTGCTGAACCTCGTGCTCAACGCGCTCGACGCCATGGCCGAGGCGCCGGGCGACCTCACCGTGTCCACCGGGCGCGCCGGGGACGGCCGGGTGCGGGTGGACGTGGCCGACCGCGGCCCCGGCCTGACCGCCGACGCGCGCGACCGGCTGTTCGAGCCCTTCTTCACCACCAAGCCCGCCGGCATGGGCCTGGGCCTGTCGATCTGCCGCACCATCGTGGAGGCGCACGGCGGCCGGCTGTGGGCCGACGACAACCCCGGCGGCGGGCTGGTCATGCGCGTCGCCCTGCCGGCCGCCGTTCAGGAGCCCTCATGACGACCACACCCACGGTCTTCGTCGTCGACGACGACGAGGCGATGCGCACGTCGCTGGCCTGGCTGATCGGCTCGGTCGGTCTGGCGGTGGAGACGTTCGATTCCGCCGCCGCCTTCCTGGCCGCCGTGCCCGACGACCGGCCGGGCTGCCTCGTCCTGGACGTGCGCATGCCGGGCATGAGCGGGCTGGAGCTGCAGGACGCGCTGGCGCGGCGCGGCTGCGAACTGCCGGTGATCATCGTCACCGGCCACGCCGACGTGCCGATGGCCGTGCGCGCGCTGCGCGCCGGGGCGGTGGACCTCATCGAGAAGCCGTTCAACGACCAGCACCTGCTCGACCGCATCCACGAGGCCATCGCGCGTTCGGAAAAAGCGTGCGCCGAGCGGGCGCGGCGGACCCATGTGCGCGCGCTGCTGGCGCGCCTGACGCCGCGCGAACGCCAGGTCGCCGACCTCGTGGCCGCCGGCAAACCCAACAAGGTGATCGCCTTCGAGATGGACCTCTCCATGAAGACCGTCGAAGTGCACCGCCACAACCTCATGGACAAGCTGGAACTGGCCAGCGTGGCCGACCTGACCCGCCTGCTGATGGAGGCGGGGGAGGGGTAATCGGTAAAATTGGTAGGTTGCCATGGATTTATGACTATTGTAAAATGCATTCATGCTTTAAGGGGAATGCAATCATATGCACAGGAGGATCGGCGCAGGATGTGCAGTCATTATTGCATTTTCGTTCCTGTTCGCCCCTGCCGCCGTGGTCGCGCAGACTGCGTTCCCGATTCCGCGACCGCCCAACCCTCTACCTCATCCTGCACCATCCAACGATGCCGACCAGGAGGATTGCCGCCCCTTGAGCGGCGATGCGCTGGAGTGTCGTTATTATCTGTCTGGCTACGATAGGGGGGCGCAGGTTCACCCGCAGGCATCTGAAAAGATCCGATCCATGGCCAGCGCCATCGCCTTGTTCAGGGGAAAAGTCAGCGACTTCAGGATCGTCGGAATTGCGGATGCCCATAGCTTAGGCGACAGGATACGCTGGGAAAACGTTCCAGCTTATTGTCGTATTCTTCGGTACGGGGCTATTGCGGAGGAGGATAAAGGGCGCGTTCGGCGATGCTACAGTGAAATGAATCATCCTTCCGATTATGCTGAGGGAGTGAGTGATTGGGGCGAAGTCGATGCGAGATGCAAGGCGTCGATGACTGGAATCGTCAGCAATTTGTATCTCGGCTTCCTTCGGGCTTGCCGGATACACGAAGGGCTTCAGGAAGAACGTGGCGAGCCGGTACACTATGATTTCGTGGATGATAAAAGGGACCCCGATCACGTGGGGAAAGGGGGTAATTCAGGAGGTGTGAGAGGAAGCGAATCTCGTCTTTTCGGGGGCGCGCACAGAAAGGTTGAAATTTCATTCATATTGAGGAGGAGGGCAGAGCATGAGCCAAGGTAATGTTGTTGAAGGTAATGAAGCCAAAGCGATTGTCGCTGTCGTTACAAGCCGCGGCGATTTGGCGAGGTCAAAAATCGACAGTGCCTTTGGCGAGGCGGCTGAATGTGATTTGCAGAAACTTGAACTGGTTAATGCATCAATTTCACGATGTAACGCAATGATAAATTACTATGGGTATGAATTACATTCCAAGAATAGAGAAAGTTTTGTTAAGTCCTTGATGGAAAGGGAAGGCGCACTTAGGGGGTATCTGTTTGACGGGGCAAGCCCTTTGGATAGCTATCGCCTTGCCGTGGCGGATGCCGAGTATTTCCAGGCCCTGAACTCCTCGGGAAGCGTTTCCCGTAGACGCCTATTTGAGAAAATTGCGCAAAACTCCGTCATACCGATGGTGCTCACGCTGTTGGCGACGGTCATCGGCTATACCTTCATGCACATTAGCCAAAACAGGGCAAAATCCTACGAGTTAATGTTCACCGAGAGACACAGCAGTCTTAAAGAGGCGCGTCGATTGACGGCAGAAATATTGTCTGACATCAATTCTAATATACCAATTTTCCAAACGTACACGGACCAAAACGACTCAAGGCGGTCGATATCAAAGGTTTCTCTGCGGAATGACTACGCGAAGATGACTCTCATATCCGGTCTGATTGGGGTGATTCCGCCACACTACGGAAGAATGCAGAAGATGGGCGATGCCTATAAGGAGGCAAGCGAAGACTTGGTCAAATACATCGAGTGCGTGGCCGCCACGCCAAAATGCACCCCTTCACTGAAGGCGTTGACCGAACTTATGAACGAGATCAACGCCGCGATCCTCGATCCCGACGTTTACGTCTGATCAACCAACGGGTGGAAAGCCGCTTGCTCGTCGGCCCGACCGGCATGCCTCCCCGCGACATTCCGTCACTGGGGAAAACCCTAGTCCCGCTAGGGACACACCCAATACGCCCGAACCCTTCGAAAGCGTAGCGTTGGTCCTGGAACCGCGCCCGCGTCCGGCGGACGCACGCGCATTTCGAGGGGTTCGACCATGGACCGATCACGACGCAACTTCTGCCTGGGAATGGGCGCCGCGACGGTCGGCGCCGCCACGCTGGCGCCGGCGCCGGCCGCGGCCGCGCAGGAGCGCACCGGCGGCGATCCGGCGCACCGCTGGGCGATGGTGGTGGACGTGCGCAAGTGCGTCGGCTGCCAGGCCTGCACCGTCGCCTGCATCTACGAGAACCACGTGCCGGAGAACAGCTTCCGCACCATCGTCTCGACCTACGAGGTGACGGAGCAGGGCAAGGCCGGCAGCTACATGCTGCCACGCCTGTGCAACCACTGCGACGACCCGCCCTGCATTCCCGTCTGCCCGACCGGCGCCACCTACCAGCGTCAGGACGGCATCGTCGTGGTCGACAACAGCGTGTGCGTGGGCTGCGCCTACTGCGTCCAGGCGTGCCCGTATGACGCGCGCTTCATCAACCACGACACGCAGACCGCCGACAAGTGCACCTTCTGCGTCCACCGCGTGGAGGCCGGGCTGCTGCCGGCCTGCGTCGAGACCTGCGTCGGCGGCGCCCGCGTCTTCGGCGACCTGAAGGACCCGGCCAGCGCCGTGTCGACGCTGGTGCGCGAGGCCGATCCGAAGGTGCTGAAGCCCGAACAGGGGACCGCGCCGCGCGTCTTCTACATCGGCCTGGACCCGCGCTTCGAAGGCAAGGTCGACGGCACGCCCACCCTGTGGCGCCCCGCTCGCGAAAAGGAGCACGTGTGATGGACACCAACATCCTCGAAGTCATCAACGTGACCCGCGAGGTCGCCTGGCTGCCGTGGGCGGTCCAGTACTTCTTCCTGATCGGCCTGTCGGTGGGCGGCGTGCTGCTCAGCCTGCCGGGCTACCTGTTCGGCCTGGAAGGCTGGCGCAAGCTGGGCCGCGTGGCGCTTCTGGTGGCGCTGACCTGCGGGCTGGCCGCGCCGGTGGCGCTGCTGTCCGACCTGCACCAGCCCGGCCGCTTCTGGCACTTCTACGCCGTCGCCCGGCCGTCGAGCTGGATGTGGTGGGGGGCGCTGTTCATCCCGTTCTACGTCGGCACGCTGCTGCTGTACGCCTGGGCCTGCGTGCGCCCGGAACTGGCCGAGCACGGCCGGGGCGAGGGGCGCTTGGCGGCGCTCTACCGCATGGCGGCGCTGGGTGACGGCGGCGGCACGCTGTTGCTGCGCGTCACCGGCGCGCTGGTGCTGCTGGCCGCCGCGCTGGTCGCGCTGTACACCGGCGCCGAGGTGGCGGTGGTGAAGGCCCGGCCGCTGTGGAACACGCCGTTCCTGCCCGTGCAGTTCCTGGCGACCGCGCTGGTCGGGGCGTCCGGTCTGGTCCTGCTGCTCAACCGCTTCGCCGGCGACGGCGACCGCGTGGTGGAGGTGCAGGGCAACCGTCTGCTCGCCTCCTTCCTCGGCGCCGTCATGGTGCTGGGCGGGCTGTGGCTGGCGCTGGGCCTGTTCGGGCTGGACGACACGCACGCCCGCGCCCTGCGCAGCGTGGAAGGGTCGGAGGCGTGGCGGGTGACCGCCGTGTGGGCGGTCGCGGCCACCGTTCTGCCGCTGATAATCGCCGTCGCCCGGCCGTCGGGCACCGGGCTGCTTACCGGGCTGATCGCTGTGCACAGCGCCTGGATGTTCCGCTGGACCGTGTTCATCGGCGGCCAGACCGTGCCGAAGACCGGCGCCGGCTTCTACGAATACGCCCTGCCGGCGGGGCCCGAGGGGATGCTGGGCATCCTGGGGTCCGCCGGGCTGTGGCTGTTCCTGCTGATCGTCATCACCAGCGTCCTGCCCACGCCGCGCGGCCCGCTGCCGGTGCCGGCCCCCAAGGCCGCCGCATCCGCCCGCATCGTCGCCGCCGCCGACTGAGCCCCTGGGACGCAAGGAGAGACCACCATGTCCATCTCACGCCGTAACCTCCTGAAGTCCTCGGCCGCGGGCGGCGCCTTCGTCGCCTTCACCGCCGGCTTCTCGGAAACCGGAGAGAAGCTGCTCAAGGGCCAGTGGGCCGGCGAACGGCCGACCGACCGCGTCACCGGCGACGCGCCGAAGCCGGAATTCCGCGTCGATCCCGTCACCGGCGCCATCGAACCCACGCCGGGCCAGATCGTCGCCAACACCGCGTGCCTGGGCTGCACCACCCTGTGCGGCGTGCGGGTGCGGGTGGATCAGGCGGCGAACCGGGTGCTGCGCGTGGCCGGCAACCCCTACAGCCCGCTGTCCACCGACCCGTTCCTGCCCTACGGCACGCCGGTGAAGGACAGCTTCAAGGCGCTGTCGCGCTGGCAGGAAAAGGGGCTGGCCGGGCGCTCCACCGCCTGCGGGCGGGGCAACGCGGCGCTGGAGATGATGACCTCCCCCTTCCGCATCACCACGCCCATGAAGCGCGTCGGCCCGCGCGGCGCCGGCAAATGGGAGCCGATCGCCTTCGAAAAGCTGGTCGAGGAGGTGTGCGAGGGCGGCGACCTGTTCGGCGAGGGCAGGGTGGAGGGGCTGCGCACCTTGCGCGACGTCAAGACCCCGATCGACCCGGCGGCGCCGGAACTGGGCCCCAAGGTCAACCAGGTGGCCCTGCTGTCCAGCGTCAACGACGGGCGCGAGGTGTTCGTCCGCCGCTTCTTCAACCAGTCGCTCGGCACCATCAACTACGCCGGGCACGGGTCCTATTGCGGCGGCGCCTACCGCTCCGGCTCGGGCGCGGTGTTCGGCGACGCCAAGCGGATGCCGCACGCCAAGCCCGATCTGCAGAACGCCGAGTTCGTGCTGTTCATCGGCACCGCGCCGTCGAACGCCGGCAACCCGTTCAAGCGGCAGGCGATGCTGGTCGCCAAGGGGCGCACGGACGGCGTGCTGAACTACGTCGTCGTCGACCCGGTGCTGACCAACGCCGACAACCGCGCGGCCGGCGATCGGTCGAACTGGATCCCCATCATCCCCGGCACCGATGGCGCGCTGATCCTGGGCATGATGCGCTGGATGTTCGAGAACGGCCGCATCGACGCCCGCTACCTCGCCCAGCCCAACGGCAAGGTCGCCGAGGCCGCCGGGGAGGCGGGGTGGTGCAACGCCACCCATCTGGTGATCGTGCAGAAGGGCCACCCGCGCGACGGGCGCATGCTGCGCGCCTCCGACATGGGCTGGGTCACCCTGGATGAGAAGGAGCGCTACGGCGACAAGGACGCCTTCGTGGTGCTGGACGACGCGGGCAAGCCGGTGGCGCACGACGCGCTGATGGCCGCCGCCGCGCTGTTCCACGACGGCCCCATCGCCACCCCGGCCGGCGATCTGGCGGTGAAGACCAGCCTGACCCTGCTGCGGGACGAGGCGATGCGGCGCACCCCGGCGGACTACAGCGCGGCCTGCGGCGTGCCGGCCGACGTGATATCCGGTCTGGCGCGCGAGCTGACCAGCCACGGCAAGAAGGCGGCGGTGAACGCGCACGGCGGCATGATGGCCGGCAACGGCTTCTACAACGCCTTCGGCGCGGTCACGCTGAACACGCTGCTGGGCAATTTGAACTGGAAGGGCGGCACCATCTTCGGCGGCGGCCGCTTCCCCGATGAACAGGATGGCCCGCGCTACAAGATGGCGACCTTCCCCGGACAGGTGAAGCCGTCCGGCATCGCCATCAGCCGCCCGGTTCCCTATGAGAAATCCAGCGAGTTCAAGGCGAAGAAGGAGGCCGGCAAGCCCTATCCGGCCAAGGCGCCCTGGTACCCGAACGCCCCGCAGCTCACCACCGAATACCTGACCAGCGGCGTGGTGGACGGCTATCCGTACCCGCTGAAGGCGCTGTTCCTGTGGAACAGCAACCCCGTCTACGGCATCCCCGGCCTGCGTCAGGCGGCGGAAGCCGCGCTGAAGGACCCCAAGCGCCTGCCACTGATCGTCGCCATCGACCCGTTCATCAACGAAACCTCGGCCTTCGCCGACTACATCGTGCCCGACACGGTGCTGTACGAGACGTGGGGCTGGGCCAGCCCCTGGGCCGGCGTGCCGATCAAGACCTCGACCGCCCGCTGGCCCGTGGTCGATCCGCGCACCGATAAACTCTCCGATGGGCAGCCGGTGCAGTTGGAAAGCTTCCTGATCGCCATGGCCAAGCGCCTGGGCCTGCCGGGCTTCGGTCCGAACGCCATCCAGGACATGGAGGGCAACGCCTACCCGCTGGAGACGGCGGAGGACTGGTACCTGCGCGGCGGCGCCAACATCGCGTGGCTGGGCAAGCAGCCGGTGCCCGATGCCGGCGACGACGACATCCGCTGGTCCGGCGTCGAGCGCGTGCTGCCGCAGCTCAAGCGCACGCTGAAGCCGGAGGAGTGGCGCAAGGTGGCCTTCATCCTCGCCCGCGGCGGCCGCTACCAGCCGCAGGCGGAAGGCTTCGAGGGCGACAAGGCGACGCACAAATTCGCCAAGATGCTGCACGTCTACAACGAGAGCGTCGGCGCGTCGAAGAGTTCCATCACCGGCAAGCGCTTCGCCGGCACCGCCGCCTGGACCGAACCGGTGTTCGCCGACGGCACCCCGGTGCGCGCGGTCTACGCGGCGCGGGACTGGCCGTTCCAGATGATCAGTTCCAAGTCCGTCCTGGTCAGCGCCTACACCATCGCCGCCAGCCGCCTGCGCCACCTGCACCCCGACAACCCCGTGGGCATCAACGCCGAGGACGCCCGGCGGCTGGGCATCGCCACCGGCGACGCCATCCGCATCTCCACGCCGGGCGGCAGCGTGGTGGGCACGGCCATCGTCCGGCACGGCGTGATGCGCGGCGTTCTGGCGGTGGAACACGGCTTCGGCCACAAGGAACTGGGCGCCCGCGCCCACGTCATCGGCGGCAACAGCCAGCCGGTGGTCCCGGCGATCGCCGCGGGCATGAACATCAACGACCTGGGCCTCAACGACCCGACGCGCCCCGGCGCCTCGGTCTGGGTCGACCCGGTCGCCGGCACCTCCGTCCGCCAGGGCCTGCCCGCCAAGGTGGAACGCGTGGCCGTGGCGTGAAGACGCGAAAACCCCCCTCTCCCCTTGTGGAACGTGTGGTTTGGGGAGAGGGGGGTTTTTGCCACAGATGGACACAGATAAACACAGATTAAGAATGATTGGATAATAAATCGTCGGGACAATCGGGTGAACGCTTGGATTCCCTTCAAATAGGAACACCGTCGTCCCCGCGCAGGCGGGGATGACGGAGTACCAAATAATCTAATCAAGTACTTCGCCAGATTGCCCTGACGATGTATTATCCAATCATTCTTAATCTGCGTTTATCTGTGTCCACCTGTGGCAAAATACTCTCTTTCCCGCACTTCGACCTGTCGGGGAGATGCGGCCCCCGCCGCCGCAAAGACGGCGGAAAAGGCAAGCGGCCTCATACGAAGGCGAACGGTTGACGGAACGCCGGTCCGCCACACCTCTCCTAGCGGGTGCGACGCACGCGAGAGGAGCACGGCTTATGGCCACCACGATGAAGCCCGGACACGACGACGTTCGCCAGGTCGGCACCGTCACGCTGACCGACGACACGACCGGCCGCACGGTCACGCTGCCGCTGCTGGAAGGCTCGACCGGTCCGCGCGTCATCGACGTGCGCAAGCTGTATGCCGAAACCGGCTATTTCACCTTCGATCCCGGCTTCACCTCGACGGGAAGCTGCGAGTCCGCCATCACCTTCATCGACGGGGACGAGGGTGTGCTGCTGCACCGCGGCTACGCCATCCAGGATCTGGCGGAGCACTGCGACTTCCCGGAGGTCTGCTATCTGCTGCTCAACGGCGAATTGCCGAATGCCGGGCAGAAGGCCGACTTCACCCGCACCATCACCTATCACACGATGGTGCACGAGCAGCTGGTCAAATTCTACACCGGTTTCCGCCGTGACGCGCACCCGATGGCGATCATGTGCGGCGTGACCGGCGCGCTGTCGGCCTTCTACCATGATTCCACCGACATCGCCGACCCGGTGCAGCGCAAGATCGCCGCGCACCGGCTGATCGCCAAGATGCCGACGATGGCGGCGATGGCCTACAAGTTCTCGGTCGGCCAGCCCTTCATGTACCCGCGCAACGACCTGAGCTACACCGAGAATTTCCTCTACATGACCTTCGGCACGCCGTGCGAGCCGTACGAGGTCAACCCGGTCCTGTCCAAGGCGATGGACAAGATCTTCATCCTGCACGCCGACCACGAGCAGAACGCCTCCACCTCCACCGTCCGTCTGGCCGGCTCCTCGCACGCCAACCCCTTCGCCTGCATCGCGTCGGGCATCGCGGCGCTGTGGGGCCCGGCGCACGGCGGTGCGAACGAGGCGGTGCTGAAGATGCTGGAGGAGATCGGCTCCACCGACCGCATCCCCGAGTTCGTGCGCCGCGCCAAGGACAAGAACGACCCGTTCCGCCTGATGGGCTTCGGCCACCGCGTCTACAAGAACTACGACCCGCGCGCCAAGATCATGCGGCAGATCTGCTATGAAGTTTTGCAGGAGCTTGGCATCAAGGACGAACCGCTTCTCGACATCGCCATGGCGCTGGAGAAGGTCGCGCTGGAAGATCCGTACTTCATCGAGAAGAAGCTGTACCCGAACGTCGATTTCTACTCCGGCATCATCCTGAAGGCGATGGGCTTCCCGACCAGCATGTTCACCGTGCTGTTCGCCGTGGCGCGCACCGTCGGCTGGATCGCGCAGTGGAAGGAGATGATCGAGGACCCGCAGCAGAAGATCGGCCGCCCGCGCCAGCTCTACACCGGCGAGACCACGCGGCCCGTCAAGCCCCTGGGCGAGCGCGGCTGAGCGATCACCAACCGTTCAAGGCAACGTGACTGGCGGCCCGGTGGGCCGCCCGTTATCGTGTCCGCTCCATCGCCAGGAAAGACCGCATGACCGGCATCCCGACCGCCGAGGCCGCGCCCGTCCGCGCGAAGTTCGACGACCCGGACTGGACCGCCAGGGGCGAACGGCGGGCCAGCGTTGCGCTCGACCGGCTCGACACGCTGTGGTTCAACACCGGCACGCTGTGCAACATCACCTGCGGGCACTGCTACATCGACTCCAGCCCGACCAACGACCGGCTGGTGTACATCGGCCCGGACGACGTGCGCCCCTACCTGGACGAGATCGCCGCGCTGGACCTGCCGACGCGCGAGATCGGCTTCACCGGCGGCGAGCCGTTCCTGAACCGCGACCTGCCGGCGCTGGCCGAACTGTGCCTGGAGCGCGGGTTCGAGGTGCTGATCCTCACCAACGCCATGCAGCCGATGCAGCGCCCGCCCGTGCGGCGCGCCCTGCTGGCGTTGCGCGACCGCTTCGGCCGGCGCCTGCGCCTGCGCGTCAGCCTCGACCACCACACGGCCGCCCTGCACGACCGCGAACGCGGCGCGGGCAGCTTCGCCCGGACCATGGACGGGCTGGCGTGGCTGGCCCGCGCGGGCTTCGCCGTCGCCGTGGCCGGGCGGACCTGCTGGGGGGAGGAGCAGGCGGAGCTGCGCGCCGGCTACGCCCGGCTGTTCGCCGAACACGGCCTGCCTCTCGACGCCGCGAGCCCGCACACGCTGGTGCTGTTCCCCGAAATGGACCTGCGCGCCGAGGTGCCGGAGATCACCACCGCCTGCTGGGGCATCCTGGGCATCCATCCGGGCGCGATGATGTGCGCGTCGAGCCGCATGGTGGTGAAGCGCAAAGGCGCGCCGCGCGCCGTCGTCGTCCCCTGCACGCTGCTGCCCTACGACACGCGCTTCGAGATGGGCGCGACGCTGGCCCAGGCGGCCGGCGCCGACGGCGGCCATTTCCACCGCGGCGCCGTCAAGCTGAACCACCGCCATTGCGCCAAGTTCTGCGTGCTGGGCGGCGGTTCGTGCACCGCGTGACGTCGATCACTCCTCACGACGGCTTGTGTTCGACCGCCTCCGCGTCGTTGTCCTTCATGCCGGACTTGAAGCTCTTGATGCCCTTGGCGAGGTCGCCCATGACGTTCGGCAGCTTGCCGGCGCCGAACAGCAGCAGGACCAGGGCGAGAACGACGAGCCAGTGCATCAGGCTGAAACTGCCCATAGCGAACACTCCGATCAGGAAACCAGGGAACCGAGGGTGAGGACGCCGCCGTCCGGACGCGTCAGGCGGGCGCCGAGGTCGGGACGACCGCGCAGCAGGCCGGCGGCGTGCTCCTCCGGCAGCACCGACAGCGCGGTGGACACGGCGTCGGCCGTGGTGGCGTCGGCGGCCAGGACGGTGACCGCCGC
>DASWVP010000268.1:0-3666 GCA_036401175.1 Azospirillum sp. | reverse complement strand
GCGCGGCGCCACCTCCTTCTGCGGCTTTTCCTGGCCGGGTCCGCCGCCGCCGATCTTCTGCTTGGCGAGGTTGTTCATGGTGCCGGCGGTCTTGGCGTTGCGCTCGGCCATGATCTTCGAGGTGGTGGCGGCGTCCAGGTTGCCCGTCGCCGGCAGGCCGGCCGACTTCTGCCAGGCGCTCAGCGCGTTGCGGGTGCCTTGGGTCATCTGGCCGTTGGCCCGGCCGCCGATGTCGAAGCCCTTCTCCTTGAGGAACATCTGCACCCACTGGACGTCGGCCGCCTGCTGGGCCTGCGCCGGCCCGGCCGCGACGGCGCAGGCCGCCAGCCCACCGAGCAGCGCCAGCACGAGCCGCGGGCGTGAGTGCCTGGATGCGTCAGCCATGGGTTCCCCTCCGTCCGAGATGCGCGCGCCGGATGTGTGTACGGGGTGTTTAGTTACCAGATTGCGGCGTTTTTCCGGGCGCGATTTTTTCGGCCCTGCAATGCCGCCCCCGCAAGCCCGCCGGCAGGGCGTAACCCCGACGCGTCCGCCCCCTCGCCGCCCGTTAACGGTTGATAGATAAAATTTGTGGTATTTTTCAGCCTCGCTCGCGGATCGGGAGGACACCCATGCGTCGGTTGGCGACTCGGCTGGGCGCGGCGGCGGCCCTTGGCGGCGCGCTCCTGCTCGCGGGCTGCGGCAATCCCTCCTACCGGGAGTGGACCGCCAGCGGCGACACCCCCATGGCCGCCTTCGACGAGTGCGGCGACGAGGTCGACACCATCATGCGCCTGCGCGGCTACCCGCACCGCCCGCTGCCCGAAACGCCGCAGTTCAAGTACCGCAAGGAGATCTTCGGCACCTGCATGCGCCGCAAGGGCTACACGCCGGATTGAGCCTCACGGCGCCGTGCCATAGCGCAGATACGCCAGCAGCCCGACCAGCGCGCCCAGCACGACCACCGTCAGGTAGAAGCGCAGCGGCACCCGCACCTTTTCCTTGCCGCGACGGACCTTGAGGGCGGGCTTGCCGGCCGGCTTTCCCCTGGGCGGGCTGCCCGCCGCCGGCTTCGTCGGGTCGTGGATCCGGATGAGCGTCCAGTTGAATTCCATCCCCTCGTACGTGGTGTCGGGGTTGTAGTCGAGCTGGATCAGGCGGAAGTAGGCGCGCGGGTTGACCTTGACCATCAGGTCGAAGCGCGCCTCGGTCTGTGCCAGCTCCTCCCCCACCTCCAGCGTTTTCCAGCCCTTGCCGCGCGCCTTCTGGATGGCGTAACGGGTCGGCTGCGGCTTGGCGTTGGGCGGCATGGTCCGGCGGTCGCGATCGGTAGAGGGGCGGCGCAGTCTAGCACGGCCGCGCCGCCGTGCTATCGTGCCGCCGAACGATGAGGGAGGCCGCGTTGCGCGTCCAGGCGATCCTTGCCCACCCGCTGCCCGACAGCTTCGCGGCGGCCGTGCACCGCGCCGCCGTGGGCGGCTTGCGCGCCGCCGGGCACGAGGTGGTGGAGACCGACCTCTACGCCGAGGGGTTCGAGCCGGCGCTGAGCGCCGCCGAGCGCGGCCGCTACTACGCCGCCGACTACGACACGTCCGCCGTGGCGCCGCTGGTCGAGCGGCTGCGCTGGTCGCAGGCGCTGGTGCTGAGCTACCCGCACTGGTGGTTCGACATGCCGGCGATGCTCAAGGGCTATTTCGACCGCGTCTGGGCGCCCGGAGTCGCCTTCCGCCACGACCTTGCGGGCGGGCGCATCCACCCGCTGCTGACCGACCTGAAGCGCGTCGCGGTGCTCACCAGCTTCGGCTCTCCGTGGTGGGTGGCCGAGCTGTACATGCGCAACCCCGCCCGCCGCATCCTCAAGGGCGGCCTGCTCACCGCCTGCGCGCCGCAGGCCGCCTTCCGCTATCTGGCGCTCTACGACATGGACCGCGCCACGGCGCCCAGGCGCGCCCGCCACCTCGCCCGTGTCGAAGCGGCGATGCGGGCGCTGTAGCGGAAGGAAATTTTGACACGGATGGACACGGATGCCGGCGGGGCCGGCGCACGGATGGACACGGATGACAAGGGATCGGTTTTTAATTCGTGTCCATCCGTGCAAAATCCGTGTGCATCCGTGTCCCGGAATCCGTCTTCCCTTACAGCACTGGCCGCCGGGCCACGGCCACGCTATATCCGGACGATGAGCGGCATCTTCACGATCCTCCTCGGCCTTGCGATGCTGGCGGTGCTGGCGTCGCTGCTGGTCGGCGTGTTCTTCATGGCGAAGGGTGGCGAAGGCAACCTGCGCTGGTCCAACCGGCTGATGCGCATGCGCGTCACCTTGCAGGGGGTGGCGCTGGTGCTGTTCATCCTCGCCCTTCTGACGCAGGCCTGACGCCCATGGTTCGATTGACCCGCATCTACACCCGTGGCGGCGACAAGGGGCAGACCTCGCTGGGCAACGGCGAGCGCGTGCCCAAGCACAGCCTGCGCGTCGCCGCCTATGGCACGGTGGACGAGGCGAACGCCGTCATCGGCGTGGCGCGCCTGCACACCGCCGCCACGCCGGAGGCCGACGCCATGCTGGCGCGCATCCAGAACGACCTGTTCGACCTTGGCGCCGACCTCTGCACGCCCGAGGAGGCGGACCCCAAGTACCCGCCGCTGCGCATCCAGGAATCCCAGGTCGACCGGCTGGAGCGCGAGATCGATTCCATGAACGAAACGCTGGAGCCGCTGAATTCCTTCATCCTGCCGGGCGGCTGCCCGGCCGCCGCGCAACTGCACCTCGCCCGCACAGTCGTGCGCCGGGCCGAGCGGCTGATCACCGAACTGGCCGGGCACGAGCCGGTGACCGCCGCTGCCATCAAGTACGTCAACCGCCTGTCGGATCACCTGTTCGTGCTGAGCCGCCACCTGAACGACCACGGGCGCGGCGACGTGCTGTGGGTGCCCGGCGCCAATCGCTGACCTGCGAAACGCCGCTTTTTGGCGCTTGCTTTCACAGTGCGCTGCGGTATGGGCGGCGTTGACAGCCATTGCCGCAAATCCTATGGTCCCTCGCATTGTGAAAGCTGCCCGTTTTCGGCACCGCATTCGGTGCGTCTAGCGCAAGGCTCGGACATGAAGATCCTCGTCCCTGTGAAGCGGGTGGTCGACTACAACGTGAAGATCCGCGTGAAGGCGGACGGCACGGGCGTGGAGACCGCCAACGTCAAGTTCTCCATGAACCCCTTCGACGAGATCGCCGTCGAAGAGGCGGTGCGCCTCAAGGAAGCCGGCAAGGCGACCGAGATCGTCGCCGTCTCCATGGGCCCCACGGCGTGTCAGGAGACCCTGCGCACCGCGCTCGCCATGGGCGCCGACCGCGCCATCCTGGTGCACACCGACGCCGAGGTGCAGCCGCTGGCCGTCGCCAAAGCGCTGAAGGCGCTGGTCGACAAGGAGCAGCCGCAGGTCGTGCTGCTGGGCAAGCAGGCCATCGACGACGACTGCAACCAGACCGGCCAGATGCTCGCCGCGCTGCTCGGCTGGCCGCAGGGCACCTTCGCCTCCAAGGTCGCTCCGGGCGACGGCGTGCTGACGGTGACGCGCGAGATCGACGGCGGGCTGGAGACGGTGGAGCTGAAGCTTCCCGCCGTGGTCACCACCGACCTGCGCCTGAACGAGCCGCGCTACGCCTCGCTGCCCAACATCATGAAGGCGAAG
>DASWVP010000267.1:0-5203 GCA_036401175.1 Azospirillum sp. | reverse complement strand
TGCCCATGGACGTCTCGCGCGCCCGGACCGCGCCGCGGCGGCTGTCCAGTTCCGTCTCCGTGCGGCCGATGACGGCGTTCAGGTCGGCGTCCAGCGCGTCCGTCCGGCCCTTGACCAGCGCCGCCATTTCCGGGTCCGGCGCGGTGCCGGCGGTGGCGGTGAAGCGCCACTCGGCGGGCTCGACGCTGGTGACGGGGCCCTTGTCGCCGGTGGCGGTGCGCACCGTCAGGTCGACCACGCCCAGGTAATGGGCGTCGTAGCCGGCCTTGAGGATCAGCGTGCCGCCCTCGTGGACGCTGATCGGGTCGTGGTCGTGGCCGCCCAGGATCAGGTCGATGCCCTTGACGGCGCGCGCCAGCGCCCGGTCCTCGCCGATGGTCAGGTGGGTGAGCGCGACAATGACGTGCGCGCCGTCGGCGCGCAGGCGCTTCACCGCCTCCGCCGCGGCCGGCACGATGGGGGCGAAGCGCACGCCGTCGGCATGTGACAGGCTTCCGGATTCCGGCGTCAGGACGCCGAGGAAGCCGACCGTCACCTCGCCCACCGTCTTCGTCCAGGTCGCCGCGGCGCCACCGAAGGGCTGCCCGTCTGGACCCAGGACGTTGGTGCCCAGCCAGACGAAGCGCGACTCGGCCAGACGCTGCTTCGCCACCTCCGGCCCGAAGTCGAACTCGTGGTTGCCGAAGGCCGTCGCCTCGACGCCCAGCGCGTTGAACAGCGCCACCATGTGCGCGCCCTTGGTCAGGCCCGACAGCAGCGACGGCGACAGGAAGTCGCCGCCCAGCGTGGTGACGGCGGCCGGGTTGCGCGCCCGCTCCCGGCGCAGCAGCGTCATCAGCTCGGCAAAGCCGCCACGGCCCTGCACCGGCGTGATCTGGTAGACGTCGTTGACGTGCAGGAAGGTGAGGGTGCCGTTCTGCGCCTGCGCCGCCAACGGCAGCAGCAGGGCGGCGAGCAGGGCGCAGGCGGCAAGGCTGAACGGGTGCGGCATGGGGCGGGGTCCGTGGCGGAATGGCGCGCGCAACGTAGCGCAGTCCGCCCGCCGATTGCAGGGCCGAATGCGGCGCGTCTCCCTCCCCTGCCCGTCAGCGGACCGCCGGAGCCCCGAGCGGCCTGACGGCGCCGCTCCAGTTGGTGGGCAGGCCGCGGAACACCATCGAGGGCATGCGCGACGGCAGCGGCGACGGCCCGAGCGCCAGGACGTTGTCATCCGCGAAATAGGCGTCCGGCAGGCTGGCGAACTGCTGGCTGTCCATGCCGGTGAGCAGCAGGCCGTTGCGCTGGCGCGAGAAGCGGACCCGGTCGGCGTCGATCACCGCCCGCCGCCTGACCGGATGGTACATCGGCGCGCCGGAGACCACGCGGATCTGCATGACCCGTCCGTCCGGGCCGACCACCACGTCCTCCACCTCCCCCAGTTCCCGCGTGGCGTCGGCGGACAGCACCACGTGGCCGAGCAGGGTGACGGGAGAGACGGTGTCCAGGCTCCGCGCCTCCGGTCCACCCGCACAGGCGGCCAGAGACAGCAGGCCGAGGATGGGCAGCGAACGCAAGGTGCGGTGCATGGAGGATCTCCCTCATCGCGACGGTTGCCCTGACAACGCGTGACCGGGGCCGTTGATCCGTGTCAGCCCAGGGCGGCCGTGCGCGGGACCGGATAGTAGACGATCTCCGCCTCCGGCCGGCCGGCCGCCGCCCGCTCGCCCACCCGCATGAGATCGGCCATCTGACGCTGGGTGTCGGCGTGGAAGGCCATCAGCCGCTCGAAGACGGCCAGGGCCTCGGCCTGCCCGCCATCGGTGCCGCCATCGGTGCCGCCCACCTGCGGCGCATCGTGGCCGGCCGGCAGGATGGGGCGGTGACGGGCTTCGGCGAGCTTCGGGAACGACAGGATCTGGGCCATGGCTTCCTCCATCACGGGACCCCGCCATCTAACCTCATTTACCTTTTGTTAGCCATAATTAAGGACGTCTTAACCCATGACCTTTTTCGGGCGCGGCCGGGCCGGCGCGCCTATTCCTCCACCGGGGGGCGGCCCATGCAGTCGCCGGCTTGCAGCAGGCGCCAGACGTCGGCCTCGCCGATGCCCAGACAGCGGGCGATCTCCGCGGTGCCCAGCCCCCGGCTCGCCAGCGCCCGAACCTCCGCCACGCCAACCCGGCGTCCTGGCGGGCGGCCCCTCCCCTCGTCCTCCACCATTCCGGCTCCTCCTCCTCCAGGCGCAAAAATCGCACGAATTTCGAAGCAAACCGCCGATAAATTACCCAAAGTATAAAATATTTGCAGACCAAGTAAAATGGCGCAACAGTGCGCTCATCAACGCCAACCACACCAATCATTCCGGGCAGCCGGAGAGATGAAGCGCGTCCGTCGCCGCCCGATGTGCGGAAGAGCGGGCCGATCTTGGCATCAGCGAACGAAGCGAGGCAAGCATGTCCAGCGTCCTTGACGACATCATCGGGTGGGAACAACCGGAACAACAGTCGGCGCCGGCTTCCCGCGCGGCGGCCGCGTCCCAGAACTCGGGGTCCAAGACCGACGACAAGGACGACAACGGTGGCAATGGCGAGGAGCACGGCAAGGGCAAGACCGACGATTCCAGCGCGTCCGATGACCCGGTGGAAGCCGAGTACGACGTCAAGATCACCGTCAACAGCCAAGTCATGCACATCCGCGTGCGCGACCACAAGGGCTCGGACGGCGACGACGACTACGCCGGCGACAACGGCCATCAGGTGCTGCACTTCAACTTGGGCAACGACCGCGCCTTCGGCGGCGGCGGGCGCGACACCATGTACGGCGGCGACGGCAACGACACGCTGGACGCCGGCGAGGACGACGACGAGATCGACGGTGACGTCGGCGAAGACACCCTGTCGGGCGGGTTCGGCAACGACACGCTCTATGGCGGGAGCGGCGGCGACGCGCTGTACGGCAACCTGGGCAGCGACACGCTCTTCGGCGGGCAGGACGGCGACACCCTGTTCGGCGGGCAGGACGGCGACGATGTCGCGGGCGGCATCGGTGGCGACGGCCTGTACGGCAACCTGGGCAGCGACACGCTGGATGGCGGCGACGGCGGCGACACCCTGTTCGGCGGCCAGGGCAACGACGACGTGCTCGGCGGCGTCGGCAACGACAGCGTGAACGGCAACCTGGGCGACGACACGCTGGTGGGCGGCGACGGCAACGACACGCTGGACGGTGGCGACGGCGCCGACAGCTTCGTCTTCACCGGCACCTTCGGGCAGGACACCGTCTACAACTTCAACTTCGGGCACGGCGACCGCATCACGGTCGCGGCCGGCACCACCTACACCATCCGCTCGGTCGGCGGCGGTACGGAGATCGACTTCGGCGGCGGCAATGCGGTCACGCTGGCCGGCGTAACCGACAGCCAGGTGCTGGCCGACTGGTTCGCCACCCTGCCCTAGCCGCGCCTTCGGCAGGGACGTGACGGAGGATGCCCGTGGGCTGGCGCTCCCGTCACGTCGGCGGCGGCGAACCCGATACTTCGAATTTCGAAGCGGTTTGCGCGAAAAGTCGTCGAATGAAAAAACATTTGTGGCGCGCAGAACACAGCGCAATACTTTTCAAGCAGACCGATTGTGACAAGTCTTCGACCGCCGGCTGGGAAGACGGGGCCATCCCCCCGTCAATCCCAGCCGGCGCCTGTCCACCGGAATGATCCCGCCGATGCTCCCACAAGCGATTCGGCCGGATAGATCCCGCAGACGATGGTGTCCACCCGCCCGTTCGCGCCGCACGGCAACAGAATCCGACCGAGTTTCAGCACCGTGCCGTTGTAGGCCTGCGAGGGCGTGGTGTTGTAGACGGGGCGGGCGGTGCGCGCGCACTCGCGGTAGGTGGCGACGATCCACTCGAACCCTTCCGGCCCCATTTCGTCGTCGAGAACACGCCCGGTCAGGTCGCGCCCATAATAGCGGACGACCTCCAGCCCGGCGAGCGTGACGCGGAAGCGCGACGCCTCCCCCTCCACCTTGACGATGACGAGGTGGCCGAACCATGGCCGGAACTCCTCGGCGATGAAGTCGCGCCGCACCGGCATCGGCCGGCCGGCGGCCTTCCCTTCCCAGAACCGCCGTAGGGCGGCGAGCGGCTCGATCATGAGCGTTCGTCTTCTTTTCGTGTTCGGCTTCGGCGTTTCCTCGCCGGCCAGCATGCCGTGCGGAGGGCGTGGAAACAAGGATGGGCTGGCGGGCGGGGCGTGGCATAATCGATGGCCCCGCAACCGCCGCCCGTGTTCCGCCCATGCGTCCGCCGTTCCCCGTCGCCCTCGTCGCGCTGCTGCTGTCCGCCACCCCGGCCGCCACCCCGGCCACGGCGGCGACCGTGTCGAACGGGCAGGCCGAGGCCAAGGAGGCGGCGCGCGCCGGCAACTGCACGCCGACCAAGGTGGAGGTCATGCGCTACGGCCCCGGCCGCGAGAGCGAGGTGGTGTTCAAGGTCAACTGTTCGGAGAACAAGGATTCCTTCGTGCTGGTGCAGTGCCGTGGCCGGAGCTGCGTCCTGCTGCGCTAATTCACCCGATGTTAACGGCGGCGGCGTGCAATGGCGCGGAGTGGAGGGGAAAGCGATGGTCGCCATGAGGTCGCTACGCGCGATGGTCCTGATGCTGCTGGCAGCGCCGACGCTTTCGGCCTGCTGGACGACGCCCATGGGGGCTGCGCAGGTCGGCCTCGCCGCCGTCGAATTCGGATCGCTGAACACCACCAAGAAGACGCTGGGCGATCATCTGGTGTCCGGCGTCACCGGCCGCAACTGCTCGTGGATCAAGCTGGAAGAGACGGGGCAGTACTGCCCGGAGGAGGTCGTGGTCGACCGCTCCAACGTCTACTGCTATCGCACGCTGGCCGACGTCAACTGCCACTACATCCCCGACCCCTACAAGAACGGCCACACCGCGCTGGCGAGCCCGCCGCCGGTGCGCAAGCCGATCGAGCAGAAGGGCTGGTTCGACTGACGCGCCCAAAGGGCCCGGTCGAGGGTCAGCCCATCTTCTTGGCGGCGAACGCCTTGGCGATGGCCATCATCGATTTTTCGTGGTTGACGCCTTCGCCCGCCGGGGCCGGACGCGCGGGCGACGCCGGCCGGGCCGCGACGGGGGCGGGGTCCTCGCCCATGCGGCTCAGCACGCGTTCCAGCGTCTCGCGCGACATAGCGCCCGCTGGGCTCCCGGGGC
>DASWVP010000266.1:0-7166 GCA_036401175.1 Azospirillum sp. | reverse complement strand
CGCAGCGAGACGGTGCGCGCCTCGAAGATGGTGGCGCCCTTTTCCATGGGGGGGGTGCTCATGACTGCCCCCGCAGCATCCTGACGATGCCCGAGAAGTCGACGCCGGCGTTGCCCGCGTTGCAGAACAGCGCGTACATCTGCGCGGCTTCCGCGCCCAGCGGCAGCGGCGAGCCGGCGACCTGCCCGGCCTCGACCGCCAGCTTCAGGTCCTTCAGCATCATGCCGGCGGCGAAGCCCGGCGCATAGTCGCGGTTGGCCGGCGAGGTCGGCACCGGGCCGGGCACCGGGCAGTAGGAGGTCAGCGACCAGCACTGGCCCGACGACTTGGACGCGATGTCGAACAGCTTCTGCGCGTCCAGGCCCAGCTTCTCGGCCAGCGCGAACGCCTCCGACACGGCGATCATCGAGATGCCGAGGATCATGTTGTTGCAGATCTTGGCGGCCTGGCCGGTGCCGTTGCCGCCCGCGTGCACGATCGTCTTGCCCATGGCGCCCAGGACCGGCTCGGCGCGGGAGAACGCCTCCGCCGTGCCGCCGACCATGAAGGTCAGGGTGGCGGCCTCGGCCCCGCCGACGCCGCCGGACACCGGCGCGTCCACCATGGCGTGGCCGGCCTGCGCCGCCGCCTCGGCCACCGCGCGGGCGGAGGCCACGTCGATGGTCGAGCTGTCGATGAACAGGCTGCCCGGCCGGGCGGCGGCGATGACGCCGCCAGAGCCCATGTACACGTCCTTCACATGCTGGCCGGCCGGCAGCATGGTGACCACCACGTCGGCCTGCGCCGCCGCCTCGGCCGGCGTGCCGGCGATCTGGGCGCCGGCCGCGGCCGCCGCCCCGCAGGCCGCCTCCGACAGGTCGAAGGCGTGGACGGTGTGCCCGGCCTTGAGCAGGTTGCGCATCATGGGCGCGCCCATGTTGCCGAGTCCGATAAAGGCGATCGTCGCCATGCGTTCCTCCCCCGAAACGTCGTTTCGCCCGCTTGTGCGGGCCGCGCGCCTCAACCGCCGGTCAACTGGCGGGCGATGATCACGCGCATGATTTCATTGGTACCCTCAAGGATCTGATGGACGCGCAGATCCCGGAAATACCGCTCGATGGGATATTCCTTGATGTAGCCGTAGCCGCCGTGCAGCTGCAGCGCCTCGTTCACCACGTTGAACCCGGCGTCGGTGGCGAAGCGCTTGGCCATGGCGCAGTGCAGCGTGGCGTCGGGCGTGCCGGCGTCGAGCGACGCCGCCGCGCGGTGCAGCATGAGGCGCGCCGCCTCCAGCTCCGTCGCCATGTCGGCCAGCTTGAACTGCAGCGCCTGGAAGGCGTTGAGCGGCTTGCCGAACTGCTTGCGGTCGCCGGTGTAGGAAATGGCCTGCTCCAGGCAGAAGCGCGCGCCGCCCAGCGAGCAGGCGCCGATGTTCAGCCGCCCTCCGTCCAGGCCCTTCATGGCGATCCTGAACCCCTCGCCCTCCGCCCCGATGCGGTTGGCGACGGGGACGCGGCAGTTGTCGAAGTTGACCGCCGAGGTCGGCTGGCTCTTCCAGCCCAGCTTGTGCTCCTGCTTGCCGAACGACAGGCCCGGCGCGTCCTTTTCGACGACGAGGCAGGAGATGCCCTTCGGCCCCTCGCCGCCGGTGCGCACCATGCACACGTAGACGTCCGCCCGTCCGCCGCCGGAGATGAACGCCTTGGAGCCGTTCAGCACGTAGTGGTCGCCGTCGCGCTCGGCGCGGGTGCGCAGGTTGCCGGCGTCGGACCCCGCCCCCGGTTCAGTCAGGCAGTAGCTGGCGAAATGTTCCATGCTGGTGAGCTTCGGCAGCCAGCGCGCGCGCTGTTCGTCCGTGCCCCAGGTGTCGATCATCCACGACGCCATGTTGTGGATGGAGATGTAGGCGGCGGTGGACGGGCAGGCGGCGGCCAGTTCCTCGAAGATGATGGCGGCGTCGACGCGCCCCAGGCCGGAGCCGCCCACGTCGTCCTTCACGTAGATGCCGGCGAACCCCAGCTCCGCCGCCTTGCGCAGCGTGTCGACGGGGAACTCCGCCTCCTCGTCCCAGCGGGCGGCGTGCGGCGCCATTTCGGCCTGCGCGAAGTCGCGCGCCGTATCGCGGAACGCCTGCTGATCCTCGGACAGCGTGAAATCCATCGGCGACCCTCCCGATCGCGACCGCCGGCCTTGTGGCCGTGCGGCTCCTGTTTGATTGAGTCGGGTGTAGCATGCCGGATACCCGCTGTCCACATTCTGTATACACGGACGGCCGCATCTGTGTTCATATAGGCGGGCGCCGCGTGCCACAGAGCGTGAAAAGGGTTTGGGAGGGGACGGTTCATGGACGTATATCGGCTGCCCGAGCGGCGGAATGCCGCAGCCATGGAGAAGGGGAGCGATCCGGTGTCCGACAGGAAGGGCAGCGCCACGCGCGCCGACGAGGTGCGCCGCGCCATCGAGGAGGACATCTTCCTGGGCCGCCTGCGCCCCGGCAGCCGCCTGGACGAGGAAGGGCTGGCGCAGCGTTTCAACATCTCGCGCACGCCCATCCGCGAGGCCATCCTGCAGCTCGTGCACGCCGGGCTGGTGGAGAAGCAGCCGCGCCAGGGCGCCGTCGTGGCGCCGCTGAAGCTGCACCGCATGGTGCAGATGTTCGAGGTGATGTCGGAGATCGAGGGGCTGTGCTGCCGTTACGCGGCGCGCCGCATGTCCGAGTCGGAACGCCAGAACCTCAAGCGCATCCACGACGAATCCATGGCGCACATGCAGGCGCGCGAACTGGATTCCTATTACGCCAAGAACCGCGAGTTCCACGAGGCCATCCAGGCCGGCAGCCACAACGAGCCGCTTCAGGAAATCGCGCACAGCCTGTTCGTGCGCCTCGCCCCGTACCGCCGCTACCAGCTCAACCACCCGTCCCGCGTCCACGACAGCTTCGACGAGCACGGCACGGTCGTCGACGCCATCATCAAGGGCGACCCGGAGGGCGCGTATCAGGCGATGCGCCGCCACGTGACCATCCAGATCGACATCTTCGCCGAATTCGTATCGATCATGGGGGGTGCCGGTATACAGTCCTGACGGCATCCGTATACAAACCGCTGGAAAGCACCCTGCGCGTGTGCTAAGCCCGTACCCAACGAACCGCGCCATTGGGGGCGCGCCTAGGGAGGGCGACATGGCCGAAACGGCACTGGCCAACACCGCAGCGGCGGATTCCATCGGGAACATCTTCGACCTGTTCCGGTCCCGCTTCCCCAAGGACCGTTCCCGCCCCTTCATCGAAACGGAAGACGGCAAGACCGTCACCTACGCCGACCTGGAGGACCTCACCGGCCGCTACGCGCGCCTGTTGAGCGACCTCGGTCTGAAAAAGGGCGACCGCGTCGCCGTCCAGGTGGAGAAGTCCGCCGAGAACATCGTCCTCTACCTCGCCGTGGTGCGCGCCGGCGGCGTCTACCTGCCGCTCAACCCCGCCTACACCAAGGCGGAGGTCGAGTATTTCCTGACCGACGCCGAGCCGCACGTCTTCGTCTGCAGGCCGGAGACCGAAGCCGCGCTCAAGGACACCGCCGGCAAGGCCAAGGTCGCGCACGTGCTGACGCTGGGCACGGCGGGTGACGGCACCCTGCCCGCCCGCGCCGCGAACTGCGCCAGCGACTTCGCCACCGTGCCCTGCGGGCCGGACGACATGGCGGCCATCCTCTACACCTCCGGCACCACCGGGCGCTCCAAGGGCGCCATGATGAGCCACCGGAACCTCGGCTCCAACTCGCTGACGCTGCACCGGTACTGGGGCTTCCGGCCGGACGACGTGCTGCTGCACGCGCTGCCGATCTTCCACACGCACGGGCTGTTCGTGGCGACCAACTGCGTGCTGCTGAACGGCACGTCGATGATCTTCCTGCCGAAGTTCGACGCCGAACAGGTGATGAAGCTGCTGCCGCGCGCCACCGTGATGATGGGCGTGCCGACCTTCTACACCCGCCTGCTGACGCACCCCGGCCTGACGAAGGAGTCCACGGCGCACATGCGCCTGTTCGTCTCCGGCTCGGCGCCGCTGCTCGCCGACACGCACCGGGAGTTCTTCGCCCGCACCGGGCAAGCGATCCTGGAGCGCTACGGCATGACCGAGACCGGCATGCTGACCTCCAACCCGCTGGACGGCGAGCGCATCCCCGGCACCGTCGGCTTCCCGCTGCCCGAGGTGGAGGTCCGCGTCGTCGATCCGGAGACGGGCGCGACGCTGGGCCCCGACGCCATCGGCGTGATCGAGGTGCGGGGCCCGAACGTCTTTTCCGGCTACTGGCGCATGCCCGAGAAGACGGCGCAGGAGATCAAGCCGGACGGCTTCTTCATCACCGGCGACGTCGGCAAGATCGACGCGCGCGGCTATGTGCACATCGTCGGCCGCGCCAAGGACCTGATCATCTCCGGCGGCTTCAACGTCTACCCGAAGGAGGTCGAGACGGTGATCGACGGCATCGACGGCGTCGTCGAATCCGCCGTCGTCGGCGTGCCGCACCCCGACTTCGGCGAGGCGGTCGCCGCCGTCGTGCTGCGCCGGCCGGGCGCCACCGCGCCCGACGAGGCGGCGGTCGTCGCCGTGTGCAAGGAGCAGCTTGCCAACTTCAAGGTGCCCAAGCGCGTGTTCTTCGTCGACGAGTTGCCGCGCAACACCATGGGCAAGGTGCAGAAGAACCTGCTGCGCGACCGCCACGCCGACATCTTCCAGGAAAAGAAGGCATCATGAGCGAGCCAACCGTCCTGTTCGAGCCGCGCGGCGGCTGCGGCGTCATCACGCTGAACCGTCCCAAGGCGCTGAACGCGCTGACGCTGGAGCAGATCCGCCAGATCGACCCGGCGCTGCGGCGCTGGGCCGCCGCCCCGTCCGTCGCCGTGGTGGTGATCGAGGGGGCCGGCGAGAAGGCGTTCTGCGCCGGCGGCGACATCCGCGCGCTGTACGACGCCTCGACGGCCGGCGACGAGGGCTTCCTGGCCGACTTCTACCGCGAGGAGTACACCCTCAACCGCCGCATCAAGACGTACGCCAAGCCGTACGTCGCGCTGATCGACGGCATCACCATGGGCGGCGGCGTCGGCCTGTCCGTGCACGGCCGCTACCGCGTCGCCACCGAGCGTACGCTGTTCGCCATGCCGGAAACCGGCATCGGCTTCTTCCCCGACGTCGGCGGCACGTACTTCCTGCCACGCTGCCCCGGCCGCATCGGCCTGTACCTGGGCCTGACCGGGGCGCGCCTGAAGGCGGCCGACATGCTGTACGCCGGCATCGCCACGCATTACGTGCCTTCAAGCGACATCGAGAACCTCAAGGCGGCGCTGGCCGACATCACCGACGTGGCGGCCGCCGATGCCCAGGTGCAGGCGGTGCTGGCGCGCTTCCACCAGGACCCCGGCCCGGCACCGCTGGCGGAAAAGCGCGGCCTGATCGACCGGCTGTTCGCCGGCGACACGCTGGACGCCGTTCTGGGCGCGCTGGAGGCGGAGTCCGACCCGTGGGCGGCGCAGACGCTGTCCACCATCTGCTCCAAGTCGCCGTACGCGCTGGCGGTGACCGTCCGCCAGCTCCGCGACGGGGCGGCGCTCAGCTTCGACGAGGCGATGGCGCTGGAATTCCGCCTGTCGCTGCACGTCGCCATGGCGCCGGACTTCCGCGAGGGCGTGCGCGCGGTGATCGTCGACAAGGACAACGCGCCGAAGTGGCAGCCGCCCGGCGCCCTGCCGGTGGACGCGGCCTTCGGCCCGCACCCGGCCGGCGCGCTGACGTTCGCATAAACGAAAAAATCAGGGAGGGAACGCAATGGACATCCGCAACCAGGCCGCCGTCGTCACCGGCGGTGGGTCGGGCCTTGGCGCCGCCACCGCGCGCGCCCTGGCCGCGGCCGGCGCCAGGGTCACCGTGCTCGACGTGAACGAGGCCGGCGTCAAGGCGACCGCCGAGGCGATCGGCGGCGTCGGCGTCGTCTGCGACGTGACCAACCCGGACTCGGTGCAGGCCGCGCTCAAGGCCGGTGCCGACGCGCACGGGCCGGCCCGCATCTGCGTCAACTGCGCGGGCATCGTGGTGGGTGCGCGCGTCGTCGGCAAGAAGGGGCCGATGCCGCTGGAGACGTTCTCCAAGGTCATCACCGTCAACCTGATCGGCACCTTCAACGTCATGCGCCTCGCCGCCGAGGCGATGACCGCGCTGGACCCGATCGGCGAGGACGGCGAGCGCGGCGTGATCGTCAACACCTCCTCCGTCGCCGCGTTCGAGGGCCAGATCGGCCAGTGCGCCTACGCCGCGTCCAAGGGCGGCGTGGCGTCGCTGACGCTGCCGGCCGCGCGCGAGCTGGCGCCGCGCGGCGTGCGCGTCATGGCGATCGCGCCCGGCCTGTTCGAAACGCCGATGATGGGCGGCATGCCGCCGGAGGTGCACGCCTCCCTGATCGCCGGCACGCTGTTCCCGCACCGCCTGGGCAAGCCGGAGGAGTACGCCGATTTCGTCCTGCACATCGTGCAGAACCGCATGTTGAACGGCACCACCGTGCGCCTCGACGGCGCCGTGCGTCTGGCGCCGCAGTAAGGGGTTTGGACCGATGAAGATCCTCGTGCCCGTGAAGCGGGTTGTCGACTACAACGTGAAGGTCCGCGTGAAGGCGGACGGCACGGGCGTCGAGACCGCCAACGTCAAGTTCTCCATGAACCCCTTCGACGAGATCGCCGTCGAAGAGGCGGTGCGCCTCAAGGAAGCCGGCACGGCGACCGAGATCGTCGCCGTCTCCATGGGCCCCACGGCGTGCCAGGAGACGCTGCGCACCGCGCTCGCCATGGGCGCCGATCGCGCCATCCTGGTGCACACCGACGCCGAGGTGCAGCCGCTGGCCGTCGCCAAGGCGCTGAAGGCGCTGGTCGACAAGGAGCAGCCGCAGGTCGTGCTGCTGGGCAAGCAGGCCATCGACGACGACTGCAACCAGACCGGCCAGATGCTCGCCGCGCTGCTGGGCTGGCCGCAGGGCACCTTCGCCTCCAAGGTCGCTCCCGGCGACGGCGTGCTGACGGTGACGCGCGAGATCGACGGCGGGCTGGAGACGGTGGAGCTGAAGCTTCCCGCCGTGGTCACCACCGACCTGCGCCTGAACGAGCCGCGCTACGCCTCGCTGCCCAACATCATGAAGGCGAAG
>DASWVP010000265.1:0-9806 GCA_036401175.1 Azospirillum sp. | reverse complement strand
GGCACGGGCGGCGCGGCGCACGGCCTCCAGCTTGTCCACCGTGGCGCGCGACAGCAGCGGCACGACGGCCGCCCCCCGCCCCTGCTCCAGCGCGGTGCGCGCCTGCTCGAACACGGCGGCGACCTTGCGCTCCTCCGGGTCGGCCGGCGGCGGGTTGGCGGCCAGGGCGGGGCCGCCCACGAGGACGAGGAACAGCAGCAGGAAGGCGATGCGCATGACGGCTCCACCGCCCGCGGGCGGCACTGACGTGTCGGGGCGCGTTACCCGTTCTCGACGCCGAAGAATTCGAGCTGCCAGCGCATCTCGTCCTCGGTCATCGGGTACAGGACCCCTTCCCGAGCATTAAGCGCCGACTTTGGCGGAATCTGGGCAAGGCGCAGCTGGACCTGCCGGGCGAAGCGCATGGTCAGCCCGGCGCGCCACACCAGCGCGGTCACGGCGCGCGGCGAATGGGTGGTGATGATGCGGTCGACGGTGCCCAGGGGCACGCCGGCCAGTTCCGCCAGCCCGGCCATGACGAACGCGCGGTCGCCCTCCGCCAGCGAACCTTCCAGCAGCTTCTCGGTGAGCTTGCCTTCCTTGTTCAGGCGCGCGGCGCGGTCGGTCGGGCGCTCGACCGGCTTTTCCTCGGCCGCCTCGTCGCCCCACAGATCCACGGGGCCGCGCGGCCGCGCCACCTCCGCCCCGCCCCGGGTGAGTCGGGTGCGCACGGATTCCGCCACGTGCCGCGCCGCCTCGGGGTCGAGGTCGGTGCGCTCCTGAAGGACCTTCAGCAAGCCGTCGGCGACGAAGCTGGCCAGCCGCGCCACCGCGCGCGCCGGCAGCTTGGGACGGCGCACCAGCGGCGCGTGCCACGGCTCGTGCGCCGGCGCCTCATCGATGATGCGGTCCAGCGTCTCCTCGCGGATCTGCGCCGACGCGTTGCCGAGCAGCGCCGTCACCGCCGCCTCGTCGTCGGAACGGGCGATGGCGTCGGCGACCGACGCCGACACCTCCTTGCGCCCGGCGATGCACGACAGCGCCCCGGCCACCGGACCCGACATGATGATGTCGAGCAGATCCTCCTCGGTGAGGATCGGCGAGTGCTGCAGCACCGGGCCGCACACCTGCAGCTCGACGTCGCGGGCCAGCGCGTTGATCACCGCGTGCGGCGCGTTCGGCAGGTCCTTCAGCGCCTCGGCCAGCGTGACGCGGATCTCCGTACCCTGGTCGCGCGCCAGCGTTTCCAGGCACTCCACCGTCATGCGCTCGATCTGCGAGAGCTGGTCGGCGCCCAGGTCGGGGACGAGGCGGGCGATCTTGTCGGCCAGCGCGCCGCGCACCGACGGCTCGGCGTCCTTGGCCAGCAGCAGGTCGGCCTGGCGCGGCGTGACGGCGTTGACGGCGATCGCCCGGCGCACCTCGGACACCGCGTCCCTGGCGAGGAAGTACAGCAGCTCCGGCCGCACGTGCGGCGATTCGGCGACGCGGCGGCGCACGGCCGGGTCGTCGCTCTGCACCATCACCTTGGCGGCGTTGAAGTCGCCAGGGTCCAGGGCGGCTAAGGGGGTGGCGGCGGGAACGTCGCGGCGGGTCAAGGAGTGGTCTCCCCTGCGGGACCGGTCACGGGAATGGGTGGTTCGGGGGCGATGGAGAAGTTGCCCTTGCCGCCGGCCTTGGCGGCATACATGGCGGCGTCGGCGCGGTCAGTCAACTCCTGCACCGTCTCGCCGCAGCCGGGCCGGTGCACGGCGATGCCGATGGACAGGCCCAGCGGCTTTTCCGGGCTGGCCGACAGGTGGCTCAGCTCGCGGATGCCGGCCAGCAGGCGGTCGGCCACCACCATGGCGCGCTCCTCGTCGGTACGGCCCAGCCACAGCACGAATTCGTCGCCGCCCAGCCGGCCGGGCAGGTCGCCGGGGCGCACGCCGTTGGTCAGCAGGCTGCCGATCGCCTTCAGCACGGAGTCGCCCTGCTGGTGGCCGTGCAGGTCGTTGACCGCCTTGAAGTTGTCGAGGTCGACGTAGAGCAGCGCCGACGGCCCGGCGTCCGGTCGGCCCAGCTGCTCGTCCAGCCGCTCGAAGAAGGTGCGGCGGTTGAACAGGCCGGTCAGGCCATCGCGCTCCGACAGGCGGCGCAGCCGTTCCTGGTAGGCGAGATGCGCATGGGCGATGCCGATGTGGTCGGCGACGCCACCGATGAGCTGGCGGTCCTCGTCGTCCCACGGGTCGGCGTCGTCGCCGCGCCACACCACCACGGCGCCGTTGACGGCCTGCTGGTGCTCGGTGCGGCAGGCCAGCACGTGCAGATGCCCCAGCCGCCCGGGCACCGGATCGTCCGCCGCCGCGACCCGCGCCAGCAGCTCCGCCGTGTCCGCCGACTCCAGTTCCGACGGGCCGCCGGCGGCGAACTCGGTGGCGAGCACCAGCTCGCCCGCCTCGGTCGCCCGGTAGATGCGGCAGCCGTCGGCGCCCAGCGCGCGCGCCGTCTCGGCCGCCGCGACGGCCAGCGCCTCGGCGGCATCGAGCCGGTTGCGCAGCGTGTGCACGATGTGGGCGAGCAGCTTCTCGCGGTTGCGCACGCGGGCCAGTTCGGCCGAGCGCAACACGGTCTCGGTCACGTCGCGGCACACGCCGCGCGCCCCCACCCAGTCGCCGCCCGGCGCGAACAGCGGCAGCGCCGAGGCGACGACGCAGGCCGCCCCGCCGTCCGACCGCTTCAGCCACAGCTCCGCCTGATCGACCGGCCGGCGGGTGTCGAAGGGCAGCGGCAAATCGCCCCACTCGTCCACCGTCAGGTCGTGCGGGTCGCGTCCGACCAGCGCTTCGGGCACATAGCCCAGCGCACCCTTCGGGGTGACGAAGACGAATCGGCCGTCCGGCCCGGTTTCCCAAGCGAAGTCGCTGGACACCTCGACGAGGTCCTTGTAGCGCCGCCGCGACTCGGTGAGCGTCTGGCGGAGCTGGCGCTCCAGCGTGGCGTCGCGGCCCAGCAGCAGGGTGGAACCGTCGGGCAGCGGCACGCCGGCCCATTCCACCACCATGGCGCCGCGCGGCGCCTCCACCGGCACGGAGCGCAGCCCCGGCGCCACGCTGGCGGCGGCCAGCCATGTGCGCACGCTGGCGATCCAGCGCGGATCGACCTCCAGCAATTCGCGCGCGGCGGCGTTGGCCTCCGCGACCGTGAGGTCGGCGGCGAGGCGCAGCGCCGGGCCGGGATAGGCGCCGGTGACCGCGACGGACGCGGCGGCGTCGGAATCTCTGACTGCGGAGGATGGCACGGGATGTCGCGGAGGCTGCATGTCCGATTGGATATACCATAAATGCTAACGCTTCCCCAAAGCTCGCGCAATCGGCCAGACGCCGGCCAGACGCCGGACCGGCGAAACCGCCTTGCCCCGGCCGCGCCCCTGCCCCATTGTCACGCCATGGCCGCACCGCTTTCCGACATCGGGGTCTGGATCTTCGACCTCGACAACACGCTCTATCCCGCCTCGTGCAACCTGTTCGCGCAGGTCGACCGGCGCATCGGCGAGTTCATCGCCGACCGCTTCGACCTGCCCTACGACGAGGCGCGGCGGATGCAGAAGCGCTTCTTCCAACAGCACGGCACGACGTTGCGCGGGCTGATGGTCGAGCACGATGTCGACCCGGTGCCGTTCCTGGAATACGTGCACGCCATCGACGTGACGCCGGTGGCGCCCTCGCCGGATCTCGACCGGGCGCTGGAGAGGCTGCCGGGGCGCAAGGTGATCTACACCAACGGCTCGGCCCGGCATGCCGCCAACGTCACCGACCGGCTGGGCATCACCCGCCACTTCGACACGGTGTTCGACATCGTCGAGGCCGGCTACATCCCCAAGCCCGACCCGCGCCCCTACCGGGTGCTGCTGGACCGCCACGGCATCGCCCCGCACAGCGCCTGCATGGTCGAGGACATCGCCCGCAACCTGGTGCCGGCGCACGCGCTGGGCATGACCACGGTGTGGGTGAAGAGCGAGGCCGACTGGGCCCGCCCCGACCGGGGCGGCGTCGGTGCCGGCACGCACATCGACCACATCGCCGAGGATCTGGTCGCCTGGCTGGCCGCCGTGCCGCCGTCGCCGTAAAGCCCCTTCCCCCGACCAACGCGAGCCCCCCTTTTCCACAATGGGAAAAGGGGCTTACCACCCGCGGCGGGCGGCGCGTCCGCGCCCGGTGACGCCACCCCCTCGGCCTACCCCCGGCCGCAATCGCAGCGAGTCCATCCAAAGTGGATGACCGTCCGGAACAAACCTGTCCGGACGACAGCCCCCGCGCCGGTTCATTGGGTAGCCACAGGCGAATCCCAAGTCATAGAAGAACATTTTCAGTGCAAACATAGCAATACGAGCTATGAAGTTGGGATAGCCAATGACAAGCGCCGAATGGGCTATACCGTCGCGAACCTTGCTCCGACAAACTCCGTCGTCATACGACTCTCCCCGCAAGGAACATTGCTTCTATTGGCAAGGACAGACAAAACAGCGACATCCTGACATTCGAATTTCTTCGGTAGGGCAAGCCGGCGTCTTTCTTCTTGCCCACTCCCTTTCCACATCGCGCACCCAACGCGGCACGGCACACGTGCGGCCGCGTACCGCCGCAGCCGTGCTTGTGGTCGGGGCTTCTTCAACGGCACAGCCATTCAGACGGCCACATCAAGGAGCATTCGATGGCAAACCCCCTGTTCGAGGCCACCTTCGACAGCCCCCTGCTTTCGGGCACCAGCTACCGCCGCGAAGGCGCCTCCGTCGAGACCGAAACCATCGCCGGGCGCACGGCGCTGAAATCCCACCTGGACCGCGACGACAGTGCCGTTCGTTCGGAATTCATGCCGCTGGGCATGGACAGGTCGGAGTTCACCGCCGCCGGCTCGCAGACCGCCAACGCCAAGCTCGGCAACACCTATGAATACGACGCCAAGATCTACATCCCCGAGGACTGGGAGAAGGACTCCACGCCGGAGATCCTGATGCAGTGGCACGACTTCCCGGACAGCGGCGAGTCGTGGAAGAACCCGGCTGCCGCCTTGCAGATCCAGCCGGGGCGGGACGGCGACGGCCGCTTCGTGCTGGAAACCCACGCCGACGCCTCGCGCATCACGCCCAGCGGCGGCAGCAACCGCTATGATTCCAAGGAATCCTTCGACCTGGGCGATGTCTCCAGCGCGATCGGCGAGTGGACGGACTGGAAGTTCAAGATCAAGTGGGGCTACACCGACGACACCGGCAGCATGGAGGTGTGGCGCGACGGCAAACGCGTGGTCAACGAGCAGAACATGGCCACCGCCTTCAACGATGAACACGGGCCGTACTGGAAGCTCGGCGTGTACAAATGGGCGTGGGGCGGCGGCGGCGACACCGGCGCCGACAGCCGCACCTATTACTATGACGACATCCGCATCTCGTCGGCCGGCAAGTCCGCGCAGTCCGCGGACGCCCCCGCGGAGGCCTTCGCCCCGATGGAGGCCGCGCCGGCCGACGCCTTCACGTTCGACGGCCTTGGGTTCGACACAGCCCCCGATCCGGCCGGGGAGCAGGCGGTCACGCTCAGCGGCGTGCAGCCGCTGCCGCCCGCGGACCTGCAGGCGATGCTGATGGCATAGCGGTTCGCCAGCCTCGACCCGATCCGCGCGAGGCCGCGTCGATTGGGTCGAGGCGCGGCCGAAAACCCAACCTGCGAGCCGCTCGGTATCCTTGAGACGGTCGGCTCAACCTTCCCATGGATTGATGATGGGGAGTCCACAATCCAGGAAATCGGCCACATTTCGGGTCGCCATTGCCGCGCCACGCGACACCGCGATGGCGGCGATTTGCGCATCGAAAGCTCCCGTCGGCTGGCCTTTCCGGCGGCGTCCCGCCGCGATGGGAGCGAAGGCCAAAGCCGCCGCCGCGTCGAAGGGCAGCACCCGACCGGCAAAATCCTCGGCAAACATCTGTTCGGCCGCCACCTGAAGGGCACTCCGGCGGCGCCCTTCCGGCAGCAAGGCGAGTCCGAACAGGATTTCCGCTTGGGTAATCGTCGTCGTGAACAGGCTGACGGCGGGTTGCGCAGCCACCCAGCGAAGCACGGCTTCGGACGGCGCGGGGCGCATCAACTCAGAAAGCACGTTGGTGTCCAGGACGATCATCACTCGAAGCTCGGACTTCACTCGAAGCTCGGCGGGTCCCGCAGGGGCTCGCGACCCGTGTCAGGTATATCAACGCCGCCAAGCGATGCGAACCGCTGCCGGATGGCTTCACCCAGGTGGCGCGGTGGTGGGCGCTCTTCCGTGAGCGCCGCCCGCAGGATGTGGCGGACCTCCTCCTCCATGGAGCGCCCATTGTGGGCGGCGCGGACCCGCAGCCGCGCTTTCAAGGGATCCTCCAGATTCCGGATCGTAATGCTGGCCATCGCTCATGTCCCACGGTGTGGAGAGAAGCAGATTAGGCGATGATTGCATTGATTTCAAAGACTGCCGCTTTCCATGCCTCGCAGCGAATCCGAACACAATCTCACTGGCGGCGAGCGCGCAATTCCGGACATGAAAAAGCGAGGGGCCGGAGGCTCCCTCGCCGTTCCACCGGAGCCTGTTTCGGCCCCCTTTGCCTTTGTGGCACCGAGCGTTGACCGCCCGAATTGATTGCGTTCCTCCCTAACTCGGGCCTCTGCGGCGCGAGTGGCGCAGTCGCTTACTATAAAACGCGATCCGGAAAGGAACCGCAAGCGAAAACATGCGACCGCATTCCGATTGCCAGAAGATCGAAGAATGCGGCTTGGTGGTATTACCGCGCGTTTCGATGCGGGCTCCTCCCCCGGGTGGACGAAAGTGAAGCGGACCAACCGCTTTCGAGGTTTTTATTGCACTGCACAATGGTTCCATTGGAACGCCTCGAAATGACGGGGGCAAGCCGGCGGGCCCGCCCCCGTCACGATTCGCGTCAGGCGCGGATCTTGGCGATGAAGCCGCCGACCTCACGGCGCAGGCTTTCCGACTGCCGCGACAGCTCACCCGACTCCTGAAGCACCTGTTCGGCCGCCCGGCCGGCTTCCGCCGCCGCCGCGTTGACGCCGACGATGTTGCTGGCGACTTCCTGGGTGCCCTGCGCCGCCTGCTCGACGTTGCGGGCGATCTCGCCGGTGGCCGCCTGCTGCTCCTCGACCGCCGAGGCGATCATGGTGGTGGTGCGGCTGATGTCGCCGATGGTCTTGAGGATGTCCTGGATGGCGCCCACGGCCTCCTGGGTCGCCCCCTGGACGCCGCTGATCTGGCCGGCGATCTCTTCGGTGGCCTTGGCCGTCTGGTTGGCGAGGCTCTTGACCTCCGACGCGACCACCGCGAAGCCCTTGCCCATCTCGCCGGCGCGCGCCGCCTCGATGGTGGCGTTCAGCGCCAGCAGGTTGGTCTGGCTGGCGATGTTGTTGATCAGCTCGACCACCTCGCCGATCTTCTGCGCCGCCTGATTCAGGCCGCCCACGATGCCGTTGGTGCGCTCCGCCTGCCCCACCGCCTGCCGGGCGATCTCCGAGGATTGGGAGACCTGCCGGCCGATCTCGGTGATGGAGGAGGCCAGCTCCTCGGCCGCCGAGGCGACCGTCTGCACGTTGGCCGAAGCCTGCTCGGCCGCCGCCGCCGCGGCGCCGGCCTGACGGGTGGCCTGTTCGGCGGCGGCGGACATGGAACTGGCGGTCGCGTTCATCTCGGTGGCCGCCGAGGAGACGTGCTCCACCACGCCGTTGACGTGCCCCTCGAAATCGTCGGCGAGTTCCAGCATCATCGCGCGGCGCTGCTTCTCGGCGGCGATCTTCTGCGCCTCCTGCTCGGCGCGCAGGCGGTCGGCTTCGATCAGGCTTTCCTTGAAGACCTCCAGCGCCTTGGCCATGACGCCGATCTCGTCGCCGCGGTCGCGCGCCGGGATCTCCGTGGATTTGTCGCCGCTTGCCAGACGCTGCATGGCCGCAGTCATGCTGCGCACCGGGGTGGAGACGCCGGCGACGATCAGCCAGCAGGCCACGCCCGCGAACAGGCCGCCCGCCGCCACCAACCCGATCAGCATGAAGCGCGACGACTCGTAGATGGCGTTGCCGTTGCGGCTGGCCTGTGCGCCGCCCGCGACGTTGATCTCGATCAGGCGCCCGATCACCGCCTCGGCGCGCTCGAACGCCTCGCGTGATTTGCCCCGGAACAAGGCCGTCGCCTCCTCCGCCTGAGACTTCCGCGACAGTGCGAGGAGTTCCTTGGTGTGCGACAAGTATTCGGTCCAGCCGGCGCGAAACTCATTCAGCCCCCGCTTCTCCGCCTCGGTCGTGGCGAGCGGCTCGAACCGCTCGACCGCGTCCCGCACCAGCGTGCCGCGCGCGTCCAGGTCCCGCTCGATCACGTCCATCTCGGCGGGGGTGGTGGCCAGGATGTGGCGCGCCTCGGCGACACGGAACTTCCCGGCTGCACCGTTGATCGCGCCAAGCCAGCGCGTGCTTGCCAGCCAGTTCTCCTCCATTTCGTCGGTGAGATGGTCGATCACCTCCAGCCGGTTCACGGCGTAGGTGCCGAGCCCGACGATGAGAAGGAACAGGGCGGAAAAGGCGGCGAGCAGCTTGGCCCGGATGGTGATGGTCTTCATGGGAGGACTCCCGCGGATCTGAAACTATGCAACGCCATTCATTCGGCTCGAATGCCGGGGGCATCCTTGACCCAAGTCATATGTACGTCAACATAAGTCACCCCTAATGGGTGAATTGTCGCAGGGGAAGTGCGTGCACGCGGTGTCCCGGCATGCCGCTTTGCCCGCCGCACGAAATGCGACGCACCGGGCTGCGCACGCGCGGCATGCGGACACGCGGCACGACGTGGGATGCGGCGGCGGTGGCGTGTTGACAAGCCGGCGCGCGGCACCGCATGGTGCGGCGCCTTTATTTGTCCAGCCGACGGTTTGCCGAACCATGAGCCACGCCGACCTGCAGAGCACCATCGAAGCCGCCTGGGAATCCCGCGATTCCATCACCTTCGCCACCAAAGGCGCCGTGCGCGACGCCGTGGAGGAGGCGCTGAACAGCCTCGACTCCGGCACCCTCCGCGTCGCCGAGAAGGTGGACGGCGCCTGGACGGTGAACCAGTGGCTGAAGAAGGCGGTGCTGCTGTCCTTCCGCCTCAACGACATGGGCCTGATCGAAGGCGCGCCGGGCGGCGCCAGCTGGTTCGACAAGGTGCCGTCGAAGTTCGTGGGCTGGGACGAGGCGCGCTTCCGCGCCGCCGGCTTCCGCGCCGTTCCGGGCGCGGTGGTACGGCGCAGCGCCTACATCGCGCCGGGCGTCGTGCTGATGCCCAGCTTCGTCAACCTGGGCGCCCACGTCGACAAGGGCACCATGGTCGACACCTGGGCCACCGTCGGCTCCTGCGCGCAGATCGGCAAGAACGTGCACCTGTCCGGCGGCGTCGGCATCGGCGGCGTGCTGGAGCCGCTGCAGGCCGGCCCGGTCATCATCGAGGATGACTGCTTCATCGGCGCCCGTTCCGAAGTGGTGGAAGGCGTGATCGTCGAGCGCGGCTCGGTCCTGTCCATGGGCGTCTACATCAGCGCCACGACCAAGATCGTCGACCGCACGACGGGCGAAACCTTCGTCGGCCGCGTGCCGGCCTATTCGGTGGTCGTGCCGGGCGCCCTGCCGGGCAAGCCGCTGGCCGACGGCTCGCCGGGGCCCAGCCTGTACTGCGCGGTCATCGTCAAGCGCGTCGACGAGCAGACCCGCTCGAAGACCTCGATCAACGAGCTGCTGCGCGACTGACGCGGCGACGTTGGGTTTTCGCTGCGCTCAACCCAACCTACCCGA
>DASWVP010000264.1:0-8620 GCA_036401175.1 Azospirillum sp. | reverse complement strand
GGCCGGCCTCCAGCCAGACGATCCACTCCCGCTGGTGCAGCCGGAGCGACAGGACGTAGACACCGGCGTTGGGGAACTGGTTGGCGAGAATTGTTGCCGGATGGCCTTCCTTCGCGTTTTCCCGGACCCAGGCCGCGGCGGTCGTGATGTTCTTCGCCTCACGGTCGTACAGGCGGAGGCCCTGGAGCACGCCGTCATGCCCCTTCAGGAAAAGATCGTCGGCCTCGCCGAGCACGTTGCAGAAATGCTCCGCGTGCCGCAAGTTCGCTCCGAACAGCCGCCCCTCGCTCCCCGGTTCCGGGTCCTCCACCCCCGCCACCGCGAACACCCGCGCCGCCACCGGCCGCATCAGGTCGTGCAGGCGGTAGCGCCGCTCGTCCGTGTCGAACAGCACGAGCGAGCGGCCGAGCAGCGTGGTGAGCGTCCGCTTGGCCTCGTCCTCCTCCACCCGCCACACGGCGGCTGCGGCGCGCGGGTCGAAGTCGGCGGGGAAGACGGACAGGTCCTGCCAGCGGGCGGCGAGGGTTGGGTTGGACTGGGCGAGGCGGCGGGCGCTCAGGCCCAGGACGGCGGCGACGCCGGTGTCGGGCAGGCCGTCCAGGGTCAGGCGGTCCGGGCGGGTGCGCTCGTCGGACAGGTCGCGGATGCAGTCGGCGGCGGTCCAGTCGATCGCCTCGGCGAGGAAGGAGCCGGCGACGCGCAGGGCCAGCGGCAGGTCGGCGCAGAGGGCGGCGATGGTGTCCCATTCGGCCTCCGTCACGTCGTCGCGGCCGGCGGCGGAGCGCAGCAGGGCCAGCGACTCCGGGCGGGCCAGTTCGTGCAGCTCCAGGCGGGTGGCGCCGGGCAGGGGGATGGGGTCGCGGGCGGTGACGATCAGGCCACAGGGCGACGGCGGCACCAGATCGCGCACCTGCGCGGCGTCGGCGGCGTTGTCCAGCAGGATCAGCGCCCGCTTGCCCGCCAGCACCGAGCGGTAGAGGGCCTGCATTTGGGCGGGGTCGTCGACCGGCGGAGTCTCCGGGTGGAAGGCGCGCACCACCTGGGCCATGGCCTCGACAGGGGTGAGCGACGGCGCTTCGCTGTGGCCCTGGAGGTTCACCAGGATCTGCGCGTCCGGGTAGCGCGCCACCAGCCGGCGCGCCGCGTGCACCGCCAGCGTCGTCTTGCCGATGCCGCCCATGCCCCGGATGGCCGTCACCGCCGCCGCGCCACCCGATTCGCGGTCCAGCGCGGCGAGCAGCCTTTGCAGGTCGGCGGCGCGGCCGGTGAAGTCGGGCAGGTCGGGGGGGAGTTGGTGGAGGGGGCTGAAGCGGGGAGCGGATGCTTCGGCAGTGGCGCCGAGGATGAAGGTTGCATCACGCACGTTGCCGTGGATGGCGACGGCCCCCGGTCCCGAAGCGGTCGTATCCCCGGTCATGGTCAGCGCCCCACCGTGTTTCCGTGGCCGGTGACAATGACCGATCCCGACACGCTGCCGCCAATGGCGACGCTGCCATGGCCGGAGGCGACGACGTTGCCGTTCCCGAGCAAGGCCGTCAGATCCGCAGCGAGGTGTGGATCGGCCTGGAGGAGCTTGCGGACCTGAAGGCGGAGCGCGGCGCGGGCGTCCTCGTCGTCCGGGGTGGAGGTGACGTCCTGGACGGCGGCCCGCGCAACCTCGGTGCCCTCCACGCGCGGCCCCAGCTTGACCCAGAGCGCCTTGGCAAGGCCGAGGGTGGCGTCGGTGATCTTCGCGCCGGTCTGCTGGAGGACGCCGTCGCCCACGCCCTTCAGCAGGGGGAGGGCGGGGGCGATCACCTCCACGACCTGTCTGGCAAGTTCGATTTCACTCATTGCATACCCCCGTGTGAGGCTCGCGCATGAGTGGCATCGTAGCACGGATGGGGGAGTGTCTGGCTATGCGGTTGGGCGTTGTTTCGCCCATGGGCGATGGTCGTAGGTTGGTGCCAAGCGTCAGCGCGACCCAACGGCACGCCTTCCAGTCGTCGCAACTCGCGCAGCACGGCGGCCCGGTGGTCCTTGAGATCGCGGCAGGGGGCTGTCGGGCCGGCGGCCCCTTTGTCGGCGGGGCCGGGGGAGGGGTAGGGCATAGGCGCTAACATGCACGTATTTGGTGCGTTGACTGCTGCAACGATCAGCCATTCATTCAATTCGTCATCCCCGCGCAGGCGGGGATGACGGTAAAGGGTTGGTTCACCGTTAAAGTTCATGCGCGGAAGCGCATGTTAGCGCCTATGGGAGGGGTATGGGCGCATGCCGCGCCGCCGGCTTGTCGGGGCTTCGTCAACTTGACAGTGTTTCATGCCGTTCTCGACCCATAGCCGACAGTATTTCCGGGGCGCGGCTTGCATGGGACGTGATGTCAAGCCCGCTCCGCCCAAAAGAGTTATGACACGGGCCCTGCCATCTTATTGTTGAATATGAGTATAGCGGCCGAACGGATTTCCGAATGCCGTTGTGGCCCTGACGGATAGGGCCTATCGTTTCCGGGCTTGATCTGTCTGCAAGAACCCCGGATCGGCTATGAGCGAGGATCGCGATGAGCATACCGACACTGGGAAGCGTCGCGGACACGGCCGGTGACGAAGCGCGGGACACGGCGCCCGACATGTCCAGCCGACCCACCACCGTGGTGGCGGTCGGCGCCTCGGCCGGCGGGCTCGAACCCATCCGGACGCTGCTGGGGGGCATGGCGCGCGGAAGCGGCATGGCCTTCGTCGTGCTTCAGCACCGGACGCCGGAACATGAGGACCTGCTGGTCGACCTGCTGGCCCGAAGCACGCCGCTGACCGTGCTGGGCGCGCGGGACGGCGCGACGCTGGCCGCGGACCATGTCTATGTCGCGCCCGCCGGGTATTCGGTGACCCTCGAATCCGAGCGGTTCGTGGTGAACCCGGTGGCGGAGGCCGGCGGCACCCGGCTGCCCATCGACGTCTTCTTCCGATCGCTGGCCGCCGCGTACCAGCAGAGGGCCGTCTGCGTCGTGCTGTCCGGCTCCGGGGCCGACGGCACCAACGGGCTGAAGTCCATCAAGGAGTTCGGCGGGCTGGTGATCGTCCAGGACCCGACCACGGCGGCGTTCGACGGCATGCCGTGCAACGCCATCGCCACCGGGCTTGCCGACTATGTCCTGGCGCCGGCGCGCATTCCGGCGGTCCTGGGCGCCTTCTCCCGGCAGCCCTACATCGCGCTGTCCGGAGATTCGGACGAGGTTCCCGACGACGTCGACGACATCCTGAACCGTATCCTGACGCTTTTGCAGGCCCAGACCGGGCGCGACTTCCGGGCCTACAAGAAACGGACGCTCGTCCGTCGCGTCGAGCGGCGCATGGCGATCCACCAGATCGGCGCGATGGCCGACTACCTCGCCTTCCTCGGCGGGCAGACGGCCGAAATCGACCAACTCGCGCGCGACTTCCTGATCAGCGTGACGTATTTTTTTCGCGACCGGGAAGCCTTCGAGGTGCTGGCGCGGGAGGTGATCCGCCCGCTGGTGCGCGACCATGGGCCGGACCAGCCGATCCGCGCCTGGGTTCCCGCCTGCGCCACGGGCGAGGAGGTGTATTCCGTCGCGATGTTGCTGATGGAAGAGTGCGCCGCCCAGGGAAAGACCCGTGAAATCAAGGTGTTCGGAACCGACCTGAACGTCGGTGCGCTCGATGTCGCCCGCACCGGGGTGTATCCGGAAACCATCGCCGTCGACGTCTCGCCCGAACGCCTGGAACGCTTCTTCACGCCGTTCGGCGGCGGGTACAAGGTCGCGCGGCCCCTGCGCGAGGCGGTGGCCTTCGCGGTGCAGAACGTGATCGACGATCCGCCGTTTTCCAACCTCGACCTCATCAGTTGCCGGAACGTCCTGATCTACATCGAGCCGCAGGCGCAGAAGGCGGTGATCGGGATGTTCCATTTCGGTCTGGCGCAAGGCGGCGTGCTGTTCCTGGGCACGGCGGAAACCACCGGATCGCAGGCCAGCCTGTTCGAGCCGATTTCCAAGAAATGGCGGATATACCGCAAGGTCGGGGTGGGACGTCCGCACCGCTTCCCCCCGCCCACGCTGGCCGGAGCGGTCGCGCGGCCGGCGGCGGTCGCGTCGTCGGCGCCGCTCCGCCCCGGCCCAGGAGAGGTCACCCGGCAGACCCTGCTGGCGGAGTTCGCGCCGGCAGCCGCCCTGATCACCCCGCAGCACCGCATCCTCTACCTCTTCGGCCCGACCGGCGACTTCCTGGACCTGCCCACGGGGGAGCCGCCGCAGGATCTGACGATGATGATGCGCGGCGAACTGCGCCTCAAGGTCCGCCGCGCCGTCGAACGCGCCGCCGCCACCGGAGAACGGATCACCGAGTCCGGCGTGCGTCACAAGCGCAAGGACGCCCTGATCCTGGTGACGGTCACCGCCATCCCGATCCGTGCCCCCAAGACCATAGCCGGCGCCGCCGTCGAGCAGATCCTGGTCACCTTCGCCGAGGAGACCGGGACGGAGGCGGCCGGGCCGATGCCCGAGCCGGCAGGGGAGACGCAGACGCTCGTCGAACAGCTCGAATATGAACTGCACGTCACCCGCGAGGACCTGCAAAGCACGATCCAGGAGCTGGAGGCATCGAACGAGGCCCTGCGCGGGGCGAACGAGGAAGTTCTGTCGATCAATGAGGAGCTGCAGTCCACCAACGAGGAGATCGAAACCTCGAAGGAGGAGCTGCAATCCCTGAACGAGGAACTCAGCACCGTCAACAGCCAGCTTCATGAAAAGATCGATGAACTGGAAATCACGACGAACGACCTGACGAACCTGCTGTCCAGCACCGACATCGCCACGGTGTTCCTCGACCACAGCCTGCGCATCAAACGCTTCACGCCGTCGGCCACCACGCTGTTCGCCTTCATCCCCTCGGACATCGGCCGGCCGATCACCGACATCGTTCAGCATTTCGCCGATCGGGATCTGGTCGCGGACATCGACACGGTGTTCGCCTCCCTGGCGCCGATGGAGCGCGAGGTGGCGGCGCGGGACGACATGACCTTCATCCGCCGCATCCATCCCTACCGCACCCAGGACAACCGGATCGAGGGCGTCGTCGTCACCTTCACCGACATCACCCAGCTCAAGCGCTCCAGCGTCACCCTCGCGCAGCGCGCCCATCAGCAGCGGCTGATCGCGGAGCTGAGCCAGAAGGCGCTCAGCGGCCCGGAGCTGCCCCCGCTCATCAAGGAGGCGGTTCGTCTGGTGGCCGGGGCGCTGGGGGTGGAGCACGTCGCCGTCTTCGCCCCGTCGGCGGACGTGACGGCCCTGGTCCTTGTGGAGGGTATCGGCTGGCCGGCGTCGCGGGAACCGCCGCCGCCCACGCCGATCGACCAGCCATCGCACATCGGATACGCCTTCCGGTCAAGACAGCCGCTGCTCGTCGCCGACTTCGCCGACGAGCAATGGCGGCACGTCGCGCCGCCGTTCCCCGACGATGGAATCGCCGGCGGGCTGGCCGTTCCCTTCGGCGACGGCGAAACACCGCTGGCCGTCCTGGCGGCCTACAGCCGGCAGGCCGGCCGGTTCATGCGGGAGGATCTCGAATTCGTCCAGGCCGTCGCCAACGTCCTGGGGCTGGCGATGAACCGTGCGAACACGCTGAAGGCCGTTCGCACGGCGCGGGACTTCGCCGAGTCGATCATCGACACGGTGCGCGAGCCGCTTCTCGTGCTCGACGAGGCGCTGGCGGTGGTGATGGCCAACCGCGCCTTCCACCTGACGTTCAGCGTCACGCCCGACGACACCCTGGGCCGGTCGCTGTACGACGTCGCCGACCGGATCTTCGATGTCCCGGAATTGCGGGACGAGCTGGCGCGGATCGTCCGCGAAGGCGCCACCATCGAAACGTTCGACATCTCCGGCCGCCCCGGCTTTTCCGGCCGGCGCGTCATGCGGCTCAACGCGCGCCGGCTCAACCAGCCCGGACGGTCCGTCCTGCTGGCGATGGAGGACATCACCGACCAGATTCGCGCCCGCCAGACGCTGGCCCAGGCGAAGACGCTGGCCGAACAGGCGAGCGTCAGCAAGACGCGTTTCCTGGCCGCCGCCAGCCACGACCTTCGCCAGCCGGTGCAGGCGGCCGTGCTGCTCCACCATCTTCTGACGGTCCGCAGTTCCGATCCGGCCTCGACGAAGCTGCTGGCCAGTCTGGGGGGGACGCTGGGCACCCTGCACGAGATGCTGGACGACCTCCTCAACGTCTCGCGCCTCGACGCCGGCGCCGTCACCGTGGATACGCACGATTTCGCCGTCCAGACGATGTTCGACCGGCTCAACGGCGAGTTCGCTCCGCTCGCCGGGGCCGCTGGTCTGGATTTCAGGTGCGTCGGCTGCACGGCCGTGGTGCGCAGCGATCCGAAGCTGCTCGGCCGCATCCTGCAGAACCTCGTGGCCAACGCCGTGAAGTACACGGCGCGCGGGCGCGTTCTGGTCGGGTGCCGCCGCGCCGGGGCCGGGCTGCGGATCCAGGTGTGGGACACCGGCGAGGGCATTCCGCCGGAACAGCTCACCGCCATCTTCGAGGAATTCCACCAGATCGGCAATCCGGCGGGGGATTCCAGGCGCGGTCTCGGCCTTGGTCTGGCCATCGTCGACCGGCTGGCGAAGCTGCTCGGCCATCCGATCGAGGTGCGCTCGCGCGTCGGCCGGGGATCGGTGTTCGAGATCCTCGTCCCGCTGGCGCCAACGGGCGCCACGCCGGTCGAGACGGAACACGAGGAGCCGGTGTTCGCCGCGGCGGAGCAACGGGTGCTGGTGATCGACGACGATCCGGCCGTGCTCGACGCCGTGGGGAGCTTCCTGCGCGAGCAGGGCTATGTGGTGTCCGTCGCCACCGATCGTCCTTCGGCGGAAGCCCAGTTCGCCGCCGCGCCGCCGCAGCTGATCATCGCCGACTACCGCCTCCAGGGCTTCGAAACGGGGGCCGAGGTGATCGGGAGATTGAACGCCGGCGGCGGTATCGCGATCCCCGGTGTCATCCTGACCGGCGACACCTCCCCCGACCGCATCCGCGAGGCGAGCCGCAGCGGGCACATCCTGCTGCACAAGCCGGTCAGCCCGGGGGAACTGTCGGCGGCGGTCGGCCGGGCTCTCGCCACCCAATGATGCGGACGGCGCTTGAAGGCGCCGTCCGCATCACCCTCTCTGGCCGGCTCAGTCGGACAGGTCGGCGATGGCGGATTGCAGGTAGTTTTGCAGGCCGACGCTGTCGATCAGGCCGAGCTGTTCTTCCAGGAAGTCGATGCGTTCCTCGGTTTCCTCCAGGATTTCGGCCAGCTCGTCGCGCGAGACGTAGTCGGACTTGGCTTCGCACACGGCGATGGCCGACACCAGGGTGTCGCGGGCGGCCTGCTCCATGGCGAGGTCGCTCTTCAGGATCTCCGGCACGTCCTCGCCGATGCGCAGCTTGCCGAGGTCCTGGAGGTTGGGAAGGGCCTCCAGGAACAGGATGCGCTCGATCAGCTCGTCGGCGCTCTTCATCACCGCGATGGAGGCCTTGTATTCCCATTTGCCGAGGCCCTTGAAGCCCCAGTTCTTCAGGATGCGAGCGTGCAGGAAGTACTGGTTGATCGCCGTCAACTGGTCCTTGAGGACGAGCTGCATCCGCGCGATGGCGTCGATATTGCCCTTCATCGGTCGGCCCCCTTACTCGGACAGCGTGCGGATCGAGGATTGCAGATAGTTCTGCACGCCGATCCGGTTGATCAGGCCGATCTGCTGCTCCAGCCAATGGGCGTGGTCTTCCTCGGTGTCCTCCAGCAGGTCGACCAGGATGCGGCGGGTGTCGTAATCCCGCTCCTGCTCGCAGTGGGCGATGGCCTCCTTCAGCGCGTCGATCACCGCCAGTTCCAGGTTCAGGTCGTTGCGCAGCATCTCCGGCACGTCCTTGCCGATGTGCAGCGGATCGCGCGAGGCGACGTCGGGCGTGCCCTCCAGGAACAGGATGCGGCGGATCAGCTTGTCGGCGTGCTCCAACTCGTCATGGCGTTCGTGCGCGATGCGCTCGTACAGGCCCTTGAAGCCCCAGTTCTCCATCATCCGCGAATGCGCGAGGTACTGGTCGGCCGCCGAAAGCTCGCCGGTGAGCAGCTTGTTCAGCCGGTCGATGATGCTCTGCTTGCCCTGCATCGTGTATTACCTTTTTAGAATAATCCTAGAAAGACGGTATCCGTGGTGGAGCGGCCTGTCAACGCCTTAGTATTCGCAACTGGATGCTGTGAATGAGAATAGATTTCATTTGTGGAGCGGGGATTGAGGCGGGTGAGGGGTGGGAAATTCTTGCCCAATTTTTGGGCCGTGCCCGAGGCGGGGACGGCGCGGGCGATGGGCGCGGCGATCCGTCATGCGTGGGCTTGGGGGTGGATCATCTTGTCATTGGCCTTTTGGCGTGCATAGAAGGTAACATCGCGTCGGCGCCGTGCCGTGCCGCGGGCGGGACACGCGGCGGCGGTGGCGGCGGAACGGCCGGAAACGTGCGTCAAGAATAAAGGATGGAATCCACCATGGCGAACCAGTGGGTCTACAGCTTCGGCGCCGGCAAGACGGAAGGCCGGGCGGACATGAAGAACCTGCTCGGCGGCAAGGGCGCGAACCTCGCCGAGA
>DASWVP010000263.1:0-4060 GCA_036401175.1 Azospirillum sp. | reverse complement strand
TCCCGGCGCGCGGAGCGGGCGTGGCCACGCGGCCAGCCGAAGTCGTAGACCCGCAGGTCGCTGCTGCGGCACGGGCGCGGGACGGCCGTAGCGCAGGCGCCGTCGGCGGCCACGACTTCCTCCAGCAGGCCGCGCACGGCGTCCACCGGGCTGGCGGGGTCGCGGCCGGTCGACACCGGCGAGGCGCCGACCAGTTCGTACGAGCCCGGCACCAGCCGCCAGAAGAGGAATGCCGCCTGCACATGGGGATTGCGGTCGACCACCAGCAGGTACTGAGGCGCGAGCAGTTCCTGCCGGCCGCTGAACAACTGAAGTTCGGAGACGCCGCCGTACACCCGCACTTCCTCGGGCGGCACGTCCAGCCGCTGGCGCACCTCGCGCCGGTACGCCTGCCTCAATTCATGCGGCGTGTAGATCGCCGTCGCCAATGCCGGCAGCGGCAGGCAGGCCGCCGCGGCGGCGCACAGCAGCCCGCGCCGCGAGAGTGATGCCTGGGCATGGAGGGCCATGCCCCGCAAGGTAGGCACCTGCCCGCGGCGCGGTTTTGCGCCACGTCAATGATTGCGTCCACGGCGCCGCTGCCGGCCGCGCGCTGCGGCATTCGTCAAGGCGGCGCGAAAGTCCGTGCGACTTCGGCCCGGGCCCGGGGCGCGGTCCGCTACGATCGCGCAGGCAGAGCACCGATGGAACCCCGAGCACGCGACCGAATGCAGCAGCCGGCACGAGCAGCCATCGCGGCGCTGGCCATCGGCATCGCCTGCCTGCTCGGGAGCGCCGTGGCCCAGCCAGGCGGCGCTGCCGATGCCGAACCCCGGGCGGCCGACCTGTTCGGCGCCGCGCCCGAGCCGCCGACCGACGACGCACCGGCACCGGTCCACGATCCCGCCAACCCGGATGCGCGGCGGCTGCAGCAGCCGCAGGAAGCCTTTTCCGCATTGCCTCCCGACAAGCGCGGCAAGCCCGATTGGTCGCAAGCGCTGAGGCTGGGCGCCATCGAGCCGCGTGCGGCGGTGACCGGCGGGGGCGAGCCAGTGCAGGCGCTGGACCTGGACATCGTGATGAAGAACACCGCGCAGATGCCGTACGTGCGCTTCCCGCACGCGGCGCACGCGCCGTGGCTCGCCTGCGGCAATTGCCACGACGGCCTGTTCGTGCCGAAGGCGGGCGCCAACGCGATGAACATGGCGCAGATCCTGCGCGGACAGGCGTGCGGCGTCTGCCACGCCACCGTCGCCTTCTCCGCGATGTACACGTGCGAGCGCTGCCACAGCGTGCCGCAGCCCGGTCAGAAACCCTGGTGGTAACCCGGGGCGCGAGCCACGCCGCGGTTCAGCGCTTCAGGTCGGTCTTGCGCTCGATGATGCGGCCGACCAGGCCGTACTCGATCGCCTCCTCGGCGGACATCCAGCGGTCGCGCTCGATGTCGACCAGGACGCTGTCCAGGGGGCGGCCGGTCTCGCGCGAGATGATGCGCGCCACGCGCTCGCGGGCCTTGATGATCTCCTGGGCGTGGATGGCGATGTCACTGGCCGGCCCGCCGGCGCCGCCGGAGGGCTGGTGGATCAGGAAGCGCGTGTTGGGCAGCGCGAAGCGGCGCTCCCTGGGCACCGACAGGTACAGGTGCGTCGCGGCACTGCCGACCCAGCCGGTGCCGATCATGTTCACCGGCGCCGAGATGAAGCGGATGATGTCGTGGATCGCATCGCCCGACTCGAGGTGGCCGCCGGGCGAGCTCACCAGCATGTCGATCGGCGCCGAGCTGTCGGCGTCGAGCGCGATCAGGCGGCGCGCGATGTCGCCGGCCGAGCGGTCGGTGATCTCGCCGAAGATCAGGACGGTGCGGGACTTGAATGCCTTTTCCTCGAGAAAGGCATTTCGCGGCTCGGCCGTGGCGGCGGCCGGGGTTTCGTCGTGCTCGGGACGTTCCATGGTGACTCCTTCTTGCATGCCGCGATCATGCACCAAGTGGGCGCCGGGCGATCCCGCAAAGGAAAACCCGAGAGCCACCTCAGAACCAGCCCGGTTCCAGCTGCTGGATGCTGCCGACGAAGCCGGCCATGCCGTCCGTGTTGAGCGACAGCGACGCCGCGTACGCCAGCAGGTCGCCCTGCGTCGCGAACTGGCGGCCGGGGCCGATCTGGTCGACATAGCTCTGCACCACCTCCCCGCTCGGCGCCTGGTGGACCAGTTGGGTGTAGACATGGGCGACCAGCGTGTGCGATGAAACGCCAGGCGCGTAGGCATCGATCATCTGCTGCGCGAGCGCGCCCATCGTCGGCGCTGCGTCGGCCGCCGCGGTCCAGCGGCTCAGCTCGCCGGCCCCGGGCACGTGGCCGAAACCCGCATGGAAGATCGCCGCGGCCTGCCAGGTTTCACCGGCGGGGCCCTGCGTGTCGAAGGCGAACAGGCCGTCGTTCAGGCGCACGCGCTCGACGTTCACCAGGGTCTGCGTGCCCAGCGCCGTGGTCACGGTGATGACCCCGTTGGCGAACGAATACGCCTGCACCCCGGCCATCGTCGTCTCGATGATCGCGGTATCGGTGCCGTCGCCGCCATCGATGGCGTCGTTGCCGCCCCGCCCGTTGAGCGTGTCGTTGCCGCCGCCGCCCGAGACGCGGTCGTCGCCGGTCGAGCCGACCAGGTTGTCGGGGCCGCCGGTCCCGACAACCTCAGGCGACGGCGCGGGGCCGTCGGGCGGGCCGCCGGTGGTGAAGTTGTACGTGGTCGTGCCGGCGTACGCGTTGCCGGCGAGGTCGCGCACCGCGCCGGCGGCGATCTCGACCGAATAGCCGGTGCTGTAGGCGAGCTTTTCGGTGGGGTCGATGGTGAGGATGTTGCCGCTGATCGTGACGTTGCCGCTGCTCGCCACGTCGTAGGCCTCGACGACGGCGCCGGCCGAGTTCTTCAGCAGGATGCTGCCGGCGCCCTTCTGCACGGTCTCGCCGAAGGTCAGCTGGATATTGGTGGTGATCGGCACCGACACCGCCTCGTCGGCCGGCGCGAACCCGACCACGCCGGGCGGGGCCGTGTCGCCGCCCGACGACGCGCTGGGCGCGAAGCGCTCCGCATACACGTCGCCGAGGTCCAGGCGGCCGTCGTCCCAGGCAAACACCGCGCCGCCGTTGGCCGTGGCCGTCACGCTGTAATGCGCATACAGAGCCTTGCCGCTGCCAATCAGCACCGCGTCGCCCAGCTTCGCGCCGCCGGCGTCGAAGCGCTGGGCAAAGAGCGTCTGCTGCTCGGTCGCGCCGTGCAGCCACGACACCACGAAGCCGCCGTCGCCCAGCGCCGTCACCTTGGAGTCGATCACGACGTCCGCGAACACCATGGTCTGCACCGGACCGGTGGCATGGCCGGCGCCGTCGAAGCGCTGCGCCGTGAGCTGGGTGCGCCCGTCCGGCAGCATGCCGCGCAGCGACACCACGAGCTCGCCGCTGCCGGCGAGCACTGCCGCCTCGACGCCTTGCACCAGGAACGACGCGCTGGACGAGGTGGCGACTTCGACCGGCCCGGAAACCGCGCTTCCCGCGGCGTCGAACCGCTGCGCATAGATGTGGGCGATCGAGCCGCTGCCCGGCACGTACGCGGTGGACGCCGACCAGACCGCGACGAAACCGCCGTCGCTCGCGGCGGCGGTGCCGCCCGCGTGGATGTGCGTGCCTTCCCCGTACGGATTGCCGGGCGCCTCGTAGCCGAGGGCCTTGTTGCCGCCCACGGGCGCACCGCCTGCGGTGTACACCTGCACCGCGGGGCCCCAGCCCGCGCCGATGTCCGCCCACCATTCGACCAGGTAGCCGCCGCCGGCCAGTGCCGTGGCTTCCGCCGACGCCGCGTGGTGCAGGTTGGCCGCGGCGTTGGGCTGGAACTCGCCGCCCACCGCGTTGCCGGCGCCGTCGAAGCGGCGCGCGACATAGCTGGTGGGCCCGGCCGGATCGGGCCGCGCATCCCAGGTGGCGACGAACCCGCCGTCGGCGAGCGCCGCGAGGTCGGGAACGCCCGCCGCCGGGCCGTTGCTCAGCACCAGTTCGCCGCCCACCTTGGCGCCGCCGGCGTCGAAGCG
>DASWVP010000262.1:0-4906 GCA_036401175.1 Azospirillum sp. | reverse complement strand
AGCGTGATCCGTGGCGGCGCGGCTGGCGGCGCGAAGGCGGTGGGAACCGACGCCGGGTCGCACAGCACGATGGCGCAAGGCTTGGCGAGCGGGGCCGGCGCGGGGGCGGACGGCTCTACTGCGGCCGGCTTGGCGGCCGGTTCGATGGCCGGGGCTTCGGCGCGGGTCCGGGATTCGGCCACCGGCGCGGCGACCGGCAACCAATAGCGGGTGGTGGCGAAGGGATAGGTGGGCAGGCTTACGCGCCGAGGGCGCCCGGCGGCGTCCGCATAAAGCCCTTCCCAATCGACGTGCAGGCCCTTGCTCCACAGCTTCAGCAGCCGGCCGTGCTTGCCCTCCCGGAACCACGCCGCCAGCGTGTCCTGCATCGCCCCGTCACCGGCGAAGGCGCTGATCACCTCCTTGTGGTCGCGCACGTTGCCGGCGTACAGCTCCGCCGCGTCGGCGGACCCGCCGAGCCAGCCCGCGAGCGTGTCGCGCAGTTCCTCCAGCGTGCCGGCGACCAGCCCCAGGCGCTGTTCCATCGCTTCGCGGCCGACCTGGAGCGTGTAGGCGACGTCGGCCAGCGCCGGGGCGTCGCCCGCGGCCATCCGCCGGTCCAGAAAGGCCAGCAGCTTGCCGGCGTAGACCTTGAGCCGCTCCTCGCTGCGGGCGGACAGCACGACGACGCAGCCGCCCGGAGGGACGGGCGTTGCCGGCCGGGTATCCGTGTACTCCTCCAGGACCACGTGGGCGTTCGCCCCACCGGCGCCGAAGGACGACACCCCGGCGATGCGCGGGAATTCCCGCACCTCGCCCTGCCGCGCCACGCGCGGCCGGGGCCAATCCGCCAGCGTCCGCTGCACGACGAACGGCGTCCGGGAGAAGTCGATGTTCGGGTTCAGCTCGGCCGCATGCAGGCTGGGCGCCAGTTGCCGGTGACGCATCTGCAGGATGACCTTGACGACGCCGGAAATCCCGGCCGCCGCCTCCAGATGGCCGATGTTCGACTTGGCCGATCCCAGCGCGCAGAAGCCGTTGTCCGCCGTGAAGTGGCGGAAGGCCTGGGTCAGGCCCGCCACCTCGATCGGATCGCCCAGCTCCGTTCCGGTGCCGTGCGCCTCGATGCAGCTCACCGCGCGGGCGTCGACGCCCGCCTTGCGCAGCGCGTCGCGCACCAGCTCGGCCTGGGCCTGCGGGTTGGGCACCGTATAGCCGTTGGTCCTGCCGCCGTGGTTGACGTGCGTGGCGCGGATCGTCGCGTGGATCCGGTCGCCGTCGGCGATGGCGCGGGACAGCGGCTTGAGCAGCAGCGCGGCCACCCCCTCGCCCGGCACGAAGCCGTTGCCGCCCTTGCCGAAGCTGCGGCACAGGCCGTCCTTCGACAGCATGCGCGCGGCGCTGAGCCCGACATAGCCGGACGGGTGCAGATAGACGTTCACGCCGCCGGCGATGGCCAGCTCGCATTCACCCGCGCGCAGGTTCTGGCAGGCCTGATGGATGGCGGTCAGCGACGACGAACACATGGTGTCCACGGGCACGCTGGGCCCACGGGCGTTCAGGAAGTACGACAGGCGGTTGGCGACCGAGCTGAACGAGGTGTGCGGGTAGACCGTCTCGCCCCGCCGCCACAGATCCGGCCCGAAGAGGTCGAAGCCCGTCCGCGTGATGCCGACGAAGACGCCGAGTTGCTGGCGGAACTCCTTCGTCAGGCGCTCGCGCGTGTAGCCGGCATCCTCCAGCGCCTCCCAGGCGGATTGCAGGAACAGCCGCTCCTGCGGGTCGATGGCCGCGGCTTCCTTGGGGGCGATGTTGAAGAACAGCGGATCGAATTCGGTCACGTTGTCGAGGAAGCCGCCCCACTTGGCATAGCTCTTCCCCCGCTCGACCGCCTCGTCGGGGTCGGGATGGAAGAAGCCGTCCAGCGGCCAGCGCTCGGCCGGAACCTCGCGGATGCAGGACTTCCCCGCCTTGAGGATCTCCCAGTACTCGTCGGGCGTGTCGGCCTGCGGGAAGCGGCAGCTCATGCCGATGACGGCGATGGCGTCCCGCGCGTCGGGCGGACGGGCGCCGCCCACCGAACGCGCGGGCGCGGGCGCGGCCTGCCGGTCCTGCGGCGCGCTGGCCGCGTCGGACGCCCGCGGCGCCACGCCGGTGAGGGCGGTCAGCCGATCGGGATCGTTGCGGATGAAATGCTCGCTCAAGGCATCGACCGTCCGGCATTCGAACAGCAGCGTGCTCGGCACGTCGGGGAAGACCTCGCGCAGCGCGTTGGTGATCTGCACGACGAGGATGGAATCGATGCCGTACGCTTCCAGCGGCTCGCGCTCGTCGATGTCGTCGCGCTCCATGCGCAGGCTGCGGGCGACCAGCGCCTTGAGGTGCCGGTTGGCCGCCGCCTTCAGCGCCTCGCCGCCGGCCGGCGTGGGCGCGGCGGGGACCTCCCGGACGGACGGCGGCGGCACCGGCGCGGCTGGCTTGGCCGCCTGTGGGGCGGCTGCCTGCCAGACAACGCCGTCGCCGCGCGCGACGACCACCTGCTGGCCCAGAGCGTGCGTGCCGGGGGCGGGGAAGAGGACGGGAGAGAATCCCTCCTGCTCCAGCACCGTGCGCCAGCGTTCCGGGTACAGCCCCGGCGAGTCGGGAATGCGCAGCGGCTGATCCTCGGACAGCCACCACCCCTCCAGCAGGCCGAAGGTCAGGTGCGCGAACAGCGACCGCGTGCTGATCTCGTTGAGCAGCAGCAGGCCGCCCTTGCGCAGCGTCGCCTTGCAGGTGGCCAGCGTGCGGTGGATGTTGCGCGTGGCGTGCAGCACGTTGGTGGCGATCACCATGTCGTACTGCCCCGCCGCGACGCCCTGGCCGGCGAGCGGCTTTTCCACGTCGAACAGGCACGGGCGGACAAAGGGGTAATCCCCGACGAACCGCTCCTCGGCATGGAAGAGGAACGCCTTGGACAAGTCGGTGTAGGCGTATTCCTCGATGTTCTCCCGATAGGGCGCGAGGCGCGGCAGGACCAGCGCTGTGGTGCCGCCGGTCCCGGCTCCCACCTCCAGGATGCGCAGGCGCGCGCCCGCGTCGTGCCGCAGCCGCTCCTCGACCGCCGCCGCCAGCGCCGCCGCCAGCAGGCCGTTGAAGTGGTCGGCGACGGCGTTGTCGCGGTAGACGCCTTCCACCCGCCGCATGGACGAGTCGGGGAAGATGATGTCGGTCGCCCGCACACGGCCGGCCAGCACGTCGGGCAGGCCGCGCAGGCAGGCCTCCACCAGTTCGATGGCGGCGGCGAGGTCGGCGTGGTTCAACGCCTGCCGCTTGGCGCGTTCCCAGTCCTCCCAGGCGCGGGCGGGATCGGCCGCCGGCCGGTCGGCCCCGCGTTCCGCCAGCAGGGCGCGCCCGGCCCGCAGCCATTGCCGGTAGAAGCCGGGTACGCCCTCGCCGCCGTCGCCATCGGACAGGTTCAGCGCCCGCAGCGTGGCGGCGAACAGCGGCAGCAGCGCCGCCTCCAGCGCCGTGTTGTTGAACAGGCTGAGCGGCGCCAGCGCCTCGACCCGATCGCCGAAGCGCTCCAGCGCGGGCGGAAGCTGCGCAAGGCCTGGCACGCCGTCGGCGGCGACGTGCAGCGTCCGCCCGCCGTCGAACAGCGGATGCGCGGCCAGACGCGACGTCTTCAGCACCACCACTTGGCGCAGCGGCGTGGACAGGAGCCGCCGCAGCGCGGCCATGCCTTCCGCCGGCTGGATCGGCACGACACCGCCGCGCCGCAGCCGGGTCCGGGTGGCGTCGGCGATGGTGGCGCCGGTGCCGACGTCCCAATGGCCCCAGTTGATCACCTTGACCGGGTACGGCCGCCGCCCCTGCAGATGCAGCGCCAGCGCGTCCGCGAACGCACCACCGGCGGCATAGCCGCTGAGGCCGCCGTTCGTCTCCAGCGCGACGATCGAGGAGAAGAAGAGGATGAAGTCGAGCGGTTCGCCCCCGAACACCTGCGCCACGTGCACGCCGGCATCGATCTTGACCGACAGCACCTCGCGGAAATGCCGCTCGTCCACCTCCGCGATGCTGCGGTCGAACACCCCGACCGCCGCGTGGATGACGCCGTGGACGGCCGGCCAGCGGCGCTTGATCGCCGCGAAGGCGGCCTGCAGCGAATCGCGGTCCGCCGCATCCGCCGCGATGTACACGGGCGCCGGCCCCGGCTGGGCCAGGGCGTCCAGCTTGGCCCGGATGGCCGCGTCCGGCTGGCGCCGGCCGATCCAGACCACCTGCGCCCCGGCCTCGGCGATCACATGACGCGTCCACGCCTCGCCAATGCCGCCGGCACCGCCGATCACCACATAGACGCCGTTCTGCCGGTAGACCGGCGGGCCGTCCGGCAGCGCCGCCACCGGGCCGAGAAAGCGCCGGAACCACTGGCCCCCGCGATGCGCCAGAACCTCGCCGCCCATTTCGGCGCCGCCATCCGGCAGGGCGGCCATCTCCCGCACCGGCCAGCCGGAGTCCTCCTCCAGGTCGAGGGAGCGGACGGACCAGCGCGGGCATTCCTTGGCCAGCGCACCGGTGAAGCCGTGCAGCCCGGCGTGGGCCGGATCGGGGATGTCCCCCGCATAAACCGCCTGCGTGCCCCGGGTGACGACCGTCAGGCCGAGCGCCCGGTCGCCGTAGCCGAGCTGGAGCAGCGCCTTGACCAGCCGGAACAGGTGCAGCAGGCCGGCGCGCTGCTGTCCGACCAGCGTGTCGAGGCCGTCCGCCGACGGCGGCGCCAGCCACAGCACGTGGTCGAGATCGCCGAAGGAGCGCAGACGGTCGGCCAGCGCCCCGATGTCGGCCTCCGCCGCGATGTCCAGCCAGCGCGCCGCCGGATGGATCGCGGCGATGGCCGGCCGCTGCGCCGCGCCGGCACCGACGACCAGCACCGCGCCGGACGGCC
>DASWVP010000261.1:0-28554 GCA_036401175.1 Azospirillum sp. | reverse complement strand
GTGGCGGGCCAGCCATTGCGCCTCCGGCAGGTGCGCGTGGGAGTCGTCGTAGCCGACCCAGGACTCCGCGTCGCCGTCCGGTGCGGCGTAGACGCCATAGGCGATGGCGGCGAGGCGGCGGGTGACCAGTTCCCCCGCCTGCGGCCGGGCGAGGCGCACCGCCACGTCGGCCTCCCGCTTGGCGAGGCTGAGCGAGCGCGGATCGCTCAACACCTCCAGGTCGATGCCGGGGTGGCGCCGGCGGAAGGCGGCCAGCCGCGGGATGAGGAAGCGCTCGGCCAGCGACTCCGTGGCGGTCAGCCGCACCGTGCCGGTCAGCCCGGCGTCCTGGCCGGCGCGGCGCAGGATGGCCAGCGCCCGCTCGTCCATGCCCGCCGCCAGTTCCAGCACCGCCGCCCCTTCCGCCGTCAGGGCATAGCCGTCGGCGCGGCGGTCGAACAGGGCGCGGCCCAGCGCCGCCTCCAGCGCGGCGACGCGGCGGCCGACGGTGGCGTGCCCGACCTTCAGCGCCCGCGCCGCCGCCGACAGGCTGCCCGCCCGCGCCAGCGCCACGAAGACGCGCAGGTCTTCCCAATCCAGGTCCGCTGATCGTTTTTGAACAGCCATCGCCCGAGAATAGCGAATGGCTGCCCGGAAATGAACGGGGTACGAAGGGGCATACGCACTTCAGGGAGCCCACCATGACCGACCCCCGCACCCTTCTCGCCATGGCCGGCGCGCCGGCCCACCCCGCCCCGCTCGACCGCGCCGCGCTGGTGATCATCGACGCCCAGGTGGAATACACGACGGGCGGCCTGCCGCTGGCCGGCATGGACGCGGCGGTGGCGGAGGTCGCCCGCCTGCTCGACCTCGCCCGCCGCCACGGCGTGCCGGTCTTCCATATCGTGCACCACGGCAAGCCGGGCGGCGCGCTGTTCGACCCGGAGGGGCCGGGCAGCGCCATCATCCCCGCCGTCGCCCCCATCGACGGAGAGGCGGTGGTGGTCAAGGGCCTGCCCAATGCCTTCGCCGGCACCGACCTGCACGCGCGCCTCAAGGCGACCGGCCGGACGGAGCTGATCGTCGCCGGCTTCCAGACGCACATGTGCGTGTCGGCCACGGCGCGCGCCGCGCTCGACCTCGGCTACCGCAACACGGTGGTGGCCGCCGCCACGGCGACGCGCGACCTGCCCGGCCCGGCGGGCGGCCCGGCTGGCGACGTGGTGCCGGCGGCCGAGCTGCAGCGCGCCGAACTGGCCGCCCTGGCCGACCGCTTCGCCATCGTGGTGGCGGATTGCGGGGCGGGGGGGTGAGAATGTCGGGCCGCGCCACAGGCGCGGCCCAACGTCGTCCCCGCCCGCGTCACGCCGCCACGGCGCGCCCCTCGCGGGCGCGCATCAGCGCCCAGACGATGCTGATGCCGAACAGCTTGGAGGCGAGGCCGACCGTCCACACCGTCGGGTCCCACACGCCGATCATGCCGAAGAACAGCGCGGTGTCGACCGGCACCGAGATGGACGAACTGATCCACAGCCGGTCGCGCAGCGGCCGGCGGGTGACCGAGAAGACCGCCCAGTCGATCATTTCCGACACGGCGAAGGCGGTGACGCTGGCGGTGGCGACGAACGGATCGGCCAGCGCATAGGACGCCAGGCAGGCCGCCAGCATGGCGGCGATGGACCAGTGGCCGTAACGGACCTGCACCATGTCGCGCAGAACGAAGATGAGGCCGGCCCAGCACGACCACACGAGGTCGAGGTGGGGGGCCGCGCTGAAGGCAACGTTGATCGCGACAACGCTGCCGATGTAGGCGGCGAGCCAGAGCATCGGAAAAACTCCCCTGTGCCACCCGCCTGAACGCGGGCGCGGAAACGAAAAGCGGGGCCGACCCGCCTGATGCGGGCGCCCCGCGGCACCTTTAACACACAAACGCGGCCGATTTGAAGGGGTCCGGGGAACGCAACGGCCCCGTAAGTGTCATCGCTGGTGTCAGCGATGGAGATCCACCCATGAAAGCGTTGTGTTGGCACGGCAGAGGCGACATCCGCTACGACACGGTTCCCGATCCGGCGATCGAGCATCCGCGCGACGCGATCATCAAGGTGACGACCTGCGCCATCTGCGGCTCGGACCTGCACCTCTACGACGGCTTCATGCCGGGCATGGTGTCGGGCGACATCGTCGGCCACGAGTTCATGGGCGAGGTGGTCGAGGTCGGTGCCGAGGCCAAGGGCGCCTTGAAGGTCGGCGACCGGGTGGTGGTGCCCTTCACCATCTTCTGCGGCGAATGCGAGCAATGCAAACGCGGCAACTTCTCGGTCTGCGAACGTTCCAACCGCAACAAGGACGTGGCCGACAAGGTCTTCGGCCACACCACGGCGGGGCTGTTCGGCTACACGCACCTGACCGGCGGCTATGCGGGCGGACAGGCGGAGTATGTGCGCGTGCCCTTCGCCGACCGCACCCACGTCAAGATCCCCAGCGGGCTGAGCGACGAGCAGGTGCTGTTCCTGGGCGACATCCTGCCCACCGGCTGGCAGGCGGCGGCGCAGTGCGACATCCAGCCGACCGACACGGTGGCGATCTGGGGCGCCGGCCCCGTCGGCCAGATGACGATCCGCGCCGCCGTCCTGCTGGGCGCCAAGCAGGTGATCGCCATCGACCGCGTGCCCGAGCGCCTGAGCATGGCCAGGGCCGGCGGCGCCGTCACCATCGACTTCGACGAGGAAAGCGTCGTCGAGTGCCTGAACGAACTGACCGGCGGCAAGGGCCCGGAAAAGTGCATCGACGCCGTCGGCATGGAGGCGCACGCCACCGCCACGCTGGATTCCATGGTCGACCGCGCCAAGCAGGCGGTGATGCTGGAAACCGACCGGCCGCACGTCCTGCGCGAGATGATCTACGTCTGCCGGCCGGCGGGCACGCTGTCGATTCCCGGCGTCTACGGCGGGCTGCTCGACAAGATCCCGTTCGGCGCGTCGATGAACAAGGGCCTGACGTGGCGCATGGGCCAGACGCACGTCAACCGCTGGACCGACGACCTGCTGCGGCGCATCCAGGAGGGCCAGATCGACCCGTCCTTCGTCATCACCCACACCGTGGGCCTGGACCAGGGCCCGGAGATGTACGCAACCTTCCGCGAAAAGCAGGACGGCTGCGTCAAGGTGGTGCTCAAGCCCTGAAGGAGGCGCAAACAATGGCGTACTATCATAGGGGATCGCCGGGCGACGCGCTGGCGCGCGGCCTGGGCTGGTTCAGCATCGCGCTGGGCGTGGCGGAGGTGGTGGCGGGCCGCCGCCTCGCCCGCTCGCTGGGCATGGAGGATCACACCGGCCTGATCCGCGCCTATGGCGCGCGCGAGATCGCCACCGGAGTCGGCATCCTGGCGCTGGGCGACCCGAAGCCGTGGATCTGGGGCCGTGTCGGCGGCGACGCGCTGGACCTCGCCACGCTGGCGCGCGGCCTGGACCGCGACAACCCCCGGCGCGACAGCGTCGGCCTCGCCATCGCCGCCGTGGCCGGCGTCACCGCGCTGGACGTGCTGTGCACGCAACTGCTGAGCGCCGACGAGCCGAACGCCGCCGGCCCGCCACCCGACTACAGCGACCGCGTCGGCCTGCCCCGCCCGCCCGAACAGATGCGCGGCGCCGCGCGGGATGCCGCCATCCCCGCCGACATGCGCGAACCCGCCGCGATGCGGCCGTCGTAACAAACCCTCCCCCGCCTCCGGCGGGGGAGGGAGGGGCCCGCCGCAGGCGGGAGGGTGGGGGCAACGGCCTTTGCGGGAGACGGGAAGGCGCTGACTGGCGGGGGAGGCGCAAATAAAAACACGAAGATCAAAAGATCAGAAGACTTTAAGGATTTTGCCGCTCCTCTGAATTCGCGCAGAGTCACGGCTGACACAAGCCCTTTTGATCTTTTGATCTTTTGATCTTCGTGTTTTTTATCACCCCCCTCCCCGCCAGCCAGGGTGCCGCTGATCCTTGGGCAGGCCGCTGCCCCCACCCTGCCCGCTGACGCGGGCTTCCCTCCCCCGCCGGAGGCGGGGGAGGGAGCAATATGTTACCCGCGCTTCCAGGTCGTGCCGCCCGGCCCGTCCTCCAGGACGATGCCCTGGTCCAGCAGCGCATTGCGGATGCGGTCGGCTTCGGCGAAGTCCTTGCCCCGGCGCGCCGCCTGACGGTCGGCGATCAGCCCTTCGATGGCCGCGTCGTCCAGTTGCGCCGCGCCCTTGGGCGCCCAGCGGAACCACGCCTCCGGGTCCTGCTCCAGCAGGCCCAGCGCGCGGCCGGCGGCCAGCAGGGAGCCCTTGCAGGCCGCCTTCGTCACCGGATCGCCGGCCTTGTTGACCGCGCCGGCCAGCTCGTGCAGGTGGCTGATGGCCAGCGGCGTGTTCAGGTCGTCCTCCAGCGCCGCCAGCACGTCGAACGGCAGTTCCTCGCCGATCGGCGCCGGCTCGCCGCGCAGGGCGCCGTACCAGCGGTCGAGCGCGCCCTTGGCCTGGCGCAATCCCTCGCGCGTGAAGTCCAGCGGCTGGCGGTAATGCGCGCTCAGCAGCGTCAGGCGGATCGCCTCGCCCGGAACCTCGTCCAGCAGGTCGTGCACGGTGAAGAAGTTGCCCAGCGACTTGGACATCTTCTCGCCTTCCACGGTAACGAATCCGTTGTGCACCCAGTAGCGCGCCATGTGCGGCGTGCCGTGCGCGCAGCGGCTCTGCGCGATCTCGTTCTCGTGGTGCGGGAAGATCAGGTCCAGGCCGCCGCCGTGAATGTCGAACGTCGCCCCCAGATGCTCCTCCGACATGGCCGAGCACTCGATGTGCCAGCCTGGCCGGCCACGGCCCCAGGGGCTGTCCCATCCCGGCTGCTCGGGCGCGCTGGGCTTCCACAGAACGAAGTCCTGCGCGTCGCGCTTGTACGGCGCCACCTCCACCCGCGCCCCGGCGATCAGGTCGTCGACCGAGCGGCGGGAAAGCTGGCCGTAGTCGGCCATGGACGGCACCGAAAACAGCACGTGCCCTTCGGCGGCGTACGCGTGGCCGGCGTCGATCAGGCGCTGGATCATCGCGATCATCTGCGCGACGTGGTGGGTGGCGCGCGGCTCGATGTCCGGGCGCAGCGCGTTCAGCGCCCCCATGTCCTCGTGGTAGAGGCGCGTCGTACGCTCCGTCAACGCCTCGATCGGCTCGCCGGATTCGCGCGAGCGGTCGATGATCTTGTCGTCCACGTCGGTGATGTTGCGCACGTACGTCACCTGCGCGTACAGGCGCCTCAGCAGCCGGTACAGCACGTCGAACACCACGACGGGCCGCGCGTTGCCGATGTGGGCGGTGTCGTACACCGTGGGACCACACACGTACATGCCGACCGAGTCCGGCTTCAGCGGCTCGAAGCGTTCCTTGCGGCGGGTCAGCGTGTTGTAGAGGTCCAGCGGCATGGCGGTCTCGTTCTTCTTATGCGGTCTCGCCGGACAGGCGGCGCACCGCGCGCGCCCGGCCGATCAGGGGTAGCAGGTTCTTCAGTTCCGGTCCATGCTCGCGCCCGGTCAGCGCCAGACGCAGCGGCAGGAACAGCTCCTTGCCCTTGCGCCCCGTCGCCTGCTTCACGGCGCCGGTCCACGCCCCCCAGGTGGCGGCGTCCCACGGCTCGTCCGGCAGCAGGCCGGCGGCGGCCGTGGTGAAGGCGGCGTCGCCGATCACCGGGGCGACGGGCGCGTGCGTCACCGTCCACCACGCCCCGACGTCCGCCAGCCGTTCCAGGTTCGGCCGCACGGCGTCCCAGAAGGCGGCGTCGGCGCCCTGGAACCCCATCGCCTTCAGCCGGCCGGCCACCGCGTCGAACGGCGTCAGGTGCAGGATGCGGGCGTTCAGGCGCTTCAGCTCCTCGCCGTCGAACTTCGGCGTGCCACGGGCGATCTTGCCCATATCGAACTCGGCCACCAGCTCGTCCAGCGTCAGCCGCGGCTCGATCGCGTCGGAGGTGCCGAGCTTGGCGAGCAGGCTGGCGAGCGCCATCGGCTCGATCCCCTCCTCCTCGCGCAACGCCCTGACGCTGCCGCTGCCCAGCCGCTTCGACAGCCCCTGCCCGCCCGCGTCGGTCAGCAGCGGCAGGTGCGCGAACGCCGGCACCGCCGCGCCCAGCGCCTGCCACAACTGGATCTGCACGGCGGTGTTGGCGACGTGGTCCTCGCCCCGGATGACGTGGGTGATGGCAAGGTCGGCGTCGTCCACCACCGAGGTCAGGGTGTAGAGCGGCCGCCCGTCCTCGCGGATCAGCACGGGGTCGGACAGCGCCGCCCCCTCGAAACGCACGGGCCCGCGCACGAGGTCGGTCCACTCCACCGGCGCGTGCTCCAGCTTGAAACGCCAGTGCGCCTTGCGCCCCTCGCCTTCCAGCCGGGCGCGGTCGGCGTCGCTCAGGCGCAGCGCGGCGCGGTCGTAGATCGGCGGCTTGCCCTGGCCGATCAGGCTGGCGCGCTTGAGCGACAGCTCCTCCGCCGTCTCATAGCACGGGTAGAGCCGCCCGGCCGCCTTCAGCTCCGCCGTCACGGCGGCGTAGCGGTCGTAGCGCTCGCTCTCCCGCGCGAAGCGGTCCCAGGTCAGGCCCAGCCAGCGCAGATCCTCCTCGATGGCGGTCGCGTATTCCGGGCGCGAGCGTTCCTCGTCGGTGTCGTCCAGGCGCAGCAGGAAAGTGCCGCCGGCCTTGCGCGCGAACAGCCAGTTGACCAGCGCGAGGCGCACGTTGCCGACGTGCAGCAACCCGGTCGGGGATGGGGCGAAACGGACGGCGACGGACATGCGGCGGTTCCCAGGCTTCGGACGCTGCCCATGCGATAGCACGGCGGCCACCGCCGGCAAAGCCCCGGCGGCCCCCTCCGCGTCCACGCGTTCGTGGTGTCGGCAAGGATTCGGCCACGGAGGGATAACCACGGACGCTTGCTGGACGAAATGAAGCCATGAATCGACTGTTGTCGTCCCGCGGCTGAACACCGGCCGCGCAAGTCTCCACCAAAACCAGAAGGAGATTTCACATGAAGAGCAACAAAATTACATTACCGGGAAACAACAAAACTCTTCGCCGTTTGTTTGCGGTCGCCACCGTGATGGGCGTGGCGCTGCCGCTGGCGGGTGTCGGGCTGGCCGTCGACGGATCGCGTAACGCCGCCCACGCCTGGGGCTATGACGAACCCGACACCACGAAGAAGGGCAACTGCGGCTGGGGCAACGGCGGCAACGACGGCGAAACCGCTGGCTGCGAGCAGGGCAAGGGCGTGGCCCTGCCGCCGAAGAAGTTCTGTCAGGCCGGCGCGCTGTACGACGGCGAGCAGCCGCAGTCCTACTGGAAGGACCAGTTCGAGTACCTGCCCGGCCCGCTGGGCAGCGACAACGACGCCGACTGCCGTTGACCCGGCAGCCTCGGGGGCGGCACCGGCGCCCGGCGCGCCGATGCCGCCCGCATGGGGTCCGGCCAAGGGATCACGGCCAAGGGGTCACGGCGCCGCGCAGTAATCCTCGGGCTTCACCACCTCGGTCACCGTTACCTCGGTGCCGGCGGGCACGACGTATTCCTGCGCCCCCACCGGGGTCGGCGCCGCCGGGTCCCAGTTGTAGGTATAGCCAAGGCGCGTCCAGGGATAGCCGGTGTCCTTCACGGTCGGCGCCATCACGTACGACGACGCCATCTGGTTGGCGAACCACGACGCGTAGGCGGCCGGCCCCTTGATGGCGTTGCCGCAGGCGGCCGTCGTGGGGTCGGGATCGGCGCAGGGGCGGAAGATGCCGGTGCCGGCCGGCCCGGTGGGCTGCGCCTTGGCGATGGTGAAGCGCACGAAGCGCTGTTTGGCGTCGTCCGCCGTCGCCGGCTTCAGGCCCAGCAGCTGGTGCAGCCGGTCCACCACCCGGTCGCGCGGGTAGGTGCGGCAGACATCGCGGACCTCCGGCTCGACGGTGATCCAGGTGTCGCGCGACAGCGCCACGGTCTTGCCCACCCCGTCCTCGCCCCACTGCGGATAGCTGGTGAGCGACACCGCCGCCACGGGATAGGCCAGCGGCTTCAACGGCTTGACGTTCCGCGCGTCATACACGGCGGTCGCGGAGATCGACCGGTCGTACACGGCGCCCTGCGGCGCGCAGCCCGCCAGCACCAGCCCAAGGGTTGCAACCAGCCCCAACCAATAACGCATCCCACGCCTCCCATCCGCTGAAACGCGCGGGAGGGTAGCACGCCCCGCCGCGTTTACAAGGCGTCGCGCGCGCGATGACGGACGCGGCCGGCGGTCCGGCCGCGCAGGATGGCCGCGCAGGATGGAAGACAAACCCATTCCATTTTAATAAAAAGATTGGCGAAGCCAAAGACAACGGCCACCGCCACAAGGCGCGATCGACATACGCGCATACGTTCACAGCAAACGGCGCGTGTTTGTTTGCCGCATCCCGCCACTTCCTCTCGCCACGACGAAAACAACCGCGCTAGGCTGCGCGCGCAACCGGGACGTGCCCGCCCCCGCCCCGGCTCGCCCCAGAGGGAACCCCGCCATGAGCACCGACCACTTATCCGCCGCGGCGCGCGCCGCCCTGCCGACCGGCCTCACCAAGGTGCAGGTCACCGGCGACCTGACGACCCCCACCAGCAACTTCTACACCTACGACCCCGACGGCAACGTCTGGGGCGCCGTGTGGGGCGGCAAGGGCCCGAACCTCTTCGTCGGCTCCGAGGAACCGGAGTATCTGGACGGCCAGGAGGGCGACGACACCCTCTCCGGCGGCGCCGGCAACGATCGCCTCGACGGTTACTACGACCGCGATCTGCTGTACGGCAACCAGGACAACGACACCCTGGGTGGAGCTGACGATAATGATACATTGTACGGGGGCCAGGGAGATGATTACGCGGACGGATCGGATAACGATGATCTCGTCTTCGGCAACATGGGCAATGACACTTTAAGGGGAGGGGGAGGAACCGATACTCTGTATGGCGGTCAGGGGGATGATGAACTGCATAGCAATGGAGGAGATGACCTTCTCTTCGGCAATCTCGGCAATGACACATTGCAGGGCGGGGGGGACTATAACGAGCACATGGATGGTGGCGCTGGCGACGACATCATCCGGGCCAGCGATGGCAACGACACTCTGGAAGGCGGTGCCGGGCGGGACACGCTGATCGGCGACGATGGCGACGACGTCTTCATCTTCCGCTCCAACAGCGGCCAGGACCAGATCGAGTTCCTCACCGGCTCGGGCGGGGTGAGCGTCAACGGCCACGACCGCATCCTGGTGGAGCGCTTCATCAACGGCGCCGGCTACGAGACGGTCGAGGACCTGCTGGCCGACGCCGACTTCGGCGCGGACGGCAAGGTCGTCCTGCACTTCGGCGGCGACAACCAAGTGACCCTCTTCTTCCCCGCCGACTACCTGCGCACCCCCGGCGTCATCGAACTGTTCTGACGCCCGAACGCCGCCAAGCGATTCTCCCGAGACGGCAACGTTCTTGCTTCGTTCGCCCAGTCGCGCTACTCTACCGGTGGCGTCGCGAGCGCGGCGGAACGGGGGTGTCGAATGTAACACATGCCCCCACAGCGTTTCATCCGGTTGCATCCGGTAACATCGCGCCGCATCCCTCCCCTGCCGTGATCGCTGATGACGGCGACTTTTTCATCGGATATGGTTTCATTAGAAACAATATCCACACACGGGGAAGGGTCGAGGGATGAAGCTCGCGGAGGCTTTGCTGCACGCGCTGAAGGACCGGGGCGCGCACACGGTGTTCGGCATTCCCGGCGACTTCGCGTTGCCTTTCTTCAAGGTCGTCGAGGAATCCAGGATCCTGCCGCTGGTCACGCTGAGCCACGAGCCGGCGGTCGGCTTCGCGGCGGACGCGGCGGCGCGCGTCGGCTCCACGCTGGGCGTGGCCGCCGTCACCTACGGCGCCGGTGCCCTCAACGTCGTCAACGCGGTGGCCGGGGCCTATGCGGAGAAGTCGCCGGTCGTCGTCATCTCCGGCGCGCCGGGGGCCGGCGAGGGCGGCGGGCTGCTGCTGCACCACCAGGGCAAGACGCTGGACACCCAGTACCGCGTCTATCAGGAGATCACCGTGGCGCAGGCGCGCCTGGACGACCCGGCCACGGCGCCGGCCGAGATCGCCCGCGTGCTGGGCGCCGCGCTGGCCTACTCGCGCCCCGTCTACCTGGAACTGCCGCGCGACATGGTGAACCGCGACGTCGGGCCGGTCGGCCCCGACCCCGCCCTGCCCGTGGATGACGACGCCGTCGCCGCCTGCGCCGAGGAGGTGCTGGTCCGCCTGCGCGCCGCCCGCAGCCCGGTGCTGATGGTGTGCGTCGAGGTGCGCCGCTATGGGCTGGAGGACAAGGCGGCGGAGCTGGCGCGACGGCTGGGCGTGCCGGTGGTCACCTCTTTCATGGGGCGCGGGCTGCTGTCGGGGGCGCCCTGGCCGCCGCTCGGCACCTACCTGGGCGTGGCGGGGGAGCCGGCGATCACCCGGCTGGTCGAGGAATCGGACGGGCTGTTCCTGCTGGGCACGCTGCTGTCCGACACCAACTTCGCGGTGTCGGAGACCAAGATCGACCTGCGCCGGACCATCCACGCCTTCGACCGCGAGGTGACGCTGGGCTATCACACCTACCGCGACATCCCGCTGGACAGGCTGGTCGATGCGCTGCTGGAGCGCCTGCCCGCCTCCACCCGCACGGCGGAAGATGCGCGGCGCCGCGACCTGCCCTTCGGCCTCGCCGCCGACGACCAGCCCATCGGCCCGATGGACATCGCCCGCGGCATCAACGACATGGCCCGCCGGCACGGGCCGCCGCTGATCGCCTCGGACATCGGCGACTGCCTGTTCACCGCCATGGACCTGTGCGACGCCGGGCTGATGGCGCCGGGCTATTACGCCGGCATGGGGTTCGGCGTGCCGGCCGCCATGGGCGCCCAGGCGGTCAGCGGCCGGCGCCTGCTCTGCCTCGTCGGCGACGGCGCCTTCCAGATGACGGGGTGGGAGCTGGGCAACTGCCGGCGCTACGGCATCGACCCCATCGTGGTGCTGTTCAACAACACGAGCTGGGAGATGCTGCGCACCTTCCAGCCGGAATCCGCCTTCAACGACCTGGACGACTGGCGCTTCGCCGACATGGCCGCCGGGCTGGGCGGCGACGGCGTGCGCGTCTCGACCCGTGGCGAACTGGCGGCGGCCCTGGAGAAGGCGTGGGCGACGCGCGGCCGCTTCCAGCTCATCGAGGCGATGATCCCGCGCGGGGTGCTGTCCGACACGCTGGCCCGCTTCGTCGCCGGGCAGAAGCGCCTGCACGCCAAACCCAAGGAGTGATAACCTATCCCCATCGCAGGAAACGGGAGGAGAACACCATGGCGGACAAGACACTCCGGTTCGGCGTCGTGCTGTCCGGCTGCGGCGTCTACGACGGCGCCGAGATCCACGAGGCGGTGTGCACCCTGCTCGCCATCGACCGCGCGGGGGCGGAGGCGATCTGCTACGCCCCCAACGTCGATCAGGCGCACGTCGTCGATCACCTGACCGGCCAGGAGATGGCGCAGACGCGCAACGTGCTGGTGGAATCCGCCCGCATCGCGCGCGGCAGGATCCACGACCTCGCCACCTTCACGGCCGACGATGTGGACGTGCTGATCTTCCCCGGCGGGTTCGGCGCGGCCAAGAACCTCTCCACCTTCGCCTTCCAGGGCCCGGACTGCACCGTGAACCCGGACGTGGAAAGGGCCGTGCGGGCCGTGAAGGCCGCCGGCAAACCGATCGGCGCGCTGTGCATCGCCCCCGCCATCCTCGCCAAGCTGCTGGGCGGCGAGGGGGTGGAGCTGACCATCGGCTCCGACGCCGGCACGGCGCAGGCGCTGGAAAGCCTGGGGGCCAAGCACCGCACCACCACCCACTGCGAGATCGTCGTGGACCGCGACCACAAGGTCGTGACCTCGCCCTGCTACATGCTGGACGCCACGGTGAGCCAGATCGCGACGGGGGCGGAGAACACGGTGAAGGCGCTGATCCAGTTGGCGCACTGACGGGGAAAGGGGGCTTCGCCCCCTTTCATCTCCTCGTCAACTGGTGGCGCAGCTCACCTCGTCCCAGGCCTGCACGGTCAGGTGACGGGCGATCCGCCCGTCGCGCAGGTCCAGCGTCATCGACGACAGGACGTGGCAGCCATCGGGATAGGCGCACTCCTCGACGAAGGCCACGCGGTCGGCGCCGATCACCTCGCGGCCGACGCGGTGCGTCATGTCACGCGCGCAGACGTCCCGCCAGAACGCCTCGATGGCCGGCTTGCCGGCCAGCGTCATCGGTGCGCTGGGCGGCCGGTCGCGGTCGACGATCGTCATCTCGGCGTCGTCGGCGTAGAAGCCGGCCAGCACATCGGCGTCGCTTGTCTCCAGCGCTCGTCTCAGCGTCTCGAACGCAAACCCACCCATGGCAGCCTCCACGGTCCGAACGCCGCATGATAGCGCCGCCGGACGCCCGGACGGTCGGCGCGAACGTGGCGTTGGCCGCCCATCCCGCCGGCCTGCCTGCCCCAATTCGGGACAAGGCCTGCGCCGCCCTCACACGATGCTGGTGAACCCGTTGGTGATCGGGTACCGGCGGTCGCGATTGAAGATGCGGCGGGTGATCTTCACGCCCGGCGGCGCCTGACGGCGCTTGTATTCGGCCAGATGCAGCATGCGCCAGACGCGGTTCACCGTCTCCGGCGCGTGGCCGCGGCCGACGATGTCGGGGATGCCCAGGTCGCGCTCCACCAGACACTCCAGGATGTCGTCCAGCTCGTCGTAGGGCGGCAGGGTGTCCTGGTCCTTCTGGTCGGGCTTCAGCTCGGCGGTCGGCGCCTTGGTGATGATGCGCTCGGGCACCACGCGGCCGGCCGGGCCGCGCGCGTCGGGCGGCAGGTTGGCGTTGCGCCAGCGGCACAGGCCGTACACGGTGGTCTTGTAGACGTCCTTCAGCACCGCATAGCCGCCGCACATGTCGCCGTACAGCGTGGCGTAGCCCACCGACATCTCCGATTTGTTGCCGGTGGACAGCACCATGCCGCCGAACTTGTTGGACAGTGCCATCAGCGTCATCCCGCGCGAACGCGCCTGCAGGTTCTCCTCGGTGATGTCCGGGTCGCGGCCGGCGAAGGCGGGGGCCAGCATGCGGTCGAACGCCTCCATGGCCGGGATGATGGGGATCGTGTCGATCTTGCAGCCCAGCAGCTCCGCCGCCTCGTCGGCGTCGTCCAGGCTCTCCCGCGAGGTGTAGGGCGAGGGCATCATCACGCAGTGCACGCGGTCCGGCCCCAGCGCGTCCACGGCGATGGCCGCCGACAGCGCCGAATCGATGCCGCCGGACATGCCCAGGATGACGCCGGGAAAGCGGTTCTTGTTCACATAGTCCCGCAGCCCGAGCACCAGCGCCTGATAGACGCCGTCAAGGTCCTGCGCGGGCGGCGTCACCTCGCCCTCGCGGCAGTGCCAGACCTCGTCGCCGCCGCGCTCCCAGCGGGTCATCAGCAGGTGCTCGCGGAAACCCGGGGCCTGCGCCATCAGCGCGCGGTCGGCGCCCAGCGCGAAAGAAGCGCCGTCGAACACCAGCTCGTCCTGGCCGCCGACCTGGTTGACGTAGATCAGCGGCAGCCCGGTCTCGGTCACCCGCGCGACGGCGAGCTGCATGCGGCGGTCGTGCTTGTCGGACTCGAAGGGGCTGCCGTTGGGGACGATGAGGATCTCCGCCCCCGTCTCGGCCAGCGTTTCGGCGGCGTCGGGGGTCCACATGTCCTCGCACACCAGCACGCCCAGGCGCACGCCACGGAAGTTGATCGGCCCCGGCAGCGGGCCGGGGGCGAAGACGCGCTTTTCATCGAAGACGCCGTAGTTGGGCAGGTCGTGCTTGAAGCGCACCGCCGCCACCTTGCCGCCGTCGAGCAGCAGCGCGGCGTTGTAGGTACGGCCGTCCTGCCGCCAGGGGGCGCCGACCAGCACGGCCGGGCCGCCGTCGGCGGTTTCCGCCGCGAAGTCGTTCACGGCGCGCTCGACGAGGTCGAGGAAGAACGGCTTCAGCACCAGGTCCTCCGGCGGATAGCCGCAGACCACCAGCTCCGAACAGGCGACGAGGTCGGCGCCGCGCGCGGCGGCCTCCGCGCGGGCCTCGCGGATGCGGTCGATGTTGGCGGTCACGTTGCCGACGGTCGGGTTCGTCTGGGCCAGCGCGATGGAAAGGCGGTCGGTCATGGCGAGCACTTGCAGTTGCCCCGTGGGTCACATCGCAGCCTAGCAGCGCGGGCGCGGCGGTGAAAGCCGTAGCAGCGCGCACCGGAACCCGGCCGCCGCGCTCCCTGTTTCCCAACAGCGACGCTCATGCAGGGGAGAAACAGGCGATGCAGGGTTCCGGCTCCACGAAATCGCCATGGATGGACACGGCGGCCATCCCGCAGGCGAACGCCAACGCGCGCACGGCGCGGCCCGACGTCATCGTGGTGGGGGCCGGCATCGCTGGCGTCACCACCGCCTACCTGCTCCAGCGCGACGGGCGCAAGGTGCTGCTGCTGGACGACGGGGCACCCGGCGACGGCGAGACCGGGCGCACCACCGCGCACCTCTCCAACGTCCTCGACGACCGTTTCACCGAGATCGAGCGCATCCACAGCGAGGGCGGCGCCCGACTCGCCTTCGAGAGCCACGGCGCCGCCATCGACACGATCGAGCGGCTGGTGCGCGAAGAGAACATCGACTGCGACTTCGTGCGCATCGACGGCTGGCTGATGCTGGCGCCGGGGCAGGACCCCGAAGAGCTGGACCGCGAGCGCGAGGCGGCCTTCCGCGCCGGCCACGTCGGCGTCGACAAGTTCGACCACCCGCCCGCACCGCTCGCGCACCCCGGCCCCTGTCTGCGCTTCCCCGGACAGGCCACCTTCCACCCGCTGAAGTACCTGGCCGGGCTGCTGCGCGCGTTCCAGGCGCGCGGCGGCGACCTCGCCACCGGCGTGCACGTCACCGGCGTCGAGCAGGACAAGGAGAAGGCGTGGGTGAGGATCGGCGCCGAGACGGTGGAGGCCGGGGCCGTGGTGGTGGCGACCAACTCCCCCATCAGCGACCTGTTCGCCATCCACACCAAGCAGGCCCCCTACCGCACCTACGCCATCACGGCGCGGCTGGACAAGGGCGCCATCCCCAACGCGCTGTACTGGGACACGCTCGACCCCTACCACTATGTGCGGCTGCAGCCGAGGGGCGACAACGACCTGCTGATCGTCGGCGGCGAGGACCACAAGACCGGCGAGGCGCGCGACATGGACGAGCGCTGGGCGCGCCTGGAGGAATGGACGCGCGTCCATATCCCCATGGCCGGCGCGGTGGAGCACCGCTGGTCGGGTCAGGTGCTGGAGCCGTTCGACGGGCTGGCCTTCATCGGCCGCGACGCCGGCCGGGGCGAGCGCGTGTTCATCGCCACCGGCGACAGCGGCATGGGCATGACGCACGGCACCATCGCCGGGCTGCTGATCTCCGACCTCGTCCAGGGGCGCGAGAACCCGTGGGCGATGCTGTACGACCCGACGCGCCAGATGACCGGCTCGCTGGGCGAATACCTGCGCGAGAACCTGGACGTGGCGCGCCAGTACCTGGACCACGTCACGCCGGCCGACGTGAAGGACGAGAGCGCCATCGCCCCCGGCGAGGGCGCGGTGATGCGGCGCAAGGGCCAGCAGATCGCCGTGTACCGCGACGAACAGGGCCGGCTGCACCGCCGCTCGGCCGTGTGCACGCACCTCAAGTGCGTGGTGCGCTGGAACCCCGGCGAAAAGACCTGGGACTGCCCCTGCCACGGGTCGCGCTTCGCGGTGGACGGCACGGTGCTGAACGGCCCGGCCAGCGCGCCGCTCGCCGCCATCGACGACGGCGACAGCCAGGGACGGCACGCGGCGGAGTGACGGCAGGCCGAGCGAACTGGACAAGCCCGGCGGGTCTGCCTACACATTCGGCCTCTCTCGACACGGAGCGCCGCCTTGACCGACCAGGATGCCGTGCTGGCCCTCAACCAGGCCTTCTACCGTGCCTTCGCCACGCACAACTATCCGGCCATGGAATCGCTGTGGGCGCGCCGGCTGCCGGTCGCCTGCCTGCATCCGGGCTGGCCGCTGCTGGCCGGCCGCGAGGCCGTGCTGCGCAGCTGGAACGAGCTGATGGCCCAGCCGGAGATCACCCCCGTGCAGGTCCGCAACGAGGTGGTGCAGCTCTATGGCGACACCGCGCTGGTGCTGTGCGAGGAGATGATCGGCGGCGGCCTGCTGGCGGCCTCCAACCTGTTCGTACGCGAGGACGGGGCGTGGCGTCTGGCGCACCATCAGGCCGGGCCGCTCGCTCCCGCCGCCCAGCGCCGCCCCGAGCCGAAGGCCGAAACGCCGCCGCGCTTGCTGCACTGAGCCGGGATCAGGCGGCGCGGTCGCGCAGCGCCTCCATTACCTGTTCGATCACAGGTGCCCACTCACCCGGCGTCTCCTGGCGGAACAGGCGCATGGAGGGGTACCAGGGGCTGTCGTCCCGCTCGGTCAGCCAGCGCCAGCAGCCGTCGAAGCGGGAGAGCACCCACACCGGCTTGCCCAATGCGCCCGCCACGTGGATGACCGAGGTGTCGACGCCGATGACGAGGTCGAGGTTGGCGATCAGCGCCGCCGTGTCGGCGAAGTCTCCCACGCCCTCCATCAGGTCGACCAGATCCATGCCAGACGGCGGGTCCTTGGCCTGAAGCGCGGCGTCGCCGTCCTTTTGCAGGCTGTAGAAGCGCACGCCCGGCACGCCGGCCAGCGGGGCGAGCTGCTCCAGCCGCAGGGAGCGGCGGCGGTCGACCAGGTTGGCGTGCGGCATGTCCGGACGCGGGTTGCCCGCCCAGACGAGACCGACCCTCAGCACGCCATCGTCCGGCAGGCGATCGCGCCACGCCGCAACGTCCGCCGGATCCGGCGCGAGGTAGGGCACCTCCGCCGGGACCGTGTCAAGCCGTGTGCCGAAGGCGAGCGGCAGGCTCATCAGCGGGCAGTGCAGGTCGAACGGCGGTGGTGGTTTGTCCGCTTCGAGCACGCGCTCGACACCCGGCAGGGTGCGCAGCAGGCGGTGCAGCGGCGCGGGCGCCCCCAGCAGCACGCGGCCGCCGCGTTGCGCCACCAGAGGGGCGTAGCGCACGAACTGGAGCGTGTCGCCGAACCCCTGCTCGGCGTGCAGGAGGATGGTGCGGCCCGCCAGCGGTTCCCCCATCCATTGCGGCTGTTCAAGGCGGTGGGCGGCGAGGCGGGGGGTGCGGAAGCGCCACTCGTACTCCGCCCAGCCGCGTTCCATGTCGCCGCGGCCGAGCAGCAGGAGCGAGCGGTTGACGCGCGCCTCCACATAGCCGGGGTGCAACGCCAACGCCTGATCGTACCGCGCCAGCGCCTCGTCCAGGCGGCCGATCCGCCGCAGGGCGTTGCCGTGATTGACGAGGCCCTCCAGGCTGTGCGGGTTCAGGGTGAGGGCGGTTTCGCAGGCGGCCAGCGCCGCCTCCGTCCGGCCCACCGCCAGCAGCGCGTTGGCGCGGGTCAGGTGCGCCTGCGGGTAGTTTGGCAACAGGCTGAGCGCCACGCGGCAGGCGGTCAGCGCCTCCTCCGTCCGCATCAGGTCGGTGAGCGTGATGGCGAGGTTGTTCAGCGCCTCGGCGTAGTCCGGGCGCAGGCCGAGCGCGGCGCGGTAGGCGTCCTCCGCTTCATCCAGACGGCCCAGCGTGTGCAGCGTGATGCCCAGGTTGTTGTGCGCCTCCGGATACCCGGGCCGCAGGCGCAGCGCGGTGCGGTAGGCATCCTCCGCCTCGGCCAGACGGCCCTGGGTGTGCAGCATGACGCCGAGGTCGCAGAACGCACCGGGCTGCGGGTACTGGGCAATGGAGCGCGCGATCAGGTCGACGGCGCCCGCCACGTCGCCCTGCTGGTAGCGCTCGATGCCGAGCCGGTGGAGGGTCCCGAAGTCGAGGAGCTGAGCGTAGGGTTCCGCCACGTTCCACCGGCGCATGATCGAAGGAGCGCCGGATCCTACGCGCGTCCCGTGCGCCGCTCAACGCTCCTCGAACAGGCGGACGAGGTCGACGGCGACACGGTCCGCCACCACGCGCTCGGGGTCGCTGTTGTTCAGGGTCACGACGGCCCATCGGTGGGCGCGGGAGAAGGCCATGTAGGCGTTGAAGCCGCCGGTCGAGCCGCTGTGCCAGTAGATCGGCGTGCCGTCCGCCGCCGCCGCGACGAACCAGCCCAGCGCCATGGCGCCCTGCCCCAGCGTGCCGGGATCGGCCAGGGCGCGGCCCTCCACCTGCACCGTCTGGGCCAGCGCCAGGGTGCCGACCGCGTCGTCGCCGCAGCCGCCGGGGCAGTCGCCCAGGTTGACGCGCAGCCACGTCAGCAGATCGTCGGCGGTGGAGTAGAGGCCGAAGGAAGGCTGCATGGCCGGCGCCTCCCAGTCGGGCACCGGCCGGCCGCGGGCGTGGCCGACCGCCTTGCGGGCGCGCTGCCCCGGCGTCAGGCTGAGCGTCGTGTCCTTCAGGCCGAAGCGGGCGGTGACGACGCGGCGGAGCAGGTCGGGGTAGCTGGCGCCGGCCGCCGCCTCCAGCGCCTCACCCAGCACCGCCATGCCGACGTTGGAATAGCGGAAGCGCGTGCCCGGCGGCACCAGCGGCTCGTACCCGGACAGCCAGGCGTCCACCTCGGCGCGGGTCAGCGGCTTGTAGGGGTTGCGCGGGTCCTCCAGGCGCGACCAGGAGAAGTTGGGCGTCTCCGGCACGTTGGGCAGGCCGGCGGTGTGGGTGGCGAGGTCGATCAGGCGGATCGGCCGGCCGTCCGGGTCGGGCACGCGGGGGGCGGCGTTCAGGTGGTGGCGCAGCGGGTCGCTGGCGCGCACCGCGCCGGCGCGGATCAGCTCGGCCAGGATGGTGCCGGTGAAGGGCTTGGTCAGCGAGGCGATCTGGAAGACCGTGCGGCCGTTGGGCCGTCCACCACCCTGGGACTGGCCGCTGTCGCCGAAGCCCAGGACCAGCGTGCGGCCCTGGTGCAGGACGCCGACGACGAGGCCCCCGTGCCCGGCCTCGGCCAGCCGGGCTTCGGCCACCGCCGCCACCGCGTCCCGCAGCCCGTCGGGGCGGACCGCCGCCGCGGGCGCGGCGAGCCCCACCGAAACGGCCAGCGCCAGCCCCATCCCGAGCGTCCGCACGCGCATCGCCCCATCCCTTCCTGGAACCACAGGGAAGGAATGGGGAGCGCCCGCGCCCGCCGGGACGGACGCGGGCGGCGATCAGGCGGAAGCGCCGGACGGCGCGGAGGGGGCTAGACGGTTTCGCCCAAGGTCACGGTGGTGGCGGTGATGGCGGTGATGGCGGCCGGGTTGGGCGGTGGCTCGAAGCCGTGCGTCTCGCGCACGATGAACAGCGGGCGGCCCTTCACCTCGGCGAAGACGCGGCCGAGGTAGTCGCCGATGATGCCCAGCGTGATGAGCTGCAAGCCGCCCATGAACAGCACCGAGACGATCAGCGATTCATAGCCCGGCACGTCGACGCCGAAGATCAGCGTGCGCAGCAGGCGCAGCACGATGTAGACGAAGGCGAAGCCGGACACCGCCATGCCCACCAGACTCCACACCCGCAGCGGGAAGGTGGAGAAGGCGGTCAGCCCGTCGATGGCGAAGCGCAGCAGCTTGACGAAGCCCCACTTGGTGTCGCCGGCCGCGCGCTCGCCCTGTTCATAGGGGATGGATGCCGTCTTGAAGCCGACCCAGGCGAAGATGCCCTTCATGAAGCGCGTGCGCTCGGGCATGCGGTTGATCACGTCGACGACCTTGCGGTCCATCAGGCGGAAGTCGCCCACCTCGCGCGGCAGCTTGACCTCCGACAGATGGTCGAAGACCCAGTAGAACATCTTGGCGAAGGCGCGCTGCTTGAAGTTCTGGCCGACGCGCGCCTTGCGCACGGCGACCACCACGTCGAACCCCTCGCGCCACTTGGCGATGAACTGGGCCAGCATTTCCGGCGGGTGCTGGAGGTCGGCGTCCATCGGCACCACGGCGTCGCCGCGCGCGTGCGCCAGCCCGGCGGTCAGCGCCAGTTCCTTGCCGAAGTTGCGCGACAGGTCGACCACCTTGATGCGCGGCTCGCGCCCGTGCGCGGCGACGAGGCGTTCGACGGTGTCGTCGCGGCTGCCGTCGTTGACGCAGACGATCTCCCACGTCAGGCCCAGCGTTTCCAGCACCGGCACCAGCCGGGCGAACAGCGCCTCGACGTTGGGGCCCTCGTTGTAGAAGGGCACGACGACGGACAGCCGCGGCCGCGCCGAAGGGGCGGCCCGCAGGGCGGAAGAGGGCGCGTCGGAAAGGGGCATGTTCGGTCGCAAGGTCACATCAGGCATCGCCGGGCCCCCGCGATCCGAAGGCCGCCGAGCGTATAGCATGATCGCATCCGGAGGGCAAAATGCCTCTCCCGTGGGCGGTGTGGTCATTCCGGGACCAGGACCGGGGGGCGGATGTTACCGGATGAAACACCGTGATACGCCTTTCGCATGCCCGTCACATCCGCCCACCCCCGCCGTTTTTCGCTAATGGCGGGAGGCGCGGGCATTGTGCCGGACGATAGGAATATTGTCAACGCCACCACACCCCGACGGACGTTCCGGTGCGGTACGGGGTGTGCCGACAGGGATGAACGCACGCGGGAGGCGGATTATTCCGGGGCGCGGTGGGGCCAGAACAAAAACATAAAATTTAGTGATCATTCACAACAACCCCACCGATATCCGCTGGATCGCAAGCAGACGGTATATGATGATATGCACGCGCAAAATGACGCGCAGCATATCGGCAGCAAAGCCGCCGACGATTGTTGACATTGATTTACACAACCGCATAATGGAGGTCGGAACAACCCATTGGCGCAGCCACCGCCGAAGAGACCCGCCATGACCGCTTTCGCGTCCAAGTTCTTCGCGCATCCGTCCTCGGCGGCGGCCAACGCCTCAGCCGCCTCCACTCTGACCAAGGTGCAGGTCACCGGCGCGCTGATGACAACCGGTGGCAATCCGATGAACTTCTACCGCGACGACGGCGTCGGCGTGGTGTGGGGGGCCGACGTCGCCAACCGCTTCGTCGGCTCGGACGAGCGCGAGTTCCTGGTGGGCACCGGCGGTGACGACACCATCGAGGGCGGTGGCGGCAACGACACCATCGAGGGCAACACCGACAACGACCTGCTCTACGGTGGCCTGGGCAACGACAACATCAAGGGCCACGAAGGCAAAGACGTTCTCTACGGCAACCAGGGCGACGATTACGTCGATGGCGGCAGGGGTATCGACACGCTATTCGGCGGTCAGGGGAACGATTACGTCACCGTTATGGACGGTCCTGCCGTGCTGTACGGCAACATGGGAAATGATACGCTGAGTGGTGGCGAAGATAATGAAACTCTGTTTGGCGGCCAAGGCGAGGACAATGTCAACGGAGGAGGGGGAGGAGATCTTGTCTACGGCAATCTAGGCAATGATATTGTCGACGGACAGGGCGGGTCCGATTTTATATTCGGCGGCGACGGAGATGATTCTGTCTTTGGCGGGGGCGGATCGGACACCCTGGAAGGCGGTGCCGGCAATGACACCATGTATGGCTACCAAGAGGCCGACGTCTTCATCTTCCGCTCGGGCAGCGGGGTGGACACCCTGGAGTTCTCGCCGGGGTCCCGCGACGCGGAGCGTGGCGGCGACGTCCTGCGCATCGAGCGTAACATCAACGGCACCGACATCGACACTTTGGAGGAACTGCTGGCGCACGCCAGCGCCTCCACCTTCAAAATCAACGCCCCCTTCGGTGTCGTGGAATTCCCCGCCACCTACATCGACCTGGGCGACGGCAACGGCATCCTCTTCGAGATCAGGTTCAGCGAACTGAACCTCTCCGGCGCCGTCGAATTCTTCTGACCGCCCGGACATCCCGCCCCACGGCCGCCCCTTCCCTCCCCGCGCCGGCCCGGACGGGAGGGCGCGCCGTCGGGCGGGATGACGCGGGAACGGCGCTTCCGGTGAAAATCCGCGCGCGGTGAAGGAGCGGGCTTGCGGTGCGGGGCGCGGCTTGGGCAAATACGGTTTCCGGACCGGCCGCCACAGCCCCGCAGAGCATCATGATCCTCACCCCCATTCCCGCCGACGTCATGCCCGAGGCGATCGCCACCTTCGCGCGGCATCTCGACGGCCAGCCGCTGGCGGCGGCGGCGTTCCGCCGCATCGCCGACACGTGGCCGGTGACCGGCGGCGTCGACACGCCGGAGCAGCGCGCGCAGGGCGTGGCGCTGGCGCACGCGCACGGCATCGACACGCTGGACGAACGGCCGAGCGCGTCGTTCATGTGGGACGGCCGCGTCATCCGCACCGACGTCGAGGCCACCGTCATCGTGCACGAGGTGGCGCACTGGCTGGTCGCGGCGCCGGAGCGCCGGCCGCTTCTGGATTTCGGCCTGGGGCCGGGGCCGGAGACGACGAAGCTGGCCGAGGCCAAGGCCGACAAGCGGCTGACCTTCCAGCAGTGCATGCACGAGGAGGCGCAGACGTCGCTCCTGGGCATCCTGTGGGAGGCGGAACTGGGCCAGCCGGCCATCCTCGCCTTCCTGGAACAGAACTGGATGGAGGCGTGGGAGCGCCAGACCACCGCCGACTGGTTCCTCGGCCATGTCGCCGAGTTGCGCGAGCGGGACCTTATCGACGACGATGGACGGCCGACCACAGCCCGCGCCTGGGCGGACCAACGGCGCCTTCAGAGCGTCGCCTGAACAAGACGAACGAACAGAAGAAACCGGTTGAACAGAGGAGGTTGACGCATGACGACCCGTTCCCTGCTGGCGGCTGCCGGCGCGCTTGCCCTGCTCGCCGGGCCCGCGACCGCCGCCGAGCCGTTGAAGATCGGCATGATCACCACGCTGTCCGGGCCCGGCGCCGGCCTGGGCATCGACATCCGCGACGGCTTCGCGCTGGCGCTGGAGCATCTGGGCGGCAAGCTGGGCGGCCTGGACACGCAGGTGATCGAGGCGGACGACCAGCAGAAGCCGGACGTCGCCGTCGGCCTGACCAACCGCATGGTCGAGCGCGACCGCGTGCACCTCGTCACCGGCGTGGTGTGGTCCAATCTGGCGCTGGCGATGATGCCGACGCTGGCCAACGGGCAGACCTTCTTCATCAGCCCGAACGCCGGCCCGTCGCAGCTCGCCGGGGCGCAGTGCAACCCGTACTTCTTCAACGTGGCGTGGCAGAACGACACCATCCACGAGGCGGTCGGCCAGCACGTTCAGGAGCAGGGGTTCAAGAAGGTCTATCTGATGGCGCCGAACTACCCGGCCGGCAAGGACGCGCTGGCGGGCTTCAAGCGCTATTACAAGGGCGCGGCGGCCGGCGAGGTCTACACGCAGGTGGGCCAGCTCGACTACGCCGCCGAACTGGCGCAGTTGAAGGCGGCGGCGCCGGACGCCGTGTACGTCTTCTATCCCGGCGGCATGGGCATCAACTTCATCAAGCAGTACGATCAGGCCGGCCTGAAGGGGCAGGTGCCGCTGTTCGGCCCCGGCTTCTCCTTCGACCAGGACATCCTGGGCGCGGTCGGCGACGCGGCGCTGGGCGTCAAGAACTCGGCCCAGTGGAGCCCGGACATGGACAATCCGGTCAACGCGAAGTTCGTCGCCGGATTCAAGGCCAAGCACAACCGCCTGCCGTCCATGTACGCCAGCCAGGGCTATGACGCCGCGCTGGTCATCGACGCGGCGGTCAAGGCGGTGGGCGGGAACCTGGGCGACAAGGACAAGCTGCGCGCCGCCTTCAAGGCCGCGAAGATCGCGTCGGTGCGCGGGTCGTTCACCTTCAACAACAACCACTTCCCGGTGCAGAACGTCTACCTGCGCGAGGTGGTGAAGGGGGCGGACGGCGTGGTGACCAACAAGCTGGCCGGCACGGTGTTCAAGGACCACGCCGACGCGTACGCGAAGGACTGTGGGATGAAGTGAGAGTGGCGACAGCCCCTCTTTGACGTCTCCGCGTTGGGCCCCCACCCAACCCTCCCCCCCTTCGCGGGGGAGGGCTTTTTCTCCTCCCCCCGCGCAGTGGGGGGAGGCTGGGAGGGGGGCCCGGCGCGACAACCTTTGGGAACCGCCATGCTCCGCACCCTCCCCGCCTTCATGGCGGCGCTCGCGCTTCTCGCCGGCACCGCCGCCTCCGCCGCCGAACCCCTGCGGATCGGCCTGCTCACCACCCTGTCCGGGCCGGGCGCCGTGATCGGCGCCGACATCCGCGACGGCTTCCACCTCGCCCTGGAAGAGGCGGGCGGCAAGCTGGGCGGCCTCGACACGCAGGTGTTCGAGGCCGACGACCAGCAGAAGCCGGACGTCGCCGTCGGCCTGACGAACCGCATGGTCGAACGCGACCGCGTGCAGTTCCTGACCGGCACCATCTGGTCCAATCTGGCGCTCGCCATGATGCCGACGCTGGCGAACGCGCGGGTCTTCTTCATCAGCCCGAACGCCGGCACGTCTCAACTGGCGGGCGCGCAATGCTCGCCGTTCTTCTTCAACGTCTCCTGGACGGTGGACGTGGTGGGGGAGATGGCCGGGCTGGCTGCCATGCAGCAGGGCGTCAAGCGCGCCTACGTCATGGCGCCGAACTACCCGTCGGGGAAGGACGTGGTCGCCGGCTTCCGCCGCTCCTACAAGGGCGAGGTGGCGGGGGAGGTGTTCACGCAGCTGGGCCAGTTGGACTACGCGGCCGAGATCGCGACGCTGAAGGCCGCGCAGCCCGACGCCGTGTTCATCTTCCTGCCCGGCGGCATGGGCATCAACTTCCTCAAGCAGTACCAGCAGGCCGGGCTGGTGGGCGAGATCCCGCTGATCGGCCCCGGCTTCTCCTTCGACCAGGACACCTTCGGCGCGGTCGGCGACACCGTGCTGGGCGTGAAGAACACCCTGCAATGGAGCCAGGACCTGGACGTGCCGGCCAACCGCGCGTTCATGGCGGCGTTCACGGCGAAGTACGGCCGCCTGCCCTCATACTACGCGGCGCAGGCGTACGACGCGGCGCGGCTGATCGACGGGGCGGTGAAGGCCGTGGGCGGCGACCTGAGCGACAAGGACAAGCTGCGCGCGGCACTGGAGGCGGCGCCGTTCGAATCCACGCGCGGCGCCTTCCGCTTCAACACCAACCATTACCCGATCCAGACCTATTACCTGCGCGAGGTGGTGAAGGGGGCGGACGGCGCGCTGACCAACCGCATCCTCGGCACCGTCGCCACCGACGTGGCCGACCTGCACGCGCAAGCCTGCGCGATGAAGTGAGGCGGCGATGGACTGGATGCTCGTCGCCGAACAGGGGCTGAACGGCGTCCAGCTCGGCGTCATGCTGTTCTTGATGGCGGCCGGGCTGACGCTGGTCTTCGGGATCATGGACCTGATCAATCTGGCGCACGGGTCCTTCTACATGGTCGGCGCGTACCTGACGGCGCTGTTCGCCCGCACCTTCGACAGCTTCGCGCTCGCCCTGCCGGCCGCCGTGCTGGCCACCGCCGCGCTGGGGCTGGTGGTGGAGGTGACGACGCTGCGCACCCTCTATCGCCGCGACCATCTGGACCAGGTGCTGGCGACCTTCGGGCTGATCCTGTTCTTCAACGAGCTGATCCGCATCCTGTTCGGGCCGGTGCCGATCTTCCTGAACCCGCCCGCCGCGCTGGCCGGCACGGTGGACCTGTTCGGGCTGAAATACCCGGCGTTCCGGCTGGCGATCATCGGCGTGGGCGTGGCGGTGGCGGCGTTCCTGTGGGTGCTGATCGCCCGCACGCGGGTGGGCATGCTGATCCGCGCCGGCGCCACCAACCGCGAGATGGTGACGGCGCTGGGCGTGGACGTGCGGCGGCTGTTCAGCCTCGTCTTCGCGCTGGGCTGCGGGCTGGCGGCGCTGGCGGGCGCGATGGCGGGGCCGGTGCTGGCCGTGCAGGTCGGCATGGGGGAGCAGATCCTGATCCTGACCTTCGTCGTCATCGTCATCGGCGGCATCGGATCGGTCCGCGGCGCGCTGGCGGGGGCGCTGCTGGTGGGGGTGGTGGACACGCTGGGCCGCGCCATGCTGCCGGGGCTGTTCCGCCTGGTCCTCGACCCGGCCAGCGCCAACGGCGTGGGCGCGGCGCTGTCGTCGATGCTGATCTACGTTCTCATGGCGCTCGTGCTGGCGATCCGCCCGCGCGGCCTGTTTCCGGCGGGGTGATGCATGAACCTTGAGATCGTCGCGGTGGCGCCCGGACACGAAGCCGAGTGGCGCCGCCTGTACCGTGGCTACATGGCCTTCTACAAGCGCCCGGAGGACGAGGGCGTGCTCGACCGCCTATGGGGCTGGCTGCACGACCCGGCGCACGAGATGGAGGGGCTGGTGGCGCTGAGGGACGGCCGCGTTGTGGGGCTGGCGCACTTCCGCCGCATGCCCAGCCCGATCCGCGCCGCCGACGTGGGCTTCCTGGACGATTTGTTCACCGACCCCGACGCGCGGGGCGCCAAGGTGGGCGAAGCGCTGCTGGCGCGGCTGCGCGAGATCGCGCGCGAGCGCGGCTGGCCCTTCATCCGCTGGATCACCGCCGACGACAACTACCGCGCCAGGACGCTGTACGACCGGGTGGCAAAGAAGACGGCGTGGAATTTGTATGAGATGAGTGCGGAGTGAGGCTTGGTATTTTTTGACACAGATGAACACAGATGGACACAGATGAATATGAATGATGATTTATCGGATCATGAGAAGGATCCGCTGACACATGAAATCATTGGGGCCGCTTTCGAGGTTGGCAATGTCATGGGACATGGCTTTCTCGAAGCGGTGTACCGCAAGGCGCTGGTTCAGGAATTGCGCCTGCGCGGACTGCCGACGCGGGAAGAGGTGGAATTCAAGATCGACTACAAGGGCGCATCGGTCGGCCGCTATGTGGCCGATCTGATCGTAGCCGACGTGATCGTCGTCGAAATCAAGGCCGTGGAAAGCCTGATCCCCGCCCACACCGGGCAGGTCCTGAACTACCTCCGCGCTGCAGGCCTGAACAAGGGGCTGCTTTTGAACTTCGGATCGCCGAAGGTCGGGTTCCGCCGCGTAGCCCTATGATTTTCTTAATATTCTTCATCTGTGTCCATCTGTGTTCATCTGTGTCAAAAATCACCTGCCAAGGCGACGCTTAACCAGCCGACCGAGACGATGCCGACCTCACTCACCCGCACCCATATCGCCCTTCTCGTCCTGCTGGCCGTGGCGGTTCTGTTGCCGCCGGTGGCGGCGTGGGCGGGGGAGCCGTTCTATGTGCGATTGGGGACGCGCATCCTGGTGTTCGCGCTGGCCGCGGTCAGCCTCGACCTCATCCTCGGGGTGGGGGGGATGGTCAGTTTCGGGCACGCGGCGTTCGTCGGTATCGGCGGGTACGTCGTCGGCATCCTGTTCACCCATCAGGCGGACGGATCGACGCTGTTCGGGCTGCCCGGCACGCTGAACGGGTTCGTCGTCTGGCCGCTGGCGTTCCTGGTGGCGGCGCTGGCGGCGCTGCCGATCGGCGCGATCTCGCTGCGCACCACCGGCGTGCCGTTCATCATGATCACGCTGGCCTTCGCGCAGATGCTGTTCTACCTGATGACGTCCCTGCGGGCCTACGGCGGCGACGACGGCATCGCGCTGTGGAGCCGGTCGAGCTTTCCGGGCGGGCCGAACATCACCGACAACACCACCTTCTATTATGTGACGCTGGGCATTCTGCTGGTGGTGCTGGTTCTGGGCTGGCGGCTGGTCAACGCGCGCTTCGGGCGGGTCATCCGCGGCACCAAGGACAACGAGTGGCGCATGCGCGCGCTGGGCTATCCGGTGACGCGCTACAAGCTGGCGGCCTTCGTGCTGGCGGGCGGCATCGCCGGGCTGGCGGGCGCGCTGCTTGCCAACGCCACGCTGTTCGTGGGGCCGCAGTACCTGCACTGGAGCCGGTCGGGCGACCTGATCGTCATGGTCGTGCTGGGCGGCATGGGCACGCTGGTCGGGCCGGTGCTGGGCGCCGCCGCGCTGCTGCTGCTGGAGGAGTTCGTGCCGGAGGTGATGGAGCTGGCGCGGCCGGGCCTGGGCGAGCACTGGAAGATCGTGCTGGGGCCGATCCTGCTGATGCTGGTGCTGTTCGCCCGGCGCGGCGTGTGGGGCTTGCTGACGGGGAACCGGCGATGACGGCCATGCTGAAGGTGGAGGGGCTGGTCAAGCGCTTCGGCGGCCTCGCCGCCACCGACCATCTGTCGCTGGAGGTGGCCGAGGGGGCGCTGCACGCGCTGATCGGCCCGAACGGCGCCGGCAAGACGACGCTGATCGGCCAGTTGACGGGCGAACTGGCGCCGGATTCGGGCCGCATCCTGTTCCAGGGGCGCGACGTCACGCGGCTGGCGGTGCACAGACGCGCGCGCCTGGGGCTGGCGCGCAGCTTCCAGATCACCTCGGTCTTCCCCAGCTTCACGGCGCTGGACAACGTGGCGCTGGCGGTGCAGG
>DASWVP010000260.1:0-2750 GCA_036401175.1 Azospirillum sp. | reverse complement strand
GGGGGTGGCGGGAGCGAAACCGTCGCAGCGCTCCACGGCGGGGCGCGGGCCGCGGCGGCTGCCGCGGAAGCAGTAGCCGCGGTCGGTCGGGCGGCCGGTCGCCCACGCCGGCAGCAGGGGCAGCCAGTGGCAGCAGGCGGCGCAGCGCTCGGCGGCGGCCGGGTCGGCGGCAAGGGCGGTGGGGGTGGGCATGGTGTCCTCCCGTGGCGGCGGGCGGCGGGGGAACGGGCATCCCCCCGTCCTCCCGGTGTCAGGCGTCGATCGTGTCCAGGAGCCGGCCGGCCAGGGACTCCAGCGGCACCCGGCGGTCCTGGTGGCCGATGTCGCGGGCGATGGCGGTGATGCCCTGCACCACGTCCCACACGGAGCGGGCGTCACGGCCCTCCTCGGTGCGCACGCGCCGCATCACCTTGAGGGCCTGCGTGCGCGAGAAGCCGAGCGGGCGGCCCATCAGCCAGTCCAGCACCTCGCCCTCGCTGCCGCCCACCTTGGCCGCCTGGGCGGCGTGGATGCGGCCGATGAAGGCGGCGCTGCCGGCGTCGGCGTAGGCCCTGAGCGCCGGGCCCGCCAGCGTCCGGAACGTCTCGCCGGCCTCGCCGACATGGCGGATCGCGATCGCCTTGACCTGCTCCTGGCCCCAGATGATCCGGTTGCAGCACACGCCGCGCAGCAGGAAGGTCTTGAGGTGGAATTTCTGCGCGCCGACCTCGGAGTTGCTGACGATGAAGCCGCGGAACACGAGGTCGGGGCTGCCGTCCGGCAGGGTGCCGATCCGCAAGGGATCGGCGTCCTGGCACAGGAAGAGCCACACGTCGCGGTCGCTGGCGTACAGCGTGGTGGTGTCCCGGGTGACGTCCACACAGGGGTTGTGGGCGTAGGTGCCGCCGCAGCCCGACGCCCAGTCCAGCATGCCCGGCACCTTCCAGCGCGGGTCGGAATCGACCAGCTCCATCACCGTGTCGACCACGGCCAGATCGTGGATGCGGGCGTACTTCCGGCTGGTCACGGCGCGCAGCGTGGTGGTGCCGTTCTCCCGCACGTAGGCGGCCAGCGGCCCGGCCTCGCGGGCCTTGAGGCCGAGCTGCAGGGTGGCGGCGGCGATCTTGAGGCCCACCGGCCCGTAGCCGGCGGTCTTGCGCACCTGATCGGCCGAGGTGCCGTCGGCCAGCGCGCACAGCTGGCCGAAGCTCCAGTGCGTGGCCGTGCAGGGCTCGCCCCGCGGCGGTGCGAACAGCAGGTCGCCGCCGGTCGGCACGACGGTGAGCGCGGTGGGCTCCACCGTATGGTCGGTGCTCTGCGCGGTGCGCGTGGCGACCGCCGCGCGCAGGCTGGCGAGGTCGAGGAAGCGCTCGTCGGCGGGGCGGCGCGCCCATTGCGCGGACACGGTGGTGTCGGTGGCGCCTCGGCCGGTGGCGGCCGTGCGGTACGTGCCCGCCGCCGCCGTGCTCAGCGTGTCCATGGGGTCCTCGGTGTGCGTTGTGAGATAATGACGAATTTTTACAATGAATGCCTCCGGGTGCGCCAGTCGCAAAAGGTGTAGCCGGCGAAAAAAGAGCCCAGCGCAACGCCGGGCTCCGAGTTTTTGGGAGGAAACGTCCCGTGAGACGTATGGGCGCCAGTATAGGCGTCCATGGTGCATTCACAACGGCTCTTTCGGCGAAGCGGCGTCCCGAAAGGCGGCCTCGCCGGCCGGCGTGCGCGTCCACCAGACCGGCGGCTCGCGGATCGGCGCGGTGTGCTGGCGCAGCCAGCCGCGGGTGACGGCGAAGCGGAGGGCGGCGTCGGCGCAGGCGCGCCGCTCCAGATCGCCCAGCCGGCGCAGGCTGTCCGGCATGGGCACGCCCAGCACGTGCCACACCTCCAGGTGGGTGCGGCCGAGCAGCCGGCGCGCCGCCGTCTCGATGGGGGGCGGGGGGTCAGATGTCGGCATCGTCGATCAGTCCCAGGGGAAGGCGTCGGCGGGGGTGCGGCGCGATGCGCTGCGGCCGGGGTGCTCACGCCGCCCGTGCCTTGCCGTAGCGCCGGGTCTCCTCCACGTCGGCGGTCCACACGCTGCCCGGTTCGTAGGCGATGCGCAGCACGCGCACGTGCCGGGTGTGCCGGCCGCGGTCGATGACCAGCGTGTCGCCCGCGCGCACCCCGCCGCCGCAGCCGGCGAGGCGCAGGCGGGCGCCGTCGTCGCCCAGGAACACGCAGTCGTGGCCGAGGCGCCGGGCGGGGGTGGTGAAGTCGTGTACGGCCATCTCACACCATCCAGGCCGGGGGCCGCAGGATCCCGCGGCCTTCGCCGGCCGACGCCAGGACGTGCGGCTCGGCGCCGTCGACGGGCACGGTGCGGGCGAGCGCCGTCATCATCAGGCCCTCGCTGGCGTGCTCCATGGCCCAGGCGGTGCGGTCGTAGTCCGGCGGCGCCTCGCCGTACTCCCCGGCCACCAGGGCGTACAGCGCGCCCCAGAAGCGGCGGCGGTTGCTCTGGCACAGCGGCACCACGTGGGCGGCGAGGAAGCCCAGCGCGTCGAACGGCGCGTCCGCCGCCTCCCGGTCGCCGTCGGCGATCCCGCCCAAGGCGAAGCCGGTGTTTGGGATGGCGGCCGCACCCACGGTGACGCTGATCGGCGGCATCTCCACGCCCCCCAGCGCGCCGGTCCGGTGCTCCTCACGGGTCGGGACACGCCGGCCGCTGGTGCCCGCGGTGGCGCCGATGCTCCCGCGCCCGCGCGCCGGCAGGGCGGCGATCAGGCGCTCCGCCT
>DASWVP010000259.1:0-21772 GCA_036401175.1 Azospirillum sp. | reverse complement strand
GGCGAGAAGCGCCAGCGGACCAGCCGGCGCGCCAGCGGCCGCGGCCCCAGCAGCACGGCGGCGCTCCACGCCAGCAGCGCCGCCTTGCCCCTGGCCGTCATGCCGTCGAAGGCGAGGGTGGCGCGCGTCATGTCGGCCAGCAACCCGGCCGTGCCGTCTCCGGCCACCGGGTGTTCGGCGCGGAACAGGCGGTGGCAGGCGATGCGGTATTGCAGGTGGTGCGGGCTGCGCTCCAGCGCCCGGTCGGGCAGGGTGTAGCCCAGCGCGGCGGCCTGCGCATGCAGCCGCCGGGCCTTTTCCAGGTCGATGCGGATGCGGCGCACCAGCGCGCGGGCGCTGACGTCGGACGCGACGGAGACGTTCGTCCCGTGCACGCGGTAGAAGACCAGCGGGCGGGTGACGGTGACCACGTCGCCGCACAGCGCCGCCAGGCCGAGCAGCATGGTTTCGTTGCCGACGCGCATGCCGTCCAGCGTTTCCGGCTGCGGCATCAGGCCGTCGAGGAAGCGGCGGCTGTAGAGGTTGGCCGATCCGGGCGGCGTGGGGTAGGCGAAGGAGCGCAGCAGCATCGCCCGCACGCGCTCGGGCGTCAGGTCGGGCGGGAACTGCGGGAACACGGTGCCCAGCGGCCGGCCGTCGCGGTCGATCGCCGCCATCTGGCATTGCGCCTTCGACGTGGCCGGCGTCCACACCCGCGCCACCTCGCGCATCAGGTCGGGGTGCAGGGCGTCGTCGGCGTCGAGGAACAGCACGACGTCGCCGCGTGTGGCGGCGAAGCCGGCGTTGCAGGCGCCGGTCTGGCCGACGTGCGGCGTCTCGATCACGCGGACCGCCGGTTCGAAGGCGCGGATGGTCCGCAGCGAGTCGTCGGTCGAGCCGTCGTCCACCACCACCACCTCGACCCGCGGCCAGCGCAGGTCCAGCGCGCTGCGGATCGCCGCGCCGACGAACGCACCGTAATTGTGGTTGGCGATGACGACCGACAGCGTCAAGTCCTCGGCGCTGGTCGCGGCGGGGTCCGGCATGGGCGGCGCGCTTTCATGGAAGGAAAACCGGCGGGCGGACGTTCATCCTACCGGCGGGCTCCGGGGTGCCGAAAACGTTCAGTATGGTTAGGCATCACCCGCACGGGGGTGTCGGAAGCGGTAAAGGGCACCGGACGGCCGGCAGGTTCTTTGAACGATCGTGACCCGAGACAGAGTACCCCCGGCGCGCCGCACGGCGCCCGCACCTTACCCAGCTTCCGTGTAGATGAACCTTCGGGTACGGGCATTCGTGCAAGGAAATCAACGCATCCAGGGGGAATGCGGGGCTTCCCGGACGGGAGAACAGCCGTGCATCGCGTGTGCCCGATGTGCGCCAGAGATGCATCGCCGACATGCGTTTCGACGTTGCGGCGCGCCCGGCCGGTGGCTGTCGGGGTAGTTTGTAATTCGTTTTCCCGCTTTGCAGCAACGAAGGCACCCCCGTATCTTTTTGCCGTCACCCGCAGTTATCGTTGAAATATAAGCCGTATCGACTGTTAGAGGATATCGCGGCAGGCCAAGCGGGGCCTGTCTTTTTTCAAAGAATTTTCGCAAAAGCGTGACGAATAGCACAGGAAGTCGGTTCTTCATCGGCGTCGGAGATCGGCGTGTTCAGAGGCGCTATTTAAAATTGTTGTAAAAGTTCGATATTCACCCGCCGGCATGGCGTTCGGCGGCAGCAATTCGAAACACGGCGGCATCAACTGCGTGGGGCAAGGTCGCAATGACAGAGGTCACCAGCCGATCCTCCTACCCGACCGGCGGCAGGGAAGAGCCGGGCGGGTATGGTGCCATGCCGTCCCCGGCGCCGTCTCCGGCCCGGGCCGCGGTGCTGGCAACCGGGCTGACCACCCCTGTCGCCACCCCCGATGTCGCCATCCCCGATCGCGACATCCCCGACCGTGACCCGGCGTGGCGCACGCCGGTCTGGCGGGAGAGCCTGCTGATCCTGCTGTCCGGCGTCATCACGCTGCCGTTCGCCCTGCCGGAATCGGCGCATTCCCTGGCGTTTACCTTCGAGTTCAGCGCGGCCTACGCCGTGGCCCTGCTGGGCGCGCTGGTCACGGCCAACGCGCTGCACCGGCTGCGCCGGTCGCGGATGGCGAACCGCGGGTTCATCCTGGCCCGCGCCCTGGCGATGGTGGCCACGGTTCTGCCGGCCTGTCTGGTGCTGGCAGCCGCCATGGCGCCGGCGCTGGCGCACGACGGCAACATCGCCCTGGTCTGGGGAGGAACCTGGGGGCTGCTCGCCCTCGGCCTGATCGCCGGCGCGCGCACGCTGGAGACCGGGGTGCGAACCGGAATCGCACGGCGGCGGCCGGCGACGAACGCCTGCGTGGCGACACCGGAGGCGTTGGGCACGATGGCCGGCAGCACCATGAGGAGCCGCACGCATTTCACCGCCGCCGCCGACCTTGTGGACAGCGACCCGGCGGGCGCCGCCGAGGCGGCCGTGGCGGCGCTCGACCTCGACCGCATCGACGCGGTGGACATTCTGGCGACGGAGCGGGAGGCCGACTTCGTCCTCCAACTCCTCCGGCGCCTGGAGGTCCACCCGATCCAGGTCGCCCTGCTGACGCACGAACCGGCGCTGGTCGCCCGCGTGTGGCGGAATGCGCCGCTGCTGATGCGCACCGTCGTCGTCCGCCGCCCGATGGGCCGGGCGGAGGCGATGATGAAGCGCGGGATGGACGTGGTGCTGGCGTCGCTGAGCCTCGCCATCCTGTCGCCGCTGCTGCTGGGGGTAGCGCTGCTCATCCGGCTGGACACGCCGGGGCCGGTCTTCTTCCGGCAGGACCGCGTCGGTTATCGCAACCGCATCTTCCGCATCTACAAGTTCCGCACGATGCACGACGGCAGCGCCGATCCGCTGGCCGACCGGCTGACTGAGCGCAACGACCCGCGCGTGACCCGGCTGGGCGCCTTCCTGCGGCGCAGCAGCATCGACGAGCTGCCGCAGCTCATCAACGTGCTGCTGGGCGACATGTCGCTGGTGGGTCCACGGCCGCACCCGCTGAACGCCAAGGCGGGGCAGGTGCCCTACGCCCAGGTGGTGGACCGCTACGCCACCCGGCACCGCGTCGCCCCGGGCATCACCGGCTGGGCGCAGGTCCACGGCTGGCGCGGCAACACCGACGACGAGGAGAAGCTGATCCGCCGGTGGGAACACGACATGTTCTACATCGAGAACTGGTCGATCTGGCTCGACATCCAGATCCTCCTCGTGACGCCCGTCGTCCTGCTCACCGGAAAGAACGCCTACTGACCCCCGGTCGGGCGTGAGAGGAGGGAACGATGGCCGTCGACATCGCGATCTGGAGCCTGTTCGCCGTCACGGCGCTGCTGGGGCTGTACCCCTTCGGCCCCTATCAGGCGACGCTGTGGCTGGTGCGCCGCCTGCGCGGCCCCGTGCCGGCGCCGCGGCCGGAATTCGCCGAACCGGCGGGCGGGCGCGTCGCCGTCCTGCTGTGCGCCTACAACGAGGAGCAGGTGCTGCGCGACAAGATCGCGAACACATTGGCCCTGGACCCCGGCGACGGCTCGGTGGAACTCCTTCTCTATGTGGACGGCGCCACCGACGGGACGCTGGCGATCGCGCAAGGCTTCGCCGACCGCATCACCCTGGTGGCGTCGGAGGAGCGGCGGGGCAAGGCGTACGGCGTGCGCCAGCTGCTGGCCCGCTGCACGGCGCCCGTCGTGGTGTTCACCGACGCCAACGTCGCCATCGCCGGGGACGCCGTCGTCCGCCTGCGCCGCTATTTCGCCGATCCGGAGATCGGCTGCGTCTGCGGCCACCTGTCCTACGTCAACGCCGACGAATCCTCCACCGCCGGGGTGGGCGCGCTGTACTGGCGGCTGGACGAGTGGACCAAGCAGCTTGAGACCGACACCGGCAGCGCCATGGGGGCCGACGGTTCGCTGTACGCCGTGCGGCGGGACTGCCTGCCGGATGAGGCGGAGGACCTGTTCGACGATCTGTACATCTCCATGAGCATCCTGGCGCAGGGCCGGCGCGTGGTGCGCGCGCCCGACGTGCGGGCGTGCGAGATCCACGTCAGCGATCCGGCGGAGGAGTTCCGGCGCAAGATCCGCATCAGCTCGCAATCCTTCGCCATCCACCGCCGCCTGTGGCCGCGCCTGCGCCGGCTGGACGCCTGGACCCTCTACCAGTACGTCGGCCACCGCTACCTGCGCTGGGTTGGCGGCTACAGCCTGGCGCTGGCCGGGGTGCTGTTCGTGGCCGGGATGGTGCGGGCGCTGGGGCCGCTGGCGGGGACCGCCGCCGCGCTGCTGCCCGCCGCGCTGCTGGGTGTCGGCTGGCTGCTGCGCGTGCGCCTCGCCACCGGGCTGGTGAACGTGGCGCTGGCCCTGCTGGCGACCTCCATCGGCGTGTACATGGCGCTGGCCGGGCGGCGGGCCGTCACCACCTGGAAGCCGGCGCAAAGCGTGCGCAGCCGCTTCCCCTCGGTATCCGGTTGAGGCGGGGCACGGCATGCGCATCCTGATGGTCGATCCCGCCGGCTTCACGCCGGCCTACGACGCGGCGCTGGTGGCGGGCCTGCGCGTGCTGGGCCACGAGGTGGCCTTCGTCACCGCGGCCGGCGCCGATGCCGGCGCCATGGCGCCACCGCCGGAGGCGTGGTTCTACCCGGAACAGACCCTGCCCACGGTTCGGAGGCTGCCGGCGCCCGTGCGCCGGGGCATAAAGGCGGCGAGCCACGTCCTGTCCATGCGCCGCCTGCTGGACCGGGCGCGGGAGCTGCGCCCGGACGTCATCCATTTCCAGTGGATGCCGCTGCCGGTGGTGGACGCCCGGCTGCTCGGCCGGCTGCGCCGGATCGCCCCCGTGGTGCTGACCGTGCACGACAGCACGCCCTACAACGGCAGCCGGCGGGCCCGCCTGCTGGGCCTCGGCACGGCGGCGCTGCTGCGTGGCGTCGACCATCTGATCGTCCACACCGCGCGGGCGGCCGAGCGCTTCGCCGCCGAGGGCCGGCGGCCGGACGGGGTGTCGCGCATCGCGCACGGGCTGCTGCACGAGGAACTCATCCCGCGCGCCGCGCCGCCGCGCGCGCCGGACGGGCCGCTGCGCCTGCTGCAGTTCGGCAAGGTGCAGGACTACAAGGGGGTGGACGTGCTGCTGCGCGCCGTCGCCCTGCTGCCGGAGGCGGCGCGGCGACGGCTGCGCGTCACCGTGGCCGGCAAGCCCTATCTGGATACGCGCCCGCTGGAGGAACTGGCGGCGGCGTGCGGCCCCGGCGTCGTCCACCTCGACTTCCGCTTCCTGCCGGACGAGGAGCTGGGGCGCTGCATCGCCGAGGCGGACGCGCTGGTGTTCCCCTATCGGCAGATCGACGTCAGCGGCGTGCTGATGGCCGCCATGGCCTTCGGCAAGCCGGTGGTCGCCTCCAACCTCGGCGGCTTCGCCGAGATGCTGGCGGGGGGTGAGGAGGCGCTGCTGGTCGAGCCCGGCTCGGCGCCAGCGCTGCGCGATGCGCTGCTTCAGCTTCTGGAAGCGCCCGACCGGCTGCCCGGCATGGCGGCGGCGATGGCGCGGCGTGGGCGGGACCTGCCGGACTGGCGGGCCATCGCCGCGCGCACGGCCGAAGCCTACGCCCAGGCCGGCCGCGCCCATCGAGCCGCAAGGGGGCGCCAACCGAGCGGCGCCGGGAACCAACCTGAACGGGAGAGTGTGAGTCCATGACGAAAAGCGTTCTGGTGACCGGCGGGGCCGGGTACGTGGGAAGCCACGTCGTCCACGAACTGGTGGTGCGAGGCTTCGACGTCACCGTGCTCGACAACCTCCAGCAGGGCCATGCCGAGGCGGTGCCGCGGGGCGTTCCCCTGGTCGAGGCCGATCTGCGCGACGCCGACGCGGTGCGCCGGGTGTTCCAGCGGCAGCGCTACGACGCGGTCATGCACTTCGCCAGCAACGCGCTGGTCGGGGAGAGCATGGAGATGCCGTTCCTCTACCTGAAGGACAATCTGAATGCCGCGCTGAACCTGATCGCCGAGGCGGTGCGGCACGACGTCGGCCGGTTCGTGCTGTCCTCCACCTCCAACATCTTCGGCAACCCGGATCGCTTTCCCATCGACGAGGACTGCGGCGACGACCCCGGCAGCCCGTACGGCGAGAGCAAGCTGATGATCGAGCGCGTGCTGGCCTGGATGGACCGCGTCTATGGGCTGCGCTCCGCCTGCCTGCGCTATTTCAACGCGGCCGGCGCCCACCCCGACGGCATCCTGGGCGAGGACCACGACCCCGAGACGCACCTGATCCCCATCGTGCTGGACACCGCGGCCGGGCGGCACCCGTGCGTGGAGGTCTACGGCACCGATTATCCGACGCCGGACGGCACCTGCATCCGCGACTTCGTGCACGTCTGCGACCTGGCCGACGCGCACCTGCGGGCGCTGGACCGGCTGGACGAGCGGAGCTGGCGGTTCAACATCGGCAGCGGCCACGGCTTCTCGGTGCGCGAGGTGATCGATACGGCGCGCCGCGTCACCGGCCGGGAGATCCCGACGCGCGAGGTTGGCCGGCGGCCCGGCGACCCGGCGGTGCTGGTCGCCTGCTCCGACCGGTTGCGCGCCGAACTGGGCTGGCAGCCGCGATTCTCCAGCCTGGAGCGCATGATCGGGACGGCGTGGGCGTGGCGCTGCGCGAACCCGCAGGGCTATGGCCGGCGCGCCACGGCGGCGGGCAACGTGACGCCGATCCGGCAGGCGGCGATGGCGATCGGGCGGATCCATGACCAGCCCGCCTGAGATCCGCCGGATGCGCGGCGCCCCGCCGCTGGCCGTCATCGCCCGCGACCGGCTGTCGCGGCAGGCGATGGCGACGCTGCTGCGCACCTATGGCTTCAATGTGGTGGCGAGCGCGGCGACCGTGGCCCGCCTCGGCCGCTGCGCGGAGGCCGACCGGATGCGGGCGGCGGTGCTGACGGCGGAGGGCGACGTCATGGAAACCTGCGAGGCCGTCCGCACGCTGCGGCGGGAGTGGACGCGGGCGGCCGTCGTCGTGCTCGCCCCGCGTCCGGCGGCGGACGAGCGGGCGAGCTACCGGAAGTGCGGAGCGGCGGCGGTGATCGAGCGCGACGCGCCGCCCGCGCATCTCGTGCATTGCCTGGAAACGGTCGCCATCCCCGCCGATTCCGGTCCCGCCGGGGTGCTGGCGCCCGGCGACGCGGAGATTCTGGACCTGCTGGCAACCGGGGCCACCAACCGCCAGATGGCGGCGGTGCTGCGGCTGCCGGAATCGGTGGTGGCGGCGCGGCTGCGCGTGCTGCGGCTGAAGACGCGCCTGCGCAACCGCACGCAGCTCGTGCTGTGGTCGTGCACCGCGCACGCCGGCGGAAGGCCCTTGCCATGACCGCCTGGGCCGAATGGGGCCACCGGCCCGCGGCGGCATCCGCCGCCCGCGACCGCGACATCCGCGCGGCGTACATTGTGATGCTGGGGTCCATCTTCCTGCTGCACCGCTTCGCCGTGCCGGCCGCCGGGTCGGAGGTGCCGCTGATGTTCCCCATCTGCCTGATGGGGTTCGGCTATCTGCTGCTGCGCGGCCGGGCGTTCGTCGAGACGGGACGGCTGATCCTGCTGGCGGCCTTCGCCGCCGCCGCCACGGTGTCGGCGGTGATGAACGGCGGCAGCCTGTCTTGGACGTCGCTGGCGCTGCTGTTCGCCATCTACATTCCGGTGGTGCTGGTGATGCCGGTCGATCCGGCGACGCGGCTGCGCTGCCTGGACCTGTTCCAGCGCTTCGTGCTGTTCGTCTGCGTCGCCGGGGCAGTGCAGTTCCTGGCCCAGTTCGTCATCCCCGGACCGCGCCTGTTCCACTTCGCCGACATCGTGCCGGAGGCGCTGCTGCGGCCGGGGGCGCACACGGTGATCCCGCTGCCGGCGCGGGCCGGCCTGTTCAAGAGCAACGGCTTCTTCCTGGGCGAGCCGTCGTCGCTGTCGCAGTTCGCCGCCCTGGGCCTGCTCATCGAGATCCTGTACTTCCGCCGCCGGCTGTTCCTGCTGGCCTGCGTCGCCGGGCTGGTGCTGTCCTATTCCGGCACGGGGCTGGTGCTGCTGGCGGCGTTCCTGCCGATCGTGCTGTTGCGCACGGCCGGGTTCGGCACCGCCGTCCTGCTGGGCGGGCTGGGCCTGCTGGTGGTGATCTTCGGCGATCTGCTGTTCCTCGACGCCATCACCCAGCGCGTGGAGGAGTTCGACAGCCGGCATTCCAGCGGCTTCGCGCGCTTCGTGTCGCCGCTGTACGTGCTGGACCGCGTGATGCACCAGAACCCCTCGGCGCTGCTGTTCGGCTTCGGGCCGGGCTCCATCATGAATTACCTCGCCGGGCTGGAGTTCACCGCGCACGACCCGACGTGGATCAAGCTGCTGTTCGAATACGGCGTCGTCGGCTTCCTGACCTTTTCCGCCTTCATCGGCTACTGCGTGTTCCATGGTTCGCGGCGGTGGATCCTCGGCGGGGCATTGCTGTTCTTCTATTGCTTCCTGGGCGGCTTCCTTCTGACGCCGGTCGGCGGCTACGTGATGGTGCTGCTGGCGACCCTGTTGCGTGAAACGACGGCCCCGAACGGGGCGGAAAGGGGGGCGGCGCCGTGGCCGAGGGCAAGCTGACCCATCCCGCCGTGGTGTGGGCCGTCGTCGAGACGGCCATCAACACCGGGGCCTCCATCGCCGGGCTCGTCCTGGTGGCCCGCCTGCTCGGGCCGGAGCACTTCGGCACCGCCGCCATGGTCGTGCTGACGGTGGAGATCCTGTCGCTGCTGACCGGCGGCGTCTTCATCGACGCGCTGATCCAGACGCGCACGCTGGAACCGGGGCACGCCAACGCGGCGTTCTGGATGAACATCGCCACCACTGCGGTGCTGGCCGTGCTGCTGACGCTGGGCGCGCCGGCCTTCGCCAGGCTGATGGACGAGCCGGCGCTGGCGACCATGCTGCCGTGGGGCAGCCTGACGCTGCTGGCGCACGCCTGCGGGGCGGTGCCCATCGCGCTGCTGCGCCGGCACATGCGGTTCCGCGATCTGGCGTTGCGCTCGCTGGTGGCGCGGCTGCTGTCGGTGGCCGTCGGCGCCGGTCTCGCCTATCGCGGCTTCGGCGCCTGGAGCCTGATCCTGCAGCAGATGACGCTGTACGGGGTGGGGGCCGCCTCGCTGTGGATCCTGGGCGGCTGGCGGCCGGGGTTCGCCACGACGCGCCGGCACGCCGGTGAACTGCTGCGCTTCGCCGGGGTGTGGCTGGGGGCGGAGTTCGTGCTGCTGCTCGCCAAGCCGGCGTTCCAGCTTATGATCGGCGCGCTGTACGGGCCGGCCACGCTGGGGCTGGTCAATCTGGTGTTCCGGGCGGTCGAGACGCTGTGGGGCACGCTGTTCGTCGCGGTGCGCCAGCTCAGCATGTCCGTCTTCGCGCGCAGCCACGGCGATCCGGATGGGCTGCGCGCGCTGACCCTGCGCTCGGCCGAGCTGTCGTGCTTCCTGCTGCTGCCGGTGTTCGGCGCGCTGGCGGCGGCGGCGCACCCGCTGATCGAGGTGGTGTTCTCCCGCCAGTGGCTGGACGCCGTGCCGATGTTCCAGGCGCTGGCCGTGTGGGCGATGCTGTCCAGCGTGCTGGCCGGCACCACGGCGTTGTTCTCGGCCACCGCCAACGACCACCAGCGCTTCGTCCTCAACCTCGTCGACGTCGGCGTCGGGGCGGTGGCGCTGGCCGCCTGCTCGGGTCTGGGGGCGCTGGCGGTCGGCGTGGTGTGGAACGTGCGGGTGCTGGTCCGCATGCCGATCCAGTACTGGATGATCAGCCGCATCGCCGGGCTGGGCGGCGGGCGCCTGCTGGGCGCGGTGGCGCCGCCGCTGGCCGCCGCCGTCGTCGGCGTGATGCTGGGCGCCAGCGTGGAACTGACGCTGCGCGGCACGGTGCCGCCGCTGGTCGCCCTGGTGGCGGCGGCGGGCAGCGGAACGCTCGCCTACCTGGGGCTGCTCGCCGTGGCGGCGCCGCGGCGGATGCGCTCGCTCGTCGGCGCCGTCCTGAACCTTCCCAAACCCGATCTGCCCCAACCCGATCTGCCCCACCCCGATATGCCGAAGCCCGATCCATCCGCAGCCGCGGGGCCAACGCCATGAACACCTCCGACGCCTACGCCACTCCCATCGACGGGGCCGCCGCACGGGTCGGGGGGCCGGCCGACGCCGGGCTGGCGGCGGTCCGGCCGCGCCTGACGGTCCACCTGTGGTGCGGTTACGGATTCACCGCCTGGCGCGCCGCGCACACCGCCGGGGGGGCGCCGAACCCCGACCACACGCCCTACAGCTATCACCTGTTCGAGGATGGCGGCTTCGCCGTGCGCTTCTCCGAGGACCGGCGGGAGGGCCCGGTTGGGCGCTTCCTGCGCCGGGCGGTGAACCGCGTCGTCGGCTGCGACATCCTGCACGCGCTGCACAACCGGCACCGCATCCTCGGCGCCGACGTGGTGTGGACGCATTCCGAGCGCGAGGCGGCGGCGGTCGCCCTGCTGGTCGCGCTGTGGTCGGCGCTGACGCTGGGCCAGGGGCGGGCGCCGCAACTGGTCACACGAATCGTCTGGCTGCTCGACGACTGGGGGCGGATGGGGTGGTGGCGGCGGACGCTGTACCGCCGGCTGCTGGGGCGGGCGACCATCGCCATGATTTCCCACCGCGAGACGGACGTGCGGGCGCTGCTGCCCGACGCGTCGCCCCAGCGCGTGCCGTGGGGGATCGACCTGGATGCGTTCCTGGGCGTGCGGCCGGAGGGTGGCGGCGCCGTGCACGACCCGGTCCGCGTGCTGTCGGTGGGCAACGACGAGCACCGCGACTGGGAGGCGCTGTTCGGCGCCTTCGCCGGGGACCGGCGCTATGCGCTGCGCGTGCTGACGCCGCGCCGCCTGCGCGTGCCCGAGGGGGCCGGCAACGTCGAGCTGCGCAAGGCGCGCGGGGCGGAGGACGTGAAGGAGGGCTATGCCTGGGCCGACGTCGTCGTGCTGCCGCTGCGCCACAACCTGCACATTTCCGGCATCACGGTGTTGATGGAAGCGGCGGCGGCCGGCGTGCCCATCGTCGCCACCCGCCAGCCCGACCTGGACGAGTACCTGGGCGACGACGAGGTGCTGTACGTCGCCGACAACGACCCGGCGACCCTGCGGGCGGCGGTGGACGCGCTGGCCGCCGACCCGGCGCGGCGCCGCCGCATGGCGGACGCGGCGCGGCGGCGCATGGTCGACGGCGGCCACCGGCGCGAAACCTACGTCCGGCACTGCGCCGCGGTGTGCCGGAGCGCGCTGGAGCGCGCGGGGCTGCCGGACAACCGGCTGGAGGGGCGGCCGGACGGCCGGCAACAGGACCAGGGCGAAACGGCCCGGCGGAGGGATGACGCATGACGACGCACGACCTGAACCCGTACCCCCACCGTTGGGTGCCGGCGCGGCTGGACCAAGGATCGTCGGAGGTCGGCCATCCGCCGGCGGCGGCCGCCGCCGACAACCGCTCCCTGTCGCTGGCGGAGCTGTCGGCGGCGATCCGGCGGCGGCGGCTGGCCTTCCTCGTTCCACTGATCGGCGTGCCGGTGGCGATGGCGGCGTACCTGCTGACGGCGACGCCGCTGTACGTGGCGACCAACACCGTGATCTTCGATCCCAGCATCGTCGATCTCGGCCCGGTCAAGGAGATCTCGGTGGAGCAGCAGCCGCCGATCTTCGCGCTGAGCAACCAGTTGCACATCATCGCCTCGCAGGAGATCGCCGGGCGCATCGTCGACGACCTGGACCTCGACCGGAACGACGCGTTCACCGGCCTGAACCAGGAGGAGACGCTCTTCTCGCAGGCCGCCGGCTTCGTGCGCGAGCGGGTGATCAAGCCGGTCAAGGCGGCCTTCCAGCCGGAGGCGGAGGGGCCGCCGCCGGTGCCGCGCACGCCGCGCGAACTGGCGGTGGACACGCTGATGAAGAACCTGCTGGTGGTGCCGCGGCGTGAGTCCAGCGTCTACGACGTCTCCTTCACTTGGAGCGACCCGAAGCTCGCCGCCGCCATCGCCAACGCGGTGTCGGACGCCTACGTCGCCGACCACCGCCGCCGCAAGACGGAAGCGGTGCGCGACACCACCAGCCGCCTCAACGCCCGGCTGGGCGAGTTGCAGCAGAAGGTGCTGGCGGCCGAGGCGCACATCGACCAGTACCGCTCCGAAGCGGGGCTGCACCGCGGCGTGAACTCGACCATCCTGACCGAGGCGTTGAGCGAGGCGACGCGCGAGCTGGTGGCCGCCCGCAACGACATGTCGACCCTGGAGGCCAAGCTGGCCGAGACGCGCCGCGTCGAAAAGCAGCGCGGACAGGCGGCGGGCATGCCCGACGTCATCGCCTCCGACCTGATCCGCCAGCTGCGCGACCGCGAGGCGCAACTGTCGTCGCGCGAGGCGGGGCTGGCGAGCAGGACGGGCGGCAGCCACCCCGACCTCGTCGCCCTGCGGCGCGAACTGGGGCAGGTGCGCCAGGCGCTTACCAACGAGATCCGCCGCCTGTCGGAAAGCGCGGAATCCGCCTACAACGCGGCGCGCGGCCGGGTGGCGCTGGTCGAGAGCACCATCGACGACCTGAAGGAGCAGATCGCCCGCACCGGCGAGGCGGAGACCACGCTGCACGGCATCGAGCGCGAGGCGGCGACCAGCCGCGCCCTGTACGAGGCGGTTCTGCAGCGCTCCATGGGCGCCGACCTGCAGCTCGACGCGCAGGAGCCGCAGGCGCGCGTGCTGTCCTACGCCGGCGTGCCCGAGAGCCCGCGCTTTCCCAACATGCCGCTGTTCGGTGTGCTGTCGCTGGTGGTGGGCTCGCTGGTCGGCGTCGGCGGCGTGGTGCTGCGCGAGAAGATGGACGGCACCTTCCGCAGCGCCCACGACCTGGAGGAGTACACGGGCGTGCGCCATGTCGCCTCCGTCCCGCGGGTGCGCTGGAACCGGCTGCGCGCGCGGGAGCCCTACATCATCGCCCGGCCGATATCGCGCTTTTCCGAGGCCATCAAGGCGATCCACACGGCGTTGTGGATGCACGACTTCCGCAGCCGCGCGGTGATGATCACCTCGGCCCGCGCCGGCGAGGGCAAGAGCAGCACCGCCGTGGCGCTGGCCCGGCTGGCGGCGGCGAACGGCGAGCGCGTGGTGCTGGTCGACTGCGACCTGCGTTGCCCGGCGGTGCACACCATGCTGCGGCTGTCCAACGACGTCGGGCTGGCGCAGGTGGTCGAGGGCCGCTGCGAACTGGGCGACGCGCTGCAGGTGGACGAGGCGACCGGGCTGAGCGTGCTGGTGGCCGGGACCGCCATGGCGGACGCGCCACGCATCCTGATGTCGGGGCGCATGCGGGACATCAAGCAGGATCTGGCCCTCGCCTTCGACCTGATCGTGCTGGACACGCCGCCGACGCTGTCGGCGCCCGACGCGCAGATCGTCACGCAGATCGCCGACACCGCGCTGTTCTGCGTGAAGAGCGGCGACACCGGCCGCACCGCGGTGATGGCCGGCCTGCGCAAGGTCGCCGAGACGGGGCTGAGCATCTTCGGCCTCGTGCTCACCCAGACCGCCGCCAGAGACTCCGCCGGCCAGGGCTACCCGTATTCGGAAACGGGCGACGCCCGCTACCGCCACCAGTACAAGGATTGAATGGGGAGGCGCGCGGTGTGTGATGTCGCGTTCAACCCGTTGTTTTCATCGTCATCCCCGCGAAGGCGGGGATCCACGTTCGCCGTTGCCTTCCTTCATCGGGAACATGGATCCCCGCCTTCGCGGGGATGACGGCAAAATGTTGATTCGCCGTCGAAGTGCTGGCGCGGAAGCACATGTCGGTGCGATGGGAGGGGTTGGCGCCCCTTCGCTGTCATCGGAAGGGGGCGCCGTGCCGATCTCAGGCCGACCACAGGCGGCGGAGTTGGCCGCGCAGGACGCGGGTGTAGCGGTGCGGGCTCATCACCGCGCGGTAGGCCTGGCGCATCGGCACCTCGTTCATGACGTGCTTGAACATCTCGGGGTGCACGACGTCGAGCGCGGCCGGGTCGCTGGGCGCGCCCAGCGCCGGCACCTCGGCGCCCTCCTTCACATAGACGACGATGTTCTGCCGGTACCACCAGGGGATGTCGGCGTTCGTCCAGATGCGCGGCCGGACCGCGTCGTAGGCGCGGTAACCGCGCCGCAGGAAGCGTTGCGCCCAGTCGCTCTGCCAGCGTTCGGCCACATGGTTCATGCCGCCCTGGTGCGGGATGGCGGCGGAGAACAGAACGCGGTCCGACAGCCGGGTCAGCGTGTCGACGAAGCGGTCGGAAACCTCCGGCCGCAGGTGCTCGGCCACCTCGACCGACAGCGCCAGGTCGAAACGGCGGCCGAGGTCGACGTCGCCGGTGGAAAGGTCGGCGTAGTGGAAGGCGATGCCCTGCGCGTCGGCGTGCTGGGGGCGGCTCCAGGCGCCGTCGACGCCGTTCAGGTCGGGGATGCCCATCTCCTGGGCGGACCTCAGCCAGGCGCCAGACCCGCAGCCGATGTCGACGATGCTGCGCGGCGCGAACAGGTCCTTGGCGATGCCCAGGATGATCCGCGACGAGTGGCGGCTGCCGCTGCGCTGCCCCTCGTAGAATTTCTCGTCGTAGACGGCGGTTTGCCGCATCTGCACAGTGTCCTCCGCGTTCCGGACGCGCCGCGGCGCGCCTGATGTGGTCATCAGGCGTAACAAGCGGCGGCGCCCCCCGGCCATCGCGCAAACCGGTGGGGGGGCGCCGCATCGGCTTACCCCCGGCGGAGCGGTGCCCGTTACGGCGCGAGGACGAGGATGTCGGTGTGGGCGAGCGAACGGACGTTGAGCGTGGCGATGACCACCGCCGCCCCGGCGCCCGACCCGTCGGCGTCGTAGCCGAGCACCCCCGTCGCCGTGTTGAAGACGAACCACTGGTCGGCCGTCGCCGGGTTGTTCAGCGCGAAGCGGCCGGCCGACAGGGCGCCCGCCGGCAGCGCGCCGAAGTTCGGGCTGTACACGGCGATGCTGTCCTGCCCGGCCTCGAAATCGAGGATGGTGTCGCCGCCGTCCGTCGGCCGGTCGAAGCGGAAGGCGTCGGCCCCGGCGCCGCCGCCCAGCGTGTCGGCCCCGGCCCCGCCGATCACCGTGTCGTTGCCCAGGTTGCCGAACAGCGCGTCGCCGTCCAGGTTGCCCAGCAGCTGGTCGTCGCCCTGGCCGCCGAACATCAGGTCGGCCCCCTGGCCGCCGAACAGCACGTCGCCGCCCATGTTGCCGTACATGATGTCGCCTTCCAGGTTGCCGTAGGCGACGTCGTCGCCCTGGCCGCCGAACAGGCTGTCGCCGCCCTGGCCGCCGAACAGCGAATCGGCGTCCAGGTTGCCGTAGAGCTGGTCGTCGCCAAGGTTGCCGAGGACCGCGTCCTTGCCGCCACCGCCCGCCACCGTGTCGTCGCCCTCGCCGGCGTGGAAGGTCTGCGCGTCGCCGTCGCCGAGCATGGAGTTGGCGCCGGCGCCGCCGGTCACCAGCACCGGCCCGACCACCGACAGGAAGCCCACCCCGTTGACCTCCACCGCCGCGCCGGCCGGCAGGGCGCGCCCGTCGAGCAGGAGCGCGGTATCGGCGGTGCCGCTGAGCACGGTCGCCGCCGTGGGGGCGGCGCTGCTGACGGCGACGTTGCGCCCGGCGGCGTAGTTCGACAGGCCGCTGGCGACGAGGGGGTTGGCGATGCCGCGCGCCGCCGCCGCCCCCAGGAACGCCGTTTCCACGGGGTTGGATTGCGCCTGGACCGGAGTGGCGGTGGCCGCCGGCACGGCCGTGCCGCCCCCACCGCCACCGCCGCCGCCACCGCCACCTCCCGTGCTGGAGCTTCCGGTGCTGGAGCTGCCGGTGCTGGTGCCGCCGCCGCTGGTGGGGGTGGCGACGACGGGCGGCGTCAGCGCCGTCATCACGCTGTTGAGGACGATGTTGGCCGGGACGATGCGCTCCACCGTCTGGTTGGCGAGCACCACCGTCTCGCCGTTGTCGAGGGTGAGCACGACGTCGGCGCCCTGCTGGCGCATCGCCGCCTTCACCGCCGCGAAGTCGGTCAGGCCATAGCCGCTCAGCGCCAGCACGTCGCTGTCCGCCTCGGTGCCGGCCTTGAAGTCGGTGATGGTGTCGTAGCCGCGCCCGGCGCGGATCCAGAACACGTCGCTGCCGCCGCCGCCGGTCAGCACGTCGTCGCCGCCGCGCCCGTCCAGCAGGTCGTCGGCGACGCCGCCGCGCAGCACGTTGCTGAGGCTGTTGCCGACCACCTGGATGGCATAGTTGGCGCGGATCACGGCGTTCTCGACGTTCAGCGGCAGCGTGTAGTCGGCCCACAGCTCCAGCGTGTCGATGCCCTCGCCGGGGAGTTCGACGACCGATTGCCGGAAGTCGGTGATGCGGTAGCTGTCGTTGCCGGCGCCGCCGCTGCGGGTCACGGTGTCGCCGTAGCGGCTGCTGATGTAATCGTCGCCGGGCGTGCCGACGACGGTGCCGTCGGGCACCCGGTTCGTCCAGGGCTGCGGCGCGACGGCGGGCTGGGCGCGGGGGGCGGCGGGCGCCGTCACGCGCACCGGGTCGGGCGGCGAGGCCATGGGCGCCGGGATCGCCACGGCGCCCGGCGAATCGGAATAGGCGCGGATGTAGTCGATCTTCATCTCGGCCGGGAAGGGCGTGGACTGGTCCGGCCGGCCCGGCCAGTTGCCGCCCACCGCCAGGCTGGCCAGGATGTACATCGGCGTGTGCATGTTTTCCGGCGTGACGAACTGGCCGATCGCCTGCCCGTCGAAGTAGTAGGTGATCGTCGACGCCGTCCAGTTGACGCCGAAGGTGTGGTAGCCGTCGGTGACGTCGCCCATCACGTCCACCCATTTGGTGCCGGGCGAGGACGAGCTTTTCTCATCGATGGCGTTGACGTGGATCTGGTGCGGCTTGTCGCCGTGCACCTCGAAGATGTCGATTTCCGGCGGCCAGCGCTTGCTGGTCGGCAGCATCCAGAAGCACGGCCACATGCCCTTGCCCGACGGCAACTGGGCGCGCATCTCGAAATAGCCGTAGGTCTGGGCGAACGAGGTCTCGGTGGTGATCAGGCCGGTGGTGTAGGGCATGTCGTGCGGCACGTTGGTGCCGGGTGCGGCGGTGATGACCAGCGCACCGCTGTCCAGGCGGAAAGGGTGGGTGCCCACCGTCGCGTCGGAATAGTAGCCCAGTTCGGCGTTGCGGCTGAGCGTCCGGCCACCGAAGTAGAACTTCGTCTTCCAGCGCCCTTCGCCGTTCGCCCCCCAGCTGAACGTGTCGAATTCTTCGGCGAAGGTCAGCGCGTACGTACCCCGGTCCATAACGGCATCCTCGTTGCGGGCTGTTTTTTGTCACAGTCGGCGGCGCGCGTCCGTCCCCGCCGCGGCCGAAACGATGGGGCGGTGTGAAAAAAAAGCGGATTTTTCAAGTCGTATCGGCGTGTGGCGTGGTGGCCGCACGCGCGGCGAATGACCACCCGGAGAAGAATGGGCTGGAACTGTTGCTGCTACACTCTGACTGCGACCTTTGCGTGTCGTTGCAGCAAATCTTGCCCTGGCCTTGTTAAGGCAACGTAAAGAGACTTTTTTGGGATCGCGGCAAAGTTGTGACATTCTTGGGACGCGCGGGCCCTCGCGCGGCCCACCCCGACGTGGAGCAGGGTGGGGGTGCCGGCTGTTCCATTGCCTGGACGGCGCTGCGCCCACGCCCGCGCCCGAACCATCGAGGAGCGCCCTTGGACCCCTACATCGCCGTGCTGACCGGCGTCGGCCTGCTGATCCTGCTGGTCGCGTGGTTGCCCATGTTGCTGCGCGGGATGCCGCTGTCGCTGCCGATCGTGTGCGTTTGCATCGGCTTCCTGGTCTTCCGCTTCCTGGCCCCGGCGGGGGGCGAGCCGCCGCATCCCCTGCGCTTTCCGGAACTCACCGAACGGCTGACCGAACTGGTGGTGATCGTGTCGCTGATGGGCTGCGGGCTCAAGCTGGACCGGCCGCTGGGGCGGCGGACGTGGCGGATCACGTGGCGCCTTCTGGTCGTCACCATGCCGCTGTGCATCGTCGCCTTGGCGCTGATGGGCTGGGCGCTGGTCGGGCTGGGCGCGGCGGCGGCGATGCTGCTGGCGGCGTCGCTCGCCCCCACCGACCCGGTGCTGGCCGCCGACGTGCAGGTCGGGCCGCCGCAGTCCGGCGAGGAGGACGAGGTGCGCTTCGGCCTGACCTCCGAGGCGGGGCTGAACGACGGGCTGGCCTTTCCCTTCACCAACCTCGCCATCGCCATGGCGCTGCACGGCCCGGCACCGGGCGTCTGGGTCTGGGACTGGTTGACCGTCGACGTGCTGTGGAAGCTGGCCGCCGGCGTGGTGGCGGGGTGGGGGATCGGCGCCGTCATGGGCTGGCTCACCTTCCGGCTGCCGAACCGGGCGCGGCTGTCGAAGACCGGGGACGGCTTCCTGGCGCTGGGGATGACCTTCATCGCCTACGGCCTGACCGAGATGGCGCACGGTTACGGCTTCATCGCGGTGTTCGTGGCGGCGCTGGCCTTCCGTCAGGCCGAGCGGAACCACCATTTCCACGAACGGCTGCACGACTTCGCCGAACAGTCCGAGCGGCTGCTGATGATGGTGGTGCTGGTGCTGTTCGGCGGCGCGCTGGCGCACGGGCTGCTGGCGCCGCTGACGTGGCCGGCGGCGGTGTGCGGCCTGCTGTTCCTGATCGTGGTGCGCCCGGCGGCGACGTGGCTGGCCCTGCGCGGCACCGGCCGGCCGCGGGAGGAGGTGATGGCGCTGGGCTTCTTCGGCATCCGCGGGGTCGGGACGCTCTATTACCTCGCCTACGCGCTGGGCAAGGCGGAATGGGCGGAGGCCGAACTGGTGTGGGCGATGGCGGGCTTCGTCGTCCTCGTCTCCGTCCTGGTGCACGGCACGACGGTCGCCCCGGCGCTCCGCCGGCTGGACCGGCAGCGGAACAGCGTCACGCCGGCCGAACGGGAGCGGACGAAGACCGCGGCGTGAGCGCCGCGATCCGCTCGTCCACATAGCGCGCCATGAGGTCGGGGGCGGAGGCGCCGAACATGCGGATGCGCCCGGTGTGCGCCAGCAGCAGCAGCCCGGCGGCGTGCGCGAAGGCGTCGACCATCAGCAGGTTCGCCTCCTCCCGCGTGGCGCCGAGATCGCCGGCCGCCTCGGCGATCGGCTGGAGGGCGGCGGCGAGGCCGGCGTTGAGCTGTTCGTCCCGCTCGCGCCCCAGCCCTTTGGGCTTCATGCCGCCGCGGAACAGGTAGAAGCCGAGGTCGAGGTCGCGCGGGTTGCGCGCATAGAAGTCGAAGAAGGCCAACGCCGCGGCGCGCAGCCGCGCCGCCGGTTCGCCGCTGCGGGCCACCGCCTGGCCGACCGCGTCGCGCAGGCTGGCGAGCGAGGCCTGCAGCACCTCGGCGTAGATCGCCTCCTTGGAATCGAAATGGAAGTAGAGCGCGGCGGGGGTGTAGCCGGCCTGCGCCGCGATGGCGCGCAGCGACGCGCCGTCCAGCCCCTCCACCTCGAACACGGCCCGCGCCGCTTCCAGGATCAGGCCGCGTTTCAGGTCCCTGACGGCCTGCGCCCGTCCCTGCCTGCGCCGCTCCGCCATCGTTCGTGCCCCCACCGAATACCGCTTGACGAATTTTCTAACACCGTTCAATTTTCTGAACAATAACCAATGCCAAGCATCGCCGAGGGAAGGGACGACCCATGCTGATGACCGCCGCTGATTACCGGGAGTCGCTGCGCGCCTACAGGCCGCGCGTGTTCGTCAACGGCGCCGCCGTGGACAGCGTGGCGGACGAGCCGCTGCTGGCGCCCGGCGTGAACGCGGTGGGCATCACCTACGACTTCGCCCACAAGGCGGAGCACCGGCAGCTGATGACCGCCCGGCAGGGCACCTCGGGCAAGACCGTCAACCGCATGCTGCACATCGACGAGACCTCGGCCGACCTGCTGCACAAGCTCGAAGCGGTGCGGCTGGTCTGCAAGGTGTCGGGCTGCGCCCAGCGCTATCTGACGCACGACGCCTTCAACGGCATCTTCCAGGCGACGAAGCGCGCCGACGACGCCAACGGCACCGACCGGCACCAGCGCTTCCTGGCCTACATGCACGGCGTGCAGGACGCCGACCTGACGCTGGGCGTGGCGATGACCGACGCCAAGGGCGACCGCTCCAAGCGGCCGGGGGCGCAGGCCAACCCCGACGTGTACGTGCACATCGCGCAACGGCGGCCGGACGGCATCGTCATCCGCGGCATCAAGGCCATCGTCACCGGCGCGCCGTACATGCACGAATTCCTGGTCATGCCCTGCCGCACCATGACGGCGGAGGACGCCGACTTTGCGGTGTGCTGCGCCGTGCCGGTGGACGCGCCGGGCGTCACCATCGTGGCGCGCCCCGCCGGCCGGCCGGGGGAGGCGGCGGCGAGTTTCTCCGGCCGCTACGGGCAATCCACCGGCGTGGTCGTCTTCGACGACGTGTTCGTGCCGTGGGACCGCGTGTTCCTCGACGGCCAGCACGAGGAGGCGGGTTTCCTGACCACCAGCTACGCCACCCACCACCGTCATTCCTGCATCGGCGCGCGGGCCGGCTTCGGCGACCTGCTGATCGGCGCCGGCGCGCTGATGATCGAGGCGAACGGGCTGGACCCCGACCGTCACGCCCACGTGCGGGACGCGATGGTCGAGTTGATCACCATCACCGAGGGCTTCTTCGCCTGCGGCGTGGCGGCGTCGGTGTACGCCACCGGGGACCCGGCCGGGAACGTCATGCCGGACGCCGTCTTCTCCAACATCGGCAAGCTGCTGCTGGCGACCCGGATCTACGACATGCATCGGCTCGCGCACTACGTCTCGGGCGGCCTGATCGTGGCGCTGCCCGGCCCGGACGAGGACCACAACCCGGAAACGCAGGCGTCGCTGTCCGCCGTGCTCGCCGGCCGCCCGGACATCCCGGCCGCCCAGCGCATGGAGGTGGCGCGCTTCATCGAGGACCTCACCGTCTCCCACCAGGGGGCGTGGTACTCGGTGATCTCGCTGCACGGCGGCGGCTCGCCGGAAGCCATGAAGCGCGAGATCTGGCGCAACTACCCGGTCATGGAGAAGGTCGAGCTGGTGGAAAGCCTGCTGGACCGCGGCGTGGCGGACGAGGGCCGGCGCGTCTCGAAGCAGCCGGGGCGGTGCTGCCCGACGGGCTGCGAGGTCCCCGCGCCGTTCGGCGAAGGCGTGGGCGAAGGCGTGCCGTAACGCTACTTCAGGGGGCCGGGGCGCGGCGGGCCGGGGCGCGGCACCTCCCTGTCGGCGCGGACGCAGGCGATGCCTTCGGCGTGCAGCACCGCCTGCGCCTCCTCCAGGTCGTCCCACGGGGTGCAGCCGATCTCCGTGTCGGACTCGCGCCGCACGTCGAACTGCTGGGCGTCCAGCGCCGCGACCGCGCGGTCGCAGTCTGCCCGCGAACCGAACCTCAGCACCGGAACCCGCAACGCCGCCATGCCCATCACCCTCCATCATAGGACGCGGCCGTTATAGCTGCCATGATCGCCGGCGGCGAGAGGCGGGCTTTCCAGCGGTGCCGGCATTCGGTATCACGCGCTCGGCTGGCGGGAGGGAAACATGGCGACGGTGCGCGTGGCGGCGGTGATCCTGGGGTTGGCGGCGTGCGCCGCGTTCGTGGAC
>DASWVP010000258.1:0-5989 GCA_036401175.1 Azospirillum sp. | reverse complement strand
ACGAGTTGGACAAGGCCGCGCTCGACCCTGTTCTGCGCCGCCGCCCGGCGCTGGCCGCGCAACTGGCCGACCTGATGGCCCGGCGCCAGCGCCGCAACGACGCGCAACGCCAGGCCGTGCCGGCCGACGCCGCCCCCGACGCCCCGCACGACCTGCTCGCCCGCCTGCGGGCGTTCTTCAAGCTGTAATACATTGGGAAATCTTGACTTTCATCATTCTTCCTCGTCATCCCCGCGCAGGCGGGGATCCACGCGCCTCGCCGACGAAGCGCTTGTTCCGGCTGGATTCCCGCCTGCGCGGGAATGACGGTTTGGGGGTGGCGGCTCCGTGAAACAGTGTGTGCCCGCGCAGGGACTCGGAGAAAAACAATAATGGCCGATCAAACGCTTGATCCATTTCCCCGGACAGCCGTGCGCCTGCGCGGGGATGACGAAAGAAGCGAACCCTCGCCCGGTGTGGTCCGGCTCACAGCCGCGGGGGCACGGAATCCGCAGTATGGCGGTGTTCGACGTCCCCTCCACCAAACTCAATCGACCGGCGGTCCGCTGCCGGTCGTTTTTTTCTTTGTGGCCCACCTCACAGCGGCCGCCCCGGCCGGCGCGCACACTGGCCCGCGTCCACTCCCCCTTCCCATGGAGGTCACATGCGCAAGACGTTGTTCCGCCTGGGCGTCGCCGCCCTCGCCCTGGCCGCCGGCCACGCGCACGCCGCGACGCTCGGCGACCGCGTTCAGCTCAACCCCCAGCCGATCCCGCCGGGCAGGCTGGCCGAAAGCCCGCTGACCACCATCCGCAAACCGCCGCCGGTGTGCCTGAGCTGCCCCACGATCGGCACGCTCAACCCCGGCGACAAGGTCACGCTGAACCCGCAGCCCCTGCCGCCCCGGCTGTGGACGCTGACGCCGCGCTGACGAAAAAGCCCCTCCCCGACACCGGGGAGGGGCTTTCCTTCCGCCCGAACGGAACGAGGGGCCCGGCGCCACCGACGGAGCCGGGCCCCTCGCCGTTCTCCGGCCCAACGGTCAGTGCCGCAGGCCGAAGGCGCGGCCGGAGAGCGCGATGTCGCGGTTGAAGCCTTCCGCCACCCGGTCGTTGCCGTCGGAGGCGAGACACAGCGTGACGTTGATGGCCGCCAGGATGGCGTGGTCGATCTGCTCCGGCCCAGCCCGGTGGCGCTTGATGGCGTTCAGCGCGCGGGTGACGGACGGGGCCATGGCGGTGTCTCCTGGGCGGCAGTGGTTGGAGCGGCGATCGATGGGCACAGCATGCCCCCGCACCACCCTCCGCCGCTGTTGCCCGCGCCACACCTCCCACACGAAAACCCGCCGCACACAAAAAAGGGGCCGTCCGGAGACGGCCCCAAGTCAGCGCCAGGGAAGCGGGAAACGGGATCAGCGGAACAGGCCGCGCTGCGCGCGGGGGTCTTCGGGGCCCGGCTTGCCGGCGGCGCCGGGCTTCACGGGGGCCTCGCGGGGGCCGCCGAACAGCAGCGCGCCCAGTTGCTGCTGCGACATGCCCTGCGGGCCGCCGGGCTGGCCCGGCTGTCCCGGCCGGCCGATGCCGGGGCGGGTGGCGGCCTCGTCCTTGTTGCGGTTGGCCATCCAGGGCGGGATCGTCTTCGCGCCGCCGGCCATGGCGGCCATCATTCCGGGGTTCGCGTGCAGCAGCACGCCACCCGACTGCACCTCGAAAGCGGCGGCCGGGGTGGCGGCCAGCGGGGCGGCCAGGACGGCGGCGAAGGCGGCGAGGATGAGGGTGCGGCGCATGGCGTGATCTCCGGGACGGCGTCGATGGGGGAAGACTACGCCCCCCGCCCGCCCACGGCTGTGAAGCGGCCCACACCCGCGCCCCGAAAGCCCGCCGGGCATGAAAAAGGCGGCAGCCCCACGCGGGACCGGCCGCCTCGATTGACAAAATTCCTACTGAGCGGCATGATGGACAGGATCCTGACCACCCCCCGCGCGCCTCCGCGCCTGCCGAAAATGAAAGAGGTGGTCGAATGTAACACCCATGGGAATCCCGTTTCATCCGGTTACATTGGGTTACATTTCCTGGACCAAGCCGCCCCGTCAGTCGATGACCATGTCGACGCCGCCGGCCCGCACGTGCAGCTTGCCGTCGCGCTGCTCGACTGTGACGTCCTGGCTGCTCCCGTCGAATTCCGGCACCAGCGGCCATGGCGGCTTCGGCAGCGTCGGCCGGGTGGCGGTGTCGCGCGAGGTGGTGCAGGTGGTCTGCCCGTTGACGGTCTTGCAGCTTAGCGTGCCCGACCCTTCCAGGCAGGTGGTCTGGCCGTTCACCGTCTGGCAGGCCAGCGAGCCGGCGCCCGCCGTGGGCGGGGCGGCCAGCAGGAAGGCGGCGGCCGAAAGCGCGATGGGGACGGCGTGGCGGAGCATGGGATCCTCCCTGGCTTTGAGGATAAAAAATACACCGGCCGGCCGGCATCGCGCACGGATGCCGGCCGGGTCCTGTACCGAAGGGTCAGCGCTGGACGCCCAGCAGGCGCTGCCCGGCCGAGTTGCCGATGCCGGCGGCGACGTTGGTGCCGACGTCGACGTTGGTGCTGACCAGCGGCCCGCGCCCCGTGAAGTTCAGGCCGACGCCCACGCCGTTGCCCTGCTGGCCGAACACCGTCTGGCCGGCGGTGTTGCCGATGCCGGCCGCGACGTTGGTGGAGGTGCCGACGTTGGTGCTGACCAGCCCGCCGAAGGGCGAGGCGCCGCCCTGCACGCCCATCGTCTGCTGGCGGGCGGTGTTGCCGATGCCGGCGGCGAGGTTCGTGGAATTGCGGACGTTGGTGTTGGCGAGGCCACCGAAGGCGCCGCCGAACGGGCTGCCCTGCAGGCCCATCACGCGCTGGCCGGCGACGTTGCCGATGCCGGCGGCGGCGTTGGTGTTCGAACCGATGTTCTGCGCCATGGCCGGGGCGGACAGCAGGAGCACGGCGGCGGCGGCGAGCAGGGAGCGGCGGATCATGCGGTTAACCTCCTGGTTGGGTGCCGGGGGCCCCGGCGTTCATCGATGGACGGACCTTAGCCGAGCCGGCCCGGCGGCGCTGTGAGGTGGCCCACAGTGGCGCGCCGTTTCCCGCGCCCGTGCCGTCCGGCAATAAAAACGGCCGGAAGCGGGGCTTCCGGCCGAAGTTTGGATGGAGCGGTCGAAGGGAAATGCGTCAGCGCTGGACGGAGAAGAGGCTCTGGCCGGCGAAGTTGCCGATGCCGGCGGCGGTGTTCTGCCCGTTCAGCACGTTGGCGCCGAAGGGCGAAGCCTTCTGGAACACCGCGCCGTTCTGCACCGCCTTGTTGCCGATGCCGGCCGCCGTGTTGCCAAGGACGGCGGTGTTGGAGCCGCCCAGGCCGAGCACCGGGGCACCCACGAAGCCCTTGCCGCCGGCCGACTGGTGGTTCAGCACGGACTGCTTGGCGACGTTGCCGATGCCGGCGGCGGTGTTGTTGATGGAGGCGGTGTTGGAGCCGCCGAACAGGCCGCCGCTGGCCTGCTTGTTCATGACGAACTGGCTGGCGACGTTGCCGATGCCCGCGGCGGTGTTGTTGGCGGAGACGACGTTCTGGGCCATCGCCGGAGCGGACAGGCAGAGCACGGCGGCGGCGGCGAGCAGGGTGCGACGGATCATGGGGGTGTTCTCCTTGGGGTCTGGGTTGTGGACCGGGGCTCGTCCGCCCCACTCCGTTTCAATGCCCAGACCCTACCCGCACCCCGCCCCGGCCGGCTGTGAGCCGGCCCACAGTTTCGCGCGCTTTCCCCGCTACGCCGCGACCTCGATCGGCCGCAGGCCGGAGGTCAGCCGGCGGAACTCCTGAAGGAAGCTGTCCGCCGTGCGCTGGTCGGCGTCGAACTTCACGCGCATGCCGTCCTCGTCCATGGCGACCACGCGGAACGGCAGCGTCACGGCGCAGCCCTGGATGGACAGGCTGCCGCGCCCGCCGACGGCCCACGCCCCGCCGCCGCCGATCACCGCGCCGCCTTCCGACAGGTTGCGCACCTTGGCCGTGCTCTGGCCGGAAGCGCCGGACAGGGTGCACGGCAGGTTCACCGCGAAGCGCGGCAGGCGGCGGCGGTCGACCTCCGGCGTGGAGGTGCGCACGGCACGCACCAGCGTCCTGCGCAGCAGATCGATGCTCTGCGCCACCTCCGACGCGACGGTGCGCACCTCGTCGGCGCGCGATCCGGTCACCGCCGCCTCCTGGGAGACATGGGCGATGCGCGTCGACACCTCCTGCGCGGCCGACGCGGTCTGGCCGACGTTGCGCGAGATTTCGTGCGTCGCCGCGCCCTGCTGCTCCATGGCGGCGGCGATGTTGCCGGCGACCGCGTCGATCTCGGTGATGGTGCGGCCGATGTCCTGCACGGCGCCGACGGCGGTACCGGTCATGGTCTGCAGCTCGTGGATCTGGCGGGTGATCTCCTCGGCCGAGCGCGAGGTCTGGGTGGCGAGGTTCTTCACCTCGTGCGCCACCACGGCAAAGCCCTTGCCGGCGTCCCCGGCCCGCGCCGCCTCGATCGTGGCATTCAGCGCCAGCAGGTTGGTCTGCGCGGCGATGTCCTGGATGAAGGTGGCGACGTCGCCGATGTGGCCGATGGCGTTGGACAGCGCCACCACCGCCTCCTCGCTGCGGCGGCCGTCCTGCACGGCGCGGCGCGACACCTCGCTGGCGAAGGCGACCTGCCCGGAAATCTCGCGGATCGACGCGGTGAGCTGCTCGGTGGCGGACGCCACCGCCTGCGCGTTGGCCAGCGCCTGCCCGGCCGCCGCGGCGACGCTCTGGGAATCCGTCGACACCTGCACGGCCGACTGCGCCATCGCCTGGGCGTTGCCGTCCATCTGGTCCGACCGCTCGGCCACGCGGTCGACGGCGGCGCGCGTCTCCTCTTCCACCGTGGCGGCCATGGCTTCCAGGGCGGCGATCTTCGCCGCCTCCGCCTCGCGCCGCTCGCGCTCCTGGGCGGCGCGCAGGCGCTCGTTCTCCAGGCCCTTCTGGCGGAACACCTCGACCGAGTTCGCCATGGCGCCGATCTCGTCCTTCCGGTCGATGCCGGGGATCATCACGTCCAGGTTGCCGTCGGCCAGCGTGCGCATGGCCGCCCGGATGCGGTCCAGCGTGCGGAACTGGCGGCGCACCATCACCAGCATCGCCAGCGTGACGGCGACCGTGATGACGCCGGCGATGGTCGTGGTGCTGCCGACCACCTCGTCCACCACCTTCAGCGCGTCGCTCTTCTTCAGGCCGACGAAGAGGATGCCGACGACCTCGCCGTTGCGGTCGAACAGCGGGTCGTAGGCGGTGAAGTAGGCGGCCCCCAGGATGTCCGCCTCGCCCCGGAACGGTTCCTTCTTCACGAAGATCGCGTCGTAGACCGGGCCCTTCGCCAGGACCGTGCCGATGGCGCGGCCGCCGTCGGCGTTGCGCACGTTGGTGGCGACGCGCCGGTCGCCCATGAAGATGGTCGCCACGCCGCCGTTCAGGCTGCGCACGGCGTCCACGATGTCGTTGGCGTCGTTGAGACGGTAGGAGCCGGCGTAGAGCGAGCCGCTCTCCTGGCGGAACTCGTCGCCCTTCTGCTGGACCAGCATATGGGCGGTGGAGATGGCCTGTTCGCGGCGCTCCAGCGCCTCGGCCCCGATGCGGTCGCGGATGATCGTTACCGTGGCGGTGGTGAGCGCCCCCGCCAGAACCAGAAGCCCGATCGTGCACAACACGGTCAGCTTGGCCGCCAGGCTCAGCTTGCTCAGAAAGGTCATCGCTCGGGAACTCCGCTCGTCGGTCTGTGGCGCGCGGCGTTCATATACCCGTAGTACGCGAACCATAAGCATAAAATTTGCGACAAACTGAAGCACACCTCCGGTGCGTGGCGCGCGGGGCACACATCCAACCGGCGGATCTCACGGCAGCAGTATCGTCGCCCCCACGCTGGTGCGGTCTTCCAGGCGCCGGTGCGCCTGGGCGGCGTCGCGCAGCGCCAGGCGCGCG
>DASWVP010000257.1:0-15234 GCA_036401175.1 Azospirillum sp. | reverse complement strand
CCGATGCGCGGCGCGCGCAGCAGCACCACGGCGCCCCAGGCCAGAAGGCCGGCGGCGATGGCCGCCGCCCCCGCCAGACCGGCGCGCAGGAACCGCTCACCGCCCATGGGGTTGGCTCCCATTGGAATGGTCCTGATGGCGGCGCAGGCGGCCGACGGTGTCGAACAGCGTACCGGGGCTGCCGCGGGGGATGCGACACGCTGAGCGGCATGGAAGGCGGGCTGGCCGGCGCGCTCCGGCTTGCGGGCGACTTCGCCGCCGACGGGCACGACGTCCTCCTCGAAGGGCTGGTGTTGAGCTGCGAACACCGGCTGACGGAGGACTTCGCGCGGTATCACCCGTTGCACGTCCTGCACCTGGACACACCCGTCGAGCGGAGTGTTCGCAACCTCGCCACCCGTCGGCACGCCGGTCCGGGCGCGCGGCCGCAGCTGATGCGCAAGGTGACGGCGGAGCGCGCGGCGGTGACGGCGGCCTGCGCGCGGCTGAAGCCGTTGGCGGCCGTCGAGACCCTGGCCTTCGACGCCGCCCTCCGGCGCGCGCGCGGCCTCCTCGGCCTGGAGTGCCGCCGCTTCGCCGGGGACGGGTTCGCCGCCGTGCGCTAGGCGGCGAGAAAGTCGATCGCCATCTTGTTGAACTTGTCGGCGTGCTCCCACTGCGCCCAGTGGCCGCAGCGGTTGAAGATGTGCATCTCGGCGTTCTGCAATCCCCACAGCAGGCGCAGGCCGGTATCCAGCGGCACGAAGCGGTCGTCGCGGCCCCAGATGACCAGGGTCGGTGCGGCGATCTCGCCCAGGCGCGGGCCGACGTCGGGGAACTGCTTGGGATTGGCGGCGAGGCTCTTGACGAAGTTGTCGAGATGGTCGCGGCGCGCCAGCATGTTGTCCAGGCGGGCCTGGATCAGCTCCTCGGTCAGCTTGCCGGCGTCGAACATGAAGACGTTCAGCATCGCCTTGAGGTTGTCCAGCGTCGGCTCGCGATAGACGCCTTGCAGCAGCTTGATGCCTTCCAGCGGCATCGGCTGGAACAGGCTGGGGCCGCCGGTGCCGCCGCCCATCAGGACCAGTTTGCCGACCCGCGCCGGGTTGGCCAGGGCGAAGGCGACGGCGCCGTGGCCGCCCATCGAGTTGCCGATGATGTGGACGCGGTCGATGCCGAGAACGTCGAGCAGCCCCTTCAGCACGCGGGCGTTCAGTTCGGAGCGCGAGCCGGTGCAGACGATCGGGTCGCTCTTGTTCCAGCCCGGACAGTCCATCAGGATCACGCGATAGCCCGCGTTCACCACGGCGTCGACGTTGCGGTGGAAATTGGCCCAGCCGCTGGCGCCCGGCCCGGAGCCGTGCAGCATCACCACGGTCTGCGCGCCGGCGCCGGCGTCGTTGTAGTGAATGCGCAGGTCGAGATCGCCCTCCCTGACGTGGGCGAACTTGCTGGTGCCGGCCTCGGTCAGGGCCTCGGTGTGAGCCGTCATCGTGCGTCCTCGTGTTCGAAGAATGGTCCAGTTGAAGGGGAAGGTCAGGTTGGGTGATCGGATGAAAGCCCCTCTCCCTTGACGGGAGAGGGGTTGGGGAGCGGGTGGTTACGGCCGGATGGCCGGACCAAGGTTCTTCTCCGCCCTACCGGGCGTAAATCCCCCTCTCCCCGACCCCTCCCCCGCGAGGGGGGAGGGGCTTTCATCCGATTGCCCTGGAAGGGAAGGTCAGTTCGCCTTGGCGAAGGGGTGCGCGCCGTGGCCGATGGGGGCCGGCGCGCATTCGACCAGACGCGAGAACAGCGCCCGGAAATCCTCGCCCGCCGTGTCGCCGTCGGCCTGTTTGGCCTCCGCCGCCTGGATTTCGCGCTCCGCGGCATCCCACTGCTCCGCCGTCAGGTGGCGGCGGACCAGCGGCAGAACGACGTCCTCCTCCAGCAGCATGTGGCCGCGGTAGAAGTCGGCGTAGCGGTCGAAAGCCTCGGAGAACGCCTCGACACCGCGGGGATCGGCGATGAAGTCGTCCAGCGCGCGGCGCAGCGTGGCGATGCGCTGCGGACCGGCGGCGTGTTCGGCCGCCAGCGTGTCCAGCGCCTCGGCGCCCTCGCCCCCCTCGCCGGTGCATTCCCGCAGCGCGCGGAACAGCACGTCCTCGCGCGGGTGGTGGCGCTGTTCGGCGTAGGCGTCCAGGTAATGGACCATGGCCTGGAAGAGTTCGAGGTCCGGCGTGAGCCGGCCGGCTGAAATCTCCTTCAGCATGAAGCGGACGGCGTGAAGGATGGCCGCCAGCGACTGGTGTTCGTCGGAGATGATGCGAAGTGCCTTCATGGCGGGTCTCCTTGGGGCGTCAGGTCGACAGCATTTCCTGATGCTTGCTGGTCAGACCGAGATAGCTTTCGATGATGCGCGGGTCGTTGGCGAGGTCCTGGGCGTCGCCTTCCATCTTGACCGCGCCGTTCTCCAGCACGTAGGCGTAGTCCGCGACCTGGAGGGCGGCCCGCGCGTTCTGCTCGACCAGCAGGATCGACACGCCCCGCCCGCGCAGTTCGGCGATGATGCGGAAGATCTCGCGCACGATGAGCGGGGCGAGGCCCAGGCTCGGCTCGTCCAGCATCAGCAGCTTGGGCTTGGCCATCAGCGCGCGGCCGACGGCCAGCATCTGCCGCTCGCCGCCCGACAGGGTGCCGGCCGCCTGACGGCGGCGTTCCTTGAGGCGGGGGAACAGCGCGTAGACCTCCTCCATGGTGTCGCGCTGGTCGCGGTGGCCATGGCGGTGGCGCTGGAAGGCGCCCAGCAGCAAATTGTCCTCGATGCTCATGGAGCCGAACAGCTCGCGCTTCTCCGGCACCAGATTCATGCCGCGCACGACCATCCGTTCGACCTCGGGGTCCGGCTCCGCCTCGCCGTCGAAGGTGATCGTTCCCGAGGACGGCAGCAGGCCCATGATGGCGGACAGCGTGGTCGTCTTGCCGGCGCCGTTGGGGCCGATCATGGTGACGATGCTTCCCCTGGGCACCGACAGGGAGATCTTGGTCACCGCCTCGACCTTGCCGTAGGCGACCGACAGATCCTTCACGTCAAGCAGGTTGCCGGCCATCGTCACACCCCACCCAGATAGGCTTCGAGCACCGCCGGATCGCGTTGCACCTCGTCCGGCAGTCCCTCGGCGATCTTCTCTCCGAACTCCATGACCACGACGCGGTCGACCAGCCCCATGACGAAGTCCATGTCGTGCTCGACCAGCAGGACGGCCATGCCCTCGTCCCGCAGGCGGCGCAGCAGGTCGGCCAGCGCCTGCTTTTCCTTCAGGCGCAGGCCCGCCGCCGGTTCGTCGAGCAGCAGCAGGCAGGGGTCGGCGCACAGCGCGCGGGCGATCTCCAGGATGCGCTGCTGGCCCAGCGCCAGACTGCCGGCCTCCTCGTGCATGAACTCCCGCAGCCCGACCCGTTCGAGCTGCACCGCCGCCTCGCGCAGCAGGCGGGCCTCCTCGGCGCGGTCCAGCCGCCACGCCGCCGACAGCACGCCCTTGCGGCCGCGCATGTGCGCGCCGATGGCGACGTTTTCCAGCACGCTCATGCGCGGCAGCAGGCGGACGTGCTGGAAGGTTCGGCTCATGCCCAGGGCCGCGATGTGGTTGGTATCCTGACCGGCGACCGACGTGCCGCGGAACAGGATCTCGCCGGAGGTCGGGGTGTCGACGCCCGAGAGCTGGTTGAACATGGTGCTCTTGCCGGCGCCGTTGGGGCCGATCAGGGCCAGGATCTCGCCGGCCTTGACGGACAGGCTCATGTTGTTGTTGGCGACCAGCCCGCCGAAGCGGCGGGTCACGCTCCGCGCCTCCAGGATCACCGCGCCGTGCGGCGGCTGGGCCTTTCTCGGCAGGGCCTCGGCGGCCATGTCGACCGGCCGGGGCCGGACGCGGACGGGAACCAGCCGGGCCAGCAGCGGCCACAGCCCGTCGCGGGCGTGGTGCAGGACGAGGACCATCATCACGCCGAAGACGATGACCTCGTAATTGCCGGCGCTTCCCAGCACCTTGGGCAGCGCATCCTGCAGCCACTGCTTCAGGATGGTGATGACCCCGGCGCCGACCAGCGCCCCCCAGACCTGACCGGCGCCGCCGACCACCGCCATGAACAGGTACTCGATGCCGATGTTCAGCCCGAAGGGCGTCGGGTTCACGAAGCGCTGGAGATGGGCGTAGAGCCAGCCGGCCGCGCAGGCGTGCAGCGCCGCGATGACGAAGATGACCATGCGGGCGCGCCCGGTGTTCACCCCCATCGCCTCGGCCATCACCATGCCGCCCTTGAGCGCACGGATGGCGCGGCCCTCGCGGGAATCCAGCAGGTTGCGCGTGGTGAACAGGGCGGCCAGCACGAACAGCCAGACCAGATAATAGTAATGCCGGTTGTCGGTCAGCGCGTACCCCAGGACGTTGACCGGCGGCAGGCTGGACAGGCCGGAGTGGCCGCCCAGCACTTCCAGGTTGCCGAACAGGAAGTACAGGCTGATGCCCCAGGCCATGGTGCCCAGCGGCAGATAGTGCCCCGACAGCTTGAGCGTCACCGAGCCGAGGACGATGGCGACGCCGGCCGTCAGGATCAGGCCGCCGGCCAGGGCGAACCACGGCGAGCCGCCGGTGAAGGCCAGCCAGCCCGGCAGTTCGGCCGTGGTGGTCAGCCATGCCGTGGTGTAGGCGCCCAGGCCGACGAAGGCCGCCTGGCCGAAGGAGGTCAGTCCGCCGACGCCGGTCAGCAGGACCAGCCCCAGCGCGACCAGCGCCGACAGGCCGACGTAGTTCAGCAGGGTCACATGGAACTCGGGCAGCGCCATCGGGGCCACCGCCAGCGCCACCAGGAAGGCGGCCAGCACCCCGCGCCCGCCAAGCCACTCCGTGTCGCGGATCGCCGTGGCGGAGCGGCTCGTGGAGGAGCGGCCCGTGGAGGAGCGGATGGTCATTCTTCTTCCTCGACATGGTGGGAAGCCAGCGACCGCCACATCAGCACCGGGATGATCAGCGTGAACACCAGCACGTCCTTGAAGGCGCTCGCCCAGAAGGACGAGAAGGACTCGAGCAGCCCGACCAGGATCGCCCCGGCAGCCGCCAGCGGATAGCTGCCCAGCCCGCCGATGATCGCGGCGACGAAGCCCTTCAGCCCGACCAGGAAGCCGCTGTCGTAATAGACGGTGGTCAGCGGCGCGAACAGCAGCCCCGACAGGACGCCGATGAAGGCGGCCAGCAGGAAGGTCAGCCGCCCGGCCAGCGCCGGCGAGATGCCCATCAGCCGCGCGCCGTTGCGGTTGACGGCCGTCGCCCGCAGGGCTTTCCCCTGGATGGTCCGGTCGAAATACAGGTAGAGGGCGACGATCAGCGCGACCGACGCCGCCAGCACCACCAGGGTGTGGCCGCCGATCAGCATGGCGCCGACTTCGATCTGGACGTCGCTGAACGGCGTGGTGCGCGAGCCCTCCGGCCCGAAGATCAGCAGGCCGACGCCGATCAGCACCAGATGGACGGCGACCGAGACGATCAGCAGGACCAGCACCGACGCCTCGGCGACCGGCTGAAAGGCGACGCGGTACAGCATCGGTCCCAGCGGCACGACGATGGCCATGGCCAGCAGCGCCTTGACCGCCAGAGGCACCTCGCCCAGCGGGACGATCCGCAGCAGCCCGGCGAGGAGCAGCGGATAGGCGAGGTTCCACAGCGCCGACCGGCCCAGCACCAGCCGGGCGGCGCGGCCGCGGCGGGCGGCGGCGTCCATGGCGAAGGTCAGCGCGCCGGCCGCCACCAGCAGCCACACCGTGCCGGGATAGCTCCCGGCCTCCAGCGCGGCCATGGTCAGCCCGCCCCAGGCGAGGAACTCGCCCTGGGGAATGAAGATGATCCGGGTGACGGCGAACACCATCACCAGGGCCAGTGCCAACAGCGTGTAGATGGCGCCGTTGGTCACGCCATCCTGGGCCAGCAGCACGAATATCGTGGCATCCATCCGGAAACTCCTGCTCCGCCTTGCTGCCTTGCGGCGGAAAACCTGCTTGAAGCGGATCGCCGATCCGCCGCGGATGAAACTGGCGTATAGCCCCTCTCCCCTCGCGGGAGAGGGGTTGGGGAGAGGGGGATTACCGGCGGCAGCCGGGACGTGAGTCTCTTCCGCCCTGCCGGGCGTAATCACCCTCTCCCCAACCCCTCCCCCGTCGAGGGGGAGGGGCTAGATAGGATCAGACCGCCAAGCCCCGCGCGCGGGCCAGCGTGATGGCGGTGTCCTCGATCATGTCCTCCTGACCGCCGACCATGCCGCGGCGGCCGAGTTCGACCAGGATCTCGCGGGCGGAAATCCCGTATTTCGCCTCCGCGCGCTTGGCGAAGAGCAGGAAGGACGAATAGACACCGGCGAAGCCCAGGGTCAGCGAATCGCGGTCGATGCGGATGACGTGATCCATGATCGGCACGACGCGGTCTTCCGCCACGTCGCCGATCTTGAAGGTATCGACGCCGGTCTGGATGCCCATCCGCTCGCACACGGCGATGAACACCTCCATCGGCGTGTTGCCGGCCCCGGCGCCCAGCCCGGCGGCGGCGGCGTCGATGCGGTTGGCGCCGGCCTCCACGGCGGCGATGGAGTTGGCGACGCCCATCGCCAGATTGTGGTGACCGTGAAAGCCCAGCTCGGTTTCCGGCTTGAGCGCGGCGCGCACCGCGCCGACCCGCGCCTTGACGTCGTCGGGCAGCATGTAGCCGGCGGAATCCGTCACATAGACGCAGTTGGCGCCATAGCCTTCCATCAACTTGGCCTGCCGGACCAGCGTCTCCGGGCTGGCCATGTGGGCCATCATCAGGAAGCCGACGGTGTCCATCTCCAGCTTGCGGGCCAGCGTGATGTGCTGTTCCGAGACGTCGGCCTCGGTGCAGTGGGTGGCCACGCGGATGGTGTGGACGCCCAGCCCGTGCGCCATCTGGAGGTGATCCACCGTGCCGATGCCGGGCAGCAGCAGCGCCGAAACCTTGGCTCGCTTCATCCGGGGGATGACGGCGCCCAGATATTCCTCGTCGGTGTGCGCCGGGAAGCCGTAGTTGACGGACGCGCCGCCCAGCCCGTCGCCATGGGTGACCTCGATCAGCGGCACGCCGGCGTCGTCAAGGCCGATGGCGATGTCGACCATCTGTTCGAGGGTCATCTGGTGACGCTTGGGATGCATGCCGTCCCGCAGCGTCATGTCGTGGACGGTGATTTTCGTGCCGCGAAGATCCATGGTCCCCTCCTTATCCCGCGACCGGCTCTAGGAGGAGCGCGCCGCTGATGATTTCCTCCGCGAACATCTCTGCGGTGCGGGCCGCCGCCGCGGTCATGATGTCGAGGTTGCCCGCGTATCGGGGCAGGTAGTCGCCCAGCCCCTCGACCTCCAGGAAGACGGAGACGCGGTCGCCGTCGAACACCGGGCCGTTCACCAGACGATAGCCGGGGACGTATGTCTGGACCTCGGCGATCATCGCGTGGATGGAGGCGGTGATCGCCGCCCGGTCGGGGACCCCCTCGGTCAGGCAGTGGACGGTGTCCCGCATGATGAGCGGCGGATCCGCCGGGTTGATGATGATGATCGCCTTGCCCTTTCCGGCGCCGCCGACCTTCTCGATGGCGCCGGCGGTGGTGCGGGTGAACTCGTCGATGTTCTTGCGCGTGCCGGGGCCGGCCGATTTCGATCCGATGGTGGCGACGATCTCCCCATACCGGACCTTCTGGACCCGCGAGATGGCCGCGATCATCGGAATGGTGGCCTGCCCGCCGCAGGTCACCATGTTGACGTTCATCTCGCGGCGCCCGACGTGCTGCTTGAGGTTGACGGGCGGCACGCAGTAGGGGCCGATGGCGGCCGGCGTCAGGTCGATCATCATGACGCCGAGCGCGTTGAGCTTGCGGCTGTTCTCGGCGTGGACGTAGGCCGATGTCGCGTCGAAGGCGATCTGGACGCCATCGGCCAGCACGTGGGGCAACAGGCCGTCGACGCCGTCGGCGGTGGTCTTCAACCCCATCGCGCGCGCCTTGGCCAGCCCTTCGGACGCCGGATCGATGCCGACCATCCACACCGGCTCCAGCACCGGGCTCCGCTTCAGCTTCGCCAGCAGATCGGTCCCGATGTTGCCGGGGCCGATCAGGGCGCATTTGATCTTCCTGGTCATGTCCACTACTTCACCAGTTGCCATTGGTTGTTCTTGATCGTGATGAGCACGACGGCGCGGGGGTCATAGCCGGCGTGATCGCCAGACGTGATGGTGTAGACGCCGTTGGTGCCCACCAGCCCGCTGGTCCGCTCGATGCCGTCGCGCACGGCGGTGCGGAAGGCCGGCGTTCCCGGCTGGACCTTGGCGTCCAGGGCCTGCTTGATGCCGTTCTGGATCAGCAGCCAGGCATCCCACGACGCCCCGGCGAAGGTGGAGCGTGAATCCGGGCCGTTCCGGGCCTCCAGATCCTTGACGAAGGCGACACCGGCCGCCTTGGTCGGGTGGTCGTCGGGCAACTGCTCGGCGACCAGCACCGGCCCGACCGGCAGCAGCGCCCCTTCCACCGCCTTGCCGCCGACCCGCAGGAATTCCTTGCTGGTCACGCCGTGCGACTGGTAGATGCGGCCCTTGTAGCCGCGCTCGCGCAGCGTGATCTGCGGCATCGCGGCCGGCGTGCCGGAGGCGCCGATGAAGACGGCGTCGGGCTTGGCGGCGACGGTCTTCAGCACCTGGGCCTGGACGCTGGGATCGGCGCGGCCATAGCGCTCGGTCGAGACGATCTGGATCTTGCCTTCGGTGATCCGGGTCAGGGCCTTCAGCAGCAGCTCGCCCCAGGAGTCGGAAAAGCCGATGTAGCCGATGGTCTTGACGCCGCCCGCTACCATGTCGTCGACGATGCGCTGGACCATCAGGTCGGCGCTCGGCTCGGAGCGGAAGACGTAGGCGCGCTTCTCGCCCGTGACGTCGAGCGGGGCCACCGACACCATCGGGACCGCCTCGGCGTTGGCGACGTCGGCCATGGCGGTGGCGGTGCTGATGAGGTTGGGGCCGAGCAGGGCGTCGACCTTGTCCTCGCTGATCAGCTTGCGCACATTCTTCACGCCGCTGGTCGGGTCGGTGGCGTCGTCGAGCAGGATGAAGTTGACCTTCTCGCCGCCGACAGTGGTCGGGAACATCGCCACGGCCTTGCGGGTTTCCGCCCCCAGCGCGGCGGCCGGGCCGGTCAGCGAGGCGACGACGCCGATGGTGATGTCGGCCAGGGCCGGCGCGGCGACAGACAAGGCGGTGATGCCGGCGATGGTAGCGAGAACACGGTTGGTGACCGTCATCTTGGATTCCTCTCCTGGTGTTTGTTGTGTCCGCTGGCCGGCGTTATTGATCGACGCGGCGGAACGCGCCGTTCAGATAGATCAGGGCCTGCCCGTCGTTGCGCTCGCGGGTGGCCAGCACCTCGCACAGGAAGGCGTGGTGGGTGCTCTCGTCGAAGACCTTGACGACGCGGCAGTCGAAGTTGGCGAGCGCGCCGTCCAGCGTCGGGGCGCCGGTGGTCAGCGCGCTCCACTGGCCATGCCCGAAGCGGGCCTCGCCGTGAACGCCTTCGATCATGCCGGCGAAAGCCTTGGCGACGTCCTCCTGCTCGCCGGACAGGACGTTGACGCACAGGGCGCCGCTGCGCAGGATGGCGTCGTCGGCGGCGACGTTCTTGTTGACGAAGACCACCAGCCGCGGCGGGTCGGCGGTGACCGAGCAGACCGCCGTCGCGGTCAGGCCGAAGCGGCTGCCGCCGTCGTGGGCCGAGATCACCGAAACGCCCATGGCGAGGTGACGCATCCCATAGCGGTGGGCCTCCGACGTCACGGTCGGCATGGCCGCCAGCGTGGCGTTGGCAGGCCAGTCGAGGAGCTGGTTGATGTCCTGGGTCATGGCGGCCCCTTACGCCTTCGCGCCGAACTGGTTGCCCGGCGGAAGCGCGCCGCCCAGCAGATGGCCGCCCAGCAGGTCGCCGATGTCGTCCTGGTTCTGGGTGATGTGATTGGCGCCGACCAGGATGTCGCGCATCTGCCGCTGCATCGGGCAGTTCAGCCAGACGCCGCGGGTGGCCGTCTTCTTGAAGATCATGTGGGCGGCCTCGAAGCACTCGCCGCCGGTGAACATGTTGGTGGCGAAGTGGCGGATGCGGTCCTCCAGCGGCACCAGCTTGCCCTGGGAGGCATAGCTCCACGCCTCGTCGGTGTTGAGCAGGACGCGCGCGGTCGCCGCGGTGATCTTGGCCTGCGCCTCGCCCAGCTTGACCTTGACGAACGGGTTCTGCGCCGCCGCGCCGACCGCCTGGGAGATGTTCTGGCGGGGCTTCATGTGCTCGATGTACAAGTCCTCCATGCCGCGGGCCATGCCGATGATGACGGCGGACACGGCGGCATAGAACACGTAGAGGAAGGGCATCTTGTAGAGCGGGTTGAGGCCGCCGTGGCTTTCCTCGCCATAGGCGATGATGCTGTGGGTGCGGTAGGCGGGGATGAAAACGTCCTTGATCCGCAGCTTCTTGCTGCCGGTGCCGGCAAGGCCGACGACGTGCCAGTCGTCAATGATCTCGAAGTCCTTGGCCTCGATCCAGAACGCCTTGTAGTCGATCAGCTTGCCGTCGTCGGTGAACAGGCGGGCGCCGACGAAGGCGCCGCCGCGGGCGTGGTCGCAGCCGCTGGAGGTCAGCCAATCGCCGTTCAGCACATAGCCGCCATCGACCGCCTTGACGGTGCCGAACGGCGCGTAGGAGGAGGAGACCAGCAGGGTGTCGTCCTTGCCCCACAGCTCGTCGCCGCAACGCGGGTCGAGCAGACCGACCTCGAACGGGTGGACGCCCAGCACCATGACGTTCCAGGCGCTGGACGGGCAGCCGCGCGCCAGCTCCATCAGCACCCGGTTCAGCACGTTGGGGTGCATTTCATAGCCGCCCCAGCGGCGCGGCTGCAGGATGCGGAAGAAGCCGGCGTCGTGAAAGGCCTGGATCGTTTCCTCGGACACCATGCGGGCCTGTTCGCAGGCGTCGGCGCGCTCGCGCAGCCAGGGGATCATGTCCCGCGCGCGGCCGACCAGTTCGTCCGCGCTGGGGATGGCGATGCTGTTGATGCTGTCCATGATGGTCGGTTTCCTTGAACCTGATGGGTGTCGCGACTGGATCGGGGCCTAGGCCTGCTCGGCGCTGATGACGCCGTAGCCGGCGATCCATTCGGGTATCGGGCGGTAATAGTCGGTGCGGGCCTTGTAGGGGCCGCCGGCGGCCAGGGCCGAGAAGGCGGCCACCCAGGTTCGGATCTCGTGGGTCGAGCGGCCGGCGACGCGGGAGATTTCCGCGATGTCGAAGGCGTCGACCTCCGCCAGCCGGCCTTCGGCCAGGGTGTTCATGAAGGCCAGATCCCATTCGGGATTGAGCGGCGTCAGCGGGCAGTCGGGCGCCGTGTAGCTCTTGCCCGCCGCGATGGTCCGCGCCTGCCGGGCGGCCCGCGCTTCCGGGGTCGGGTTTCGCCCGGCGATCAGGAAGTCGGCGATCGCATCCGGGGCGCCGGCCAGCAGCGGCACCGGCGGCTCGTGCGACAGCCCCCCGGTGCCGAGGACGAGCACGCGCTTGTCCAGCGCGGCGATGTAGCGGCCGACCGCCTCGCCCAGCTTGCGCACGCGGCGGTACGGCCCGAACGGCGGGGCGACCGAGTTGATGATGATGGGGACCACCGGATAGCGGGTCAGGCTGCCGGTCAGCTCCTCCAGCGTCTGCGTGCAGCCGTGATCGACCTGCAGGCGGTGCGACAGGGCGATGTCGACGTCGCTGTCCAGGATGAACCGCGCGAGGTCGAGCGCGATGTCCCCGGCCACCGACAGCGGACCGGGCAGGGTCTGGTAATCGGCCACGGATTCCGCCGCCGTGGCGATCACGAACGGCGGCATCAGGTCGTAGAACAGGCCGTTGTAGTGATCGGGCGCGAAGATCACGATCAGTTCGGGGTCGTAGGCTTCGACCTCGGCGCGGGACCGCGCGAGCACCGCCTCGACGTCCCCGACGACGTCGCTCCCCGGATCGTTGAGCCCCCGCAGAGGGGTATGCGACAGGCATTTCAGTTTGATGGTCATGAACGGCCCCTCGATGCCAACAGTTGTCCACGCCGCCGCCAATGGAAGCGGTGGATGTATGTCTTGCGATGATCGGCGAGTATCGGGGGATTACTGGCGCCCTGGCCTCAAACGCCTGGGAATTTCCTGGGCTGCCGACGTTTCCATCCCGGTGTCTCGTTTTTAATTGGTGGGCGCATTGTATGGAATGTCCGCAACGAGAAGAATCTTATTCTCCCAAACGTTCACTATGTGCACAATGTTGTTCGCGTTGGCTTTTTTGTCCCAGGGAGGCGGTCATGGGCGGGGGAAGCGGTGGAATCTACCGGCATGTTCAGGGGCTGAGCCGGGGGCTGGCGATCCTGCACGCCCTCAACCGCTCGGCCAACGGCTGCGCCGCCATTTCGGAATTGAGCGCGTCGACCGGCCTGCACCGCACGACCGTGCGCCGCATGCTGGAAACCCTGGAGACGGAGGGCTACGTCCGCCGTAGCCCGTCCGACGACAGCTACCGCCTCAACCAGAAGGTCCGCCAGCTCAGCGACGGCTTCACCGATGACGAATGGATCTCGGAAATCGCCGCGCCGGTGCTGGGCGAGCTGTTGCAGAAACTGGTCTGGCCGTCGGATCTCTGCACCATCGACGGCGACAGCATGCTGGTGCGCGAGACCACCCACCGCTTCAGCCCGCTGTCCTTTCACCGCGCGATGATCCGGCAGCGGATGCCGGTGCTCTACACCGCCGCCGGGCGGGCCTATCTGGCCTATTGCGGCGAGGAGGAACGGCGGCAGATTCTGCGCCTGCTGATCGTCGGCGGCGACGGCGAGCAGGCCAGCCTCGCCCGCAACCGCATCCTGGTCGAGAAGATGTTGGAGCGGGTGCGCCGGCAGGGCTACGCCACCAACGACGGGGAATGGTCGCAGCAAGGCATGATCTCGGCGCTGGCCCTGCCGATCCGCCATGGCGACGCCATCCTGGCGACCATCAACGTGGTCTTCATGCGCAAGGCGATGAGCATCGCCGAGGCCGCCGAGCGCTATCTGCCGGTCCTGCGGGCGGCCATCGGCAGGATCGAGAGCCGGCTGGACGAGAACCCCCGGCGGCTGATCGGGGTTCCCGAAGCCGGGGCGTGAGCGCCGGCACGTGCGCCCGGCCGCATCACACCGGCGGCGCTCCATCGAGCGCCGCCGGTAAAACCCGACGGATCAATGCGGAAGCATAATCACAAGGGCCTGATGCCCTGCCGGTAGGTGAAGAGATCGGTCTTGTCGTAGGCGGTCTTCACCTGCCGCAACTTGGCGTAGTTGCTGCCGTAATAGGCGGCGGACCAGTCCTTCAAGGAGGGGTCGGGGAAGTTCTGGAAGGCGCCGGTCCCCTTGGTGGCCTTGTTGACCGCCGCGTAGAACTGCTCCTGCCAGGCCAGATTCTCGTCCACCAGCGCCTTCGGGTCCTTCCGGTCCCACCAGTTCACTTCGGAGGAGAACAGCCAGTCGTAGCCGCGGTGGACATAGGCGGTGGCGTCGGCCGGCGTGGCGTTCATCTTTCCGCCGACCTGGAAGAACTTGAAGGCGTTGGCCATGCAGGTGCCCGGCATGCGGCGGGCGAGCCGGACCATGGTGGCGACGGCGTCGGGCGTGATGTTCGCCGCCTTCATGTAGGAGGACTTTTCCTGATAGAAGTACGGGTAGGTGAATTCGCTGAGAAGGTCCTGCGCCGGCCAGTAAGGCAGGTCCGCCTTGATCGTCTTCTGCGACGCCTTCTCCAGAAGGGGGCCGATGATCGCCTCCACCGTCGTGTTGCACTTGTGGAGCTGGCCGAGGATGGAGACGGTGAGCTGCTGGTTGCGGCTGCCGCGCGGCGGCTTGGTGACGCTGATCTTGCTGCCGAACTCCGGCGGCGCCTCGGCAAGGCGCGTCAGCAGGGTGTAAAGCACCTCCTCCACGTCCGTGGTCCAGGCGATGTCGAAGAACGTGACCGTCTCCACCGGGAACGTCTGCAAGGTGAAGGACGTGTTGATGCCGAAATTCCCGCCGGCGCCGCCGCGGCAGGCCCAGAACAGGTCGCGGTCGGCACCGCCATCCGTGATGTCGGAATGCAGCGCGCCGTCCGCCGTGACGATGCTCGTGGCCTGCAGCAGGTCCGATCCCATGCCGTACATGCGCATGTTGAAGCCGATCCCGCCGCCCAGCAGGAAGCCCGCCGCACCCACGGTGGTGCAGCGCCCGTGGGTGATGGTGCGGTTCAGCCGCTCCAGCGCCTGATAGGCCATGCCGTTGAGGGCGCCGCCGCCGACCTTCACCAGCCCGTCACCACCGGGCAGCGCGGCGATGCTGCTCATGGGCGTCATGTCGATCAGCAGGCCGGGGGTGGTGGAGAAGCCGGCGTAGTTGTGCCCGCCGCTGCGCACGGCGAACTTGGCGCCGTGCTTCCTCACCCAGGCGATGCAGGCCTGCACGTCCTGGTCGCTGGCGCAGCGCGCGATGGCGGTGGGGAGCGTGCGGAAGCGCAGGTTGTTCGGCCGGGCGTAGTCGCCGAAGAACGGGTCGTCGGGTAGCACGACGCCACCCTGCACAGCCGCGGCCAGATCCTTCAGCGCCGAGGTCTCGATCCGTCGGCCACCGGCTTCCGCGGCGACGGCGGAGAACGGGACGACGCTGGTGAGTGCCGACGCGGCGGCGAACCGGCCGGCCCCGACCAGGAACGTGCGGCGGCTCGGCTGAACAGGCTTGAGCATAGATTTCCCCCTTCGGATTAACCCGAAACGATATACAACTATATTAGAAAAGAAGGAAGCCGCTCCGGGCAGTCGTCGAGCCGATTGCGGCTTGTGCGAAGCTGTGTTCGGATTTGCTTTGAACGCCGACCGGCGTGCCCAGGCATCTGAACGAGCTGGCTTCTACCGGGCGAAAGCCGGGTGCCAAATCAGAAGACGTGCGTGTCGGCGGCAAGGCCGGTGGCGCCGTCGCTTCCCGTTCCGCCGGTGCAGGAGCCACCGGCGCCACCGGCGCCGCCGGTTCCCGGAGCACCGCCGATGCCGGTGTAGTACTGGACGCCGGTTTCCGACACGGTGCCGCCGACCCGCGCCACGCCGACCGCCGGACCGCCGTTGCCCCCGGCACCGCCGCCCCCGCCGCCGCCGGTTCCGCCGGCTCCCCCGCCG
>DASWVP010000256.1:0-2256 GCA_036401175.1 Azospirillum sp. | reverse complement strand
CTGGACGCCGGGGGCGGCGCGCCGGCCGCCGAGGGTGGTGCGGCCGAACGCGCGGTCCTGGTCAGCTTCGACGTCGCCGGGCAGGAGTTCGCGCTGCCCATCGCGCACGTCGAACGGATCGTCCCGGTGCCGGACTCCGTCGCCCGCATGCCCAAGGCGCGCGCCCATCTGTTGGGCGTCGCCGCCATCCGCGACGCGCTGCTGCCGCTGCTCGGCCTGCGCGCGCTGTTCGGGCTGGAGGGCGCCGCCCCGTCCCACCCGCGCGTCGTCGTCGCGGCGGTGGAGGGCGAGCGGGTCGGTCTGGTGGTGGACGCGGTGCGCGGGATCCTGCGCGTCGATCCCGCCGCCATCGGCCCGGTGCCCTCGATCCTCGCCCGCGAGGCGGAGTTCGACGATTTGTCCGGCATCCTCCACCTGGACGGCGGGCGGCGGCTGGTCTCCGTGCTGTCGGCCGAGCGGCTGCTCACCCACACCGCCGCGCTGGGCGCGGCGTTCGCCGGCCGGGGGGATAGTGCCATGACAGCGGAAACCACCGCCAAGACCACCACCACGGACGCCACCGCCGAGCCGTTCGTCGTCTTCCGCCTGGGCGGGGCCGAATACGGCCTGCCGGTGGGGTCGGTGCGGGAGGTGCTGCGCCGGCCCGACGACCTGACGCCGCTGCCCAAGACGCCGGAGTTCGTGGCCGGGCTGGTCAACCTGCGCGGCGCCGCGCTTCCGGCGGTGGAGCTGCGCCGCGTCCTGCGGCTGGGCGACGACGCCGCGCAACGCCCGCGCATCGTCGTCGTCGGCCTGCGCGGCGCCCGCGTCGGGCTGATCGTCGACGCCGTCTCCGGCGTCGTGCGCGTGCCGGCCGGCGCCATCGCGCCGGCCCCGGCGGTGTCGCAGGCGCAGCGCCAGCTCATCGCCCGCGTCGCGCACCTGGATTCGGGCGGGCGGACGCGCATGATCCTGCTGCTGGAGACCGACGCGCTGTTCGACCTGGACCAGCTCGCCGCGCTGCTGGAAGCCGCGTGACCGGCCCCCCGATACCCAAGGCCCGGACGCCCAAGGTGTGGTCATGAAGGTTCTGGTGGTCGATGATTCCGCGCTGATGCGCCGGCAGCTCACCGAGCTGCTGACGGACGAACCCGACATCGAGGTCGCCACCGCGCGCTCCGGCGCGGAGGCGCTGGCGATGCTGTCCAGCTTCGCGCCCGACGTGGTGACGCTGGACGTCACCATGCCGGACATGGACGGGCTCGCCTGCCTCAAGCGCATCATGGTGGAGAACCCGCGCCCGGTGGTCATGGTCTCCGCCCTCACCCAGCAGGGGGCCGAGGAAACCATGGAGGCGCTGCGCCTGGGCGCGGTGGACGTGGTGCACAAGCCCGGCATCGGGTCCAAGGCCGTGGCCGGCATCCGCCGGGAGCTGGTCGAGAAGGTGCGCGCGGCGGCCGGCGCCCGCCTGCGGCGCGCCCGCAACCTGCGCGAACGCCTCGCCATCACCCGCGCCCGCATCGTCGGCGAATCCGAGCTGCCGCAGGACTCCGCTCCGACCGACGCCGCCCCGGCCGATACCGCCCCGGCCGATACCGTCCCGGCGGGGGCCGGCGTCGTGCTGGTCGGCGTGTCCACCGGCGGCCCGAGCACGCTGGAGGAGATCCTGCCGCTGCTGCCCGCCGGCTTTCCCTGGCCGGTCGTGGTGGCGCAGCACATGCCGCAGGCCTTCACGGCGACGCTGGCCCGCCGGCTCGATCAGGTGTGCGCGTTGCGGGTGGTGGAGGCGGCGCAGCCGATGGCGGTGGAGCCCGGCACCATCCACATCGCCCGCGGCGGCGCCGACGTGGTGCTGACGGCGCGCGCCGGCCGGCTTCAGGTCATGCCCGTGCCGTCCGACCCCGACCGCCCCTGGCACCCCAACGTCGACCGTCTGGTGGAAAGCGCCCTGCGGCACGTCGCCCCGGCGCGGCTGGTCGGCGTGCTGCTGACCGGCATGGGAAACGACGGCGCCGCGACCATGGCGGAACTGCACCGGCGCGGCGGCCGCGCCATCGCCGAGTCCGAGGAGAGCGCCGTCGTCTTCGGCATGCCCGGCGAGCTGATCCGCCACGGCGGCGCCGACGCCGTGCTGCCGGCCGAGCACATCGCCGCGCAGTTGACGCGCTGGATACGCTGACGATGAGGATGCGCGCATGCCCCTGATCAAATCCCCCACCCCGCCCGAACCGCCGCGCGAGCCGCCCGCCGACCCGCTGGCGCAGCTCGACGACCGCG
>DASWVP010000255.1:0-1594 GCA_036401175.1 Azospirillum sp. | reverse complement strand
CGGAATGGATCGGCTTGGACAGGTAATCGTCCATTCCCGCGGCGTAGCAGGTCAGGTCGTCGCCACGCATTGCGTTCGCCGTGATGGCGACGATGGGCACCTGGGCCCGCTCGCCGGGCAGCCGGCGGATGGTGTGGGTTGCCTCCAGCCCGTCCATGCCCGGCATCTGCACGTCCATCAGCACCATGTCGTACGGCAGCGCGCGGACGGCGCCCACCGCCTCCGCGCCGTTCGACACCGCCTCGGCGACGTGGCCGGCGCGGCGCAGCAGCGCCAGGGTGAGCTGCTGGTTGACCGGGTTGTCCTCGGCCACCAGCACGCGGCACCGCCGCGGCGGCACCGGCGCCGGTGCGCAGACCGCCGGTTCCGGCGATTCCGATTCGGGCGGCGGTTCGGGGTCGAGCAGGCGGGACAGGCAGGCCCTGAGCGGCGCCAGCCGGATCGGCTTGGCGAGTCGCGCCTGCACCGGCGGCTCCCCGGCGGCGTCCTCGCCGGGCTGGGTGGAGGCGAGCGCGAGGCGCAGGCCGGACAGTTCCGGCGTCGCGCGGACGCGGGCGGCCAGATCGGCCCCGGTGGTGCCCGGCGGCCGCTGGTCCAGGATGGCGGCGTGATAGGGCCGTGGCCCCGCGGCGGCGGCGCGCAGCTGGCCGAGCGCGCGTTCGGCGTCGTCGGCGCCGTCCGCCTCGATGCCGAACGCGGCCAACTGGCGGATCAGCAGGTCGCGGCTGGTCGCCACCTCGTCCACCACCAGGACGCGGCGGCCGTGCCAGTCGGAATCGGGGGCGCCGAGGCGGGCCGCGCCGACGCGCAGGGGCACGATGAACCAGAAGATGCTGCCGTGTCCGGGCGCGCTCTCCATGCCGATCTCGCCGCCCATCAGCTCGGTCAGGCGCTTGCAGATGGCAAGCCCGAGGCCGGTGCCGCCATAGCGCCGCGCGGCGGCGCCGTCGACTTGCGAGAACATGGTGAACAGCCGGTCGTGCTCGCCGGGGGCGATGCCGATGCCGGTGTCGCGCACCTCGAAGCGCACCCGCACGCAGGCGCCGTCGACCGCCTCTTCGGAAAGCAGGATGGTGACGCTGCCCTCGTCGGTGAACTTGACGGCGTTGCCGGCGAGGTTGACGAGCACCTGCCGCAGCCGGGCGGCGTCGCCCAGCATCGGCCCGCGCAGCGTCGGCGGAACGAAGCTGGAGAGGCTCAGGTCCTTGGTCAGCGCGCGGGGCGCGAGGATCTCGACCACGCTTTCGACCAGCGGCACCAGCTCGAACTCGGTCTCATCCAGCTTCAGCTTGCCGGCGTCGATCTTCGAGAAATCCAGGATGTCGTTGATGATCACCAGCAGGGATTCCGCGGAATCGCGGATCGTCGCGGCGTAGGACCGCTGCTCGTCGGCCAGCGGCGTGTCGAGGAGCAGCCCGGCCATGCCGATCACGCCGTTCATCGGCGTGCGGATCTCGTGGCTCATGGTCGCCAGGAATTCCATCTTCAGGCGCTGGCCGGCCTCCGCCCGCTCCTTCGCGTCGCGCATGTCGTGCTCCGTCCGCTTGCGCTCGGTGAGGTCACGGACGATGGCGGCGAACAGGGTGCCGCCCTC
>DASWVP010000254.1:0-3247 GCA_036401175.1 Azospirillum sp. | reverse complement strand
GCGGCGAAGCCGGACTGGCTGGCGCCGGGGGCCGCCTGCGACCTGCCCTTCGACTTCCTGGCGCCGGAACAGGCGGAGGCCGCGGCGCGCCACGCGCTGGGCAGCTTGGCCGTGGACGTGGTGGCGCAGCCGCGCGCCGGCCGGCGCAAGCGCCTGCTGATCGCCGACATGGAATCCACCATCATCCAGCAGGAGATGCTGGACGAGCTGGGCGACTACGTCGGCCTGAAGGACCACATCGCCGCCATCACCGCCCGCGCCATGAATGGCGAGATCGACTTCAAGGGCGCCGTGCGCGAGCGGGTGGCGTTGCTGGAGGGCCTGTCGGAACAGGTGCTGGACGAGGTGTGGGTGCGCGCCGAGCTGATGCCGGGCGCCAAGGCGCTGCTTTCCACCATGCGCGCCAACGGCGCCTTCTGCGTGCTGGTGTCCGGCGGCTTCCGCTGCTTCACCCGGCGGGTGCGCGACTGGGTCGGCTTCGACGAGGACCGCGGCAACGAACTGGAGGTGGCGGACGGCAAGCTGACCGGCCGCGCCGTCGAGCCCATTCTCGACAAGACCTCCAAGCTGGACGCGCTGCTGGAGTTCGCCGGTGCCCGCCAAGTGCCGGTGGCGGAGACCCTGGCGGTCGGCGACGGCGCCAACGACCTGCCGATGCTGCTGGCCGCCGGCCTGGGCGTCGCCTACCACGCCAAGCCGGCAGTGGCCGGAGAGGCGCGCGCGCGCATCGACCACGGCGACCTCACGGCGCTGCTCTACGCCCAGGGCTACCGCGCCGCCGAGATCACCGCGGGCTGAGCCGGGCCCGACGTCACCAGCACGAAGGCGATGCGGACCACGGTTCCCTGAGAGGTGGCTGGCCGCTCGACCGCGCCGCCCAGCTGCCGGGCCAGCGCCTCGACCAGCTGCAGGCCGGAACTGCCCTGCCGTGGGGCGCCCATGCCGACCCCGTCGTCGGCAACAATGAGCGTCCCCTGCGCGCGGGCGCGATCAATCGTGAAGGCCACCCGCACCGTGCCGCCGCCGTTCGGAAAGGCGTATTTGATGGCGTTGGTCACCAGTTCGTTGGTGATCAGGCCCAGCGCCACGGCGCGCTCGTGCGGCAGTTCCACGGCGTCCACCTGCACCTCGACACCGACGTTCTCGCTGCGCTGTCGCAGACTGCCGCACAACGCCTGCAAGTAGCCGGCAAGGTCGATGCTTTCGCGGTCGGGATGCATGGCGAGCTGGTCGTGCGCCAGACTGATGGCCATCACGCGGTCGATGGCGTGGGCGAACCCCTGCCTGGCCTGCGGATCGGTCTGCTTGGCCTGCAGCGTCAGCAGGATCGCCATGATCCGCTGGAAGTCGTTCTTGTCGCGGTGCACCAGCTCGCGCATCAGCACCTTCTGCCGCTCGGCCTCGGCAATCGACCGCGTGACGACGTCGTCAACCTTCTTCTCCAGCAGCCTGCCCTGGATGGCGAGGCCCAGGACGCCGGCCAGGGCGCACAGGAAGGTGATGTCGTCCCGGCTGAAATGCCGGGGCACCTCGCTGTCGATCTCCAGCACGCCCCAGACCATACCGTCGACTGTGACGGGCGCGTTTACGACCGAAACGATGCCGTGATCACGCAGGATGGACGAGTACCGGAAATCCGCGTTGTCGGGCAGGCCCTCGATGCTGACGGGCTGGCGGGATTGGAGAGCGCGCCCAGGCGGCGACGCCACGTCGGTGCCGAAGGTGGCATGCCCGACCAATCCCGGCTTCCAGCCGACCCCGGCCTCCATCAGCAGGTCGCCCATGCTCGGCCGGTAACGCATCACCTTGGTGTGCCGGATGCCGAGGCCGCGCGCCGCCTGCACGCAGGCCAGCTGGAGAAGCTGGGCAAGCTCCCTGGCTTCGGCGGCGAGGCGGCCGAAGTCGTTCAGGATCTCCTGGTACCGCCGCAGCCGCGCGACCGCATCGGCGGGACTTGCGTCTTCGGGTGTGGTCATGGCACCCGGATCAACGCGTGAAGCGGCGGCCGGTTCCCGCGTCTAGAGCGCCGGCGCTTCCAGCGGCAGGCGGATGAGGAAGCCCGCCCCGCGCGGGGCGGGCTCGTACACCGAAATCTCGCCGCCCAGACGGCCGACCACGAGATTGTAGGCGATGTGCAGGCCCAGACCCAGGCCGCCGGCACCGCGCCGCGTGGTGAAGAACGGGTCGAAGATACGCGCCCGGAGGTCCGCCGGGATACCGCGGCCGTCGTCGGCGTAGCGCAGCTCCACCCGGTCGCCGCACGGAACCACGGTCAGGTCCAGGGTGCCCGCCCGGCCCTTCTCGTAGCCGTGCATCAGCGAATTGACGAGCAACTGGTTCAGCACCCGCACCAGCGGCTCCGGGTAGCTGTCCATGACGATGCCGTTGGGGCAGGTCAGCGCCACGCGGTGGCCGGTGCGCCCCAGGTCGTCGCCCAGTTCGGCGAGCGCGTCGGCGATGACCGTGCCCAGGTCGAACGACCGCCGCTCATCGCCGCCGGTGTCCACCATGACGCGCTTGAAGGCGTCGACCAGATCGGCTGTGCGCGCCGCGCCGTCGAGGATGAGGCGCGCCGCCTCCATCGCCTCCCCCAGGTCGGCACCGGTCGCGGCCTGCGCGGCGGCCAGCCGCTCCTCCAGGTAGGAGGCGGCGGTGATGACGTTGCCGACCGGCGTGTTGATCTCGTGCGCGATGCCGGACACCAGCTGGCCCAGCGCCGCCATCTTCTCCGCCTGGACCAGCCGCTCCTGCGTCCGGCGCAGCGTGGCCAGCGCGGTTTCCGCCCTCTCCTTTGCGTGGCGGAGCTGTTCGGTGCGCGCCGCCACGGTCGCCTCCAGCCGCGCCGCGCCCAGCACGCGCTCCGTCACGTCAGTGAAGGTGAAGACATAGCCGCCACTTTCCAGCGTGGCGCCGGTGATGTGCAGGAAACTGCCGTCCGGCCGCTGGCGGTCCAGCGACCATGGGGCGCCGTCGCGCGCCGGGGCCGTGCGCTCCTCGATCAGGCGCTCGATGTCGCCGGGACCGTACTCGCCCCGCACGGCCAGATGGCGCATCAGGTCGGCGAAGGGCCGCCCCGCCATCACCAGCGCGTCCGGCACGTCGAACAGGGCGCGGTAGGCGGCGTTGGTGAACACCACGCGCTGGTCGCGGTAGACGACCAGCAGGCCCTGGGCGATGCGCGCCAGCGAATCCTGCAAGAGGGCGAGGATGGATGCGTCCGTCATCGGCCGGCCCGGCTCCCGCAAAA
>DASWVP010000253.1:0-2092 GCA_036401175.1 Azospirillum sp. | reverse complement strand
AGGCAAGGCGCGGCTGCTCCGCCTCGACCAGCACCGCGGCGCTGCCTTCCGGCAGCATGGTCCCCTCGGGCGCCAGCACGGCGGCGGCGCCGCGCGCCAGCGCGTCGGCGACGAACGCGCGTCCGTCGACCTTGGAGCCGGGCAGGGCGGCGAACAGGAAGCCGGGGCGGACCGCGCGCGAATCGGCGGTCAGCCCGGTCACCTCCACGTCGCCGTGGACGGCGGCCTCAGTTGCGGCCAGGAGTCGGGACAGAAGCAACGGCGCTCCCCCGTGGTGGAATGGTTCCGTTGGAATTGATCTCGACGGCGCTGCGGATCTCCGGCGAGGCCTCGTCGACCGGCTGCACGCCGAGCAGCGGGCCGATCTGCTTGATGATGCGGCCCACCGCCGGCGCGGCAACCCAGCCACCGGTGGCATAGCCGTAGGTCTTGGCCGTCGCCTTCGGCTCGTCGAGCATGACGTAGACGACGTATTTCGGGCTGTGCATCGGGAACGCGCCGAGGAACGACGACATGCGCGCGTTGCGGGCATAGCTGCGTCCCTTCTGCTTGTCCGCCGTGCCGGTCTTGCCGCCCACGACATAACCGGGCACGTTGGCCGCCTTGGCGGTGCCCGCGGCGACGACGAGGCGGAACAGCCGGCGCATGGTCTCGGAATTCTGCGGCGACAGGACGCGTTCGCTGGCGACTTCGGCGCCCGGCTCGCGCTTCAACAGCGTGGGCGGGTGCATGAGGCCGCCGTTGATGACCGACGCCGCCGCCGCCACGGTGTGCATCGGGCTGACCGAGATGCCGTGGCCGAAGGCGATGGTCATGGCGTTGATCTCGCGCCACGGGTTCGGCACCAGCGGCCAGCCGTTCTCCGGCAGTTCCAGCGAGGTCGGGCGCAGGAAGCCCATGCGGGCCATGAAGGCGCGCTGGGCCGGCACGCCGCCGGCCTGCAGCATCATGCGCACCGAGCCGATGTTCGACGACACCTCGAAGATCTCCGCCGCCGACAGCGGCCGGTTCTCGGGGTGGAAGTCGCGGATGGTGAAGCGGCCGATGCTGATCGGGTGCACGGCGTCGAACATGTCGGTCGGGCGGACCTTGCCCGATTCCAGCGACAACGCCGTGTTGAAGATCTTGAACGTCGAGCCCATCTCGTACACGCCCAGCGTGTTGCGATTGAACAGGGTCTCGGCGTCCAGGCCGGTGGGATCGTGCGGATCGAAGTCCGGCAGCGACACCATCGCCAGCACCTCGCCGGTGTTGACGTCGAAGATCATCGCTGAGGCGCCGATGGCGCGGAACTCGTCCACCGCCGCCGACACCTCCTTGCGCAGGATGTGCTGCAGCCGCAGGTCGAGCGACAGGCGGACCGGGCGCCGGTCGGTGGTCAGACGCTTGTTGAACGACTGCTCCATGCCGGCGAGGCCGCGGTTGTCCACGCCGGTGAAGCCGACGACGTGCGCGGTGAGGTTGGCCGCCGGGTAGAAGCGGCGCTCCTCGCGCTCGAAATGGACGCCGGGGATGCCCAGCCGGTGCACCTGCGCCTGCTGGCGCGGCGTCAGGTTGCGCTTGATCCAGACGAACCGCTTGTCGCCGGACAGCTTCTCGTGAAGCTCCTTGTACTCCAGCTCCGGCAGGGCGGAGACGAGCTTGCGCGCCGCCTCCTTGGGATCGATGACCAGCTTCGGGTCGGCGTACAGCGACGCCGTGGCCAGCGAGGTGGCCAGCAGGTTGCCGTTGCGGTCGACGATGTCGGCGCGGCCGACCGGCGGCGCGGTGCCGTCGGCGGCGCGGTGGGCGCGCGGCTCGGTCGGGTCGCGCATCATGGTGGAGGCGATCAGCTTGCCGCTGATGGCGGTGAAGGCCAGCGTCACCACCGCCGCCGTGACCATCAGGCGGTTGCGGCCCTGCTCCAGCGCGACCGACAGCGAACTGCGGGGTTTGGCGACCGGCGGCGCCGCGTAGGCCGGACCGGTCGGATCGTACCCCCGGGGGGCGTCCGTCATCGGTTGCCTCCCAGCCGGGCGATCAGCACGCCCATGGAATCGTTGGGCGCGGGGGCGGCCGGCTGCGGCTTGGCGGGGGCGGCCTTGGCGGTGGC
>DASWVP010000252.1:0-1523 GCA_036401175.1 Azospirillum sp. | reverse complement strand
GCGCGACCGATCCACGCGTCCTGGCGCAGGCGGAACTGGCGCGCTGGCCGGTGGAACCGCTGGCGCCGCCGGCCGGCGCGACGCGGCACCTCGACGGCGGGGAGTTCTACGGGCAGCTTGGGCGGTACGGCCTGTCGGTGGCGGCGTCCTATCGCTTCGTGACGGCGGTGGAGGCCGGCGACGGCGTGCTGACGCTGTACGGCCGGACGGACACGCCGGGCCTGCGCGGCCACGCGTTCTGGACGGCGCTGCTCGCCGCCCTGCTGGCCGGCGCGGGGACTCTGCGCCTGGACGGTGTCGGCGCAAGCGCGGGCCGGGGCGCCGGGCGGGCGCCGGTCTTCGCGCCGTCCGCCGTTGCCGCGCTGGACCTCGACCCTGCGGCGGTGCGCGGGATCGAGCGGATGGTTCTGCGCGCCGGGCCGGGCCCGGCGCTGGACGCCGATGCGGTGAGCGCGGACGGCGCGGTGGCCTTGGCGATCCGCGGCATGGCGTTTCGCGCCGTCGCGGTGCCGCGGTCCGAACCGGCCGAGCGGCGGAGGGACGCGCTGTGAGGGCGTTCGTCTTTCCCGGACAGGGCAGCCAGCGCAAGGGCATGGGCCGCGATCTGTTCGCGCTCTACCCCGACCTCGTCCGCCGCGCCGACGCGGTGCTGGGCTACAGCACGGCGGAGCTGTGCCTGGAGGACCCGCACGACCGGCTGACGCTCACCGCCTACGCGCAGCCGGCGATCTTCATGGTCTCGGTCCTGGCGTTCATCGAGGCGCGCAAGACCCTGCCGCCGCCGGACTGCACCGCCGGCCACAGCGTCGGCGAGTACGCGGCCCTGGCCGCCGCCCAGGTCTTCGATTTCGAAACCGGGCTCCGCCTGGTCGCCCGGCGCGGCGCCCTGATGGCCGAAGCGGACGGCGGCGGGCTGGCGGCGGTCGTCGGCCTGCGCCACGCGGAGGTCGAAACGCTGCTGGCCGAGGAACCGGAGGGCGGCCTGTCGGTCGCCAACGTCAACACGCCGACGCAGGTCGTCGTGGGCGGTCCCAAGGACGCGCTCGGACGCTTCGCCGGGCGCTGCCGGGCGCGTGGCGGCCGCGTCGTGCCGCTGGCGGTGAGCGGCGCCTTCCACACGGCCGCGATGGCCGACGCCGCGCGGCGCTTCCACGCCTTCCTGGATTCCGTGGAGTTCCGCGCGCCGGCCATCCCGGTGGCCTGCAACCTGACCGGCGGTCTTCACGATGGCCGGACGGCCGGCGGCATGGCGGAGGTGCTGGCCCGCCACATCGAACGCCCGGTGCTGTGGACGCGCTGCGTCGAACGGTTGCTCGGCCTGGGTGTCGGCGAATTCCAGGAGATCGGCGGCACCCGCATCCTGACGCCGATGGTGGAGGAGATCCGGCGCTCGGCGCCCCCGGTGTCCGCGGCGTTCCCCGTGCCGGCGCCCGCCGCGGACGAAGCGCCCGCGTTCGGGCGGCTGGTGGCGGGCTCCCTCGGCGCGGGGATGGCCGGGCCGGAACTGGTCGGGGCGCTGGCGC
>DASWVP010000251.1:0-13874 GCA_036401175.1 Azospirillum sp. | reverse complement strand
CAGGGTGGGAAGGTTGGGTTTTGGCTGGCGCTCAACCCAACCTACGACTTGAGTACTCCCCCGCCGGGGGCGGGGGAGGGCCTGTTGAAACGCTACTCCAGCATGCTGCGCAGCATCCAGGCGGTCTTCTCGTGGATCTGCAGGCGCTGGGTCAGCAGGTCGGCGGTGGGCTGGTCGTTGGCCTGCTCGGCGGTGGGGAAGACCTGGCGGGCGGTGCGCGCCACCGTCTCGTGGCCTTCCACGAGCTGGCGGATCATGTCTTCGGCGCGCGGCACGCTGGTCTCCTCGCCGATGGCCGTCAGCTTGGCGAACTGCGAGAAGCTGGCCGGGGCCGGGTAGCCCAGCGCGCGGATGCGCTCGGCGATCTCGTCCAGCGAGGTCCACAGTTCGGTGTACTGCGTCATGAACATCGTGTGGAGCGTGTTGAACATCGGCCCCGTGACGTTCCAGTGGAAGCCGTGCGTCTTCATATAGAGCGCGAACGTGTCCCCCAGCACGCGGTTCAGCCCTTCGGCGATGGCCTTGCGGTCGTTCTCCGCGATGCCGATGTCGATCTGCATGGTCCCGTCCTCCTTCATCGATCCAAGCCCCCGCGCCCCCATCATGCTAGGCCGGTGCGGCGGAGGGGCAAGGCTTATTCGAATAATTCTAATCCGCACCGGCCGGCCTGTCGCTGCGACAGCCGGTCACAGACCTTCGAGATAGGCGACGGGATCGGTGGAGAAATAGCGGAAGGTGTTCCGCCCGCCCGCCTTGCACCAGTACATGGCGGCGTCGGCGTTCTTCATCAACTGCGCCGGGGTGTGGCCGTCGCGCGGGTAGATGGCGATGCCGACGGAGACGCCGATGCCCGCCTCGCCGGCGTCCAGCTCGAACGGCCTGGACAGCGCGGCGACGATGCGGCCCGCGACCTCCCCCGCCTCCTCCTCGCGGTTGAGGTCGGTGAGCAGGATGACGAACTCGTCGCCGCCCAGGCGCGACACCGTATCGCACTCGCGCACGCAGGCCTTGAGGCGGTAGGCCACCTCCTGCAGCAGCTCGTCCCCCGCCTCGTGCCCCAGCCGGTCGTTGACCTGCTTGAAGTGGTCGAGGTCGACGAACATCAGCGCCAGCAGCCGGCCGCTGCGGTTCGACCGCGCGATCGCCTGGTTCAGCCGGTCGTCGAACAGGACGCGGTTGGGCAGCTCGGTCAGCGGGTCGAAATGCGCCTGCTGCCACGCCCGCCGTTCGGCGTCCTTGCGCTCGGTGATGTCCTCCTTGACGGCGACGAAGTGGCTGATGGCGCCGTCCGGCCCCGTGATGGGGGCGATGGAGGTGTTCTCCCAATAGCATTCGCCGGTCTTGCGGCGGTTGTAGAACTCGCCGCGCCACTCCTGCCCGGCGCGGACCGTCCGCCACAGGCTGCGGTAGACGTCCGGCGGCGTGTGGCCGCTCTTGAACATCGACGGCGTGCGGCCGATCACCTCGTCGGCGGTGTAGCCGCTGGCGTCCACGAACTTGGGGTTCACGTATTGGATGACGCCGCGGGCGTCGGTGATGAGGATGGGCACCGGGCAGTGCTCGACGGCGGCGAGCAGGGTGCGCATCCGCTCCTCCAGCCGGGCGCGCTCGCTCTCCCCGGCGCGCAGGTCCAGCGCGTTGCGCTTGAACACGTCGACGGCGCGGGCCATGGCGCCGATCTCGTCGGCGCGGCCGGTCTCCGGCACCTCCACGGTGGCGTCGCCCTCGGCCAGCCGGTGCATGGCGCCGGTCAGGCGCCCCAGCGGGCCCAGCACCTGCCGCCGGATGAACAGGAAGGCGCCGGCCAGCGCGGCCAGGGCCAGAACCGCCGTGAACGCCTGGACGGTGATGCCGCCCAGCGTCCCGGCCGACTCGGCGCCGGCCAGCCGGTTGGACCACGCCTGATGGAGCGCCGAGCCCGACGCCGCGAGGAACAGCACCGCGGTGACGGCGAGGGCGCCGAGCAGCGTCCCGCCGATGCGGGGCGGCGCGGGGTCTTTCCTGGCCCGATCGTTCATTCCGGCGCTGTCTGCCTCCGCAGGCGGAGCCGCGTTGCGCGGGGCGGGACGGCGCGCGTTCGGGACGGGCGCCGCCGGTTTCAACCCTGCCGCAGGCGGCCGATGAACTGTCTCACTTCATTGTTGAGGGCGACTGCTTGGCCGTCAAGCAATTCCGCCGCGTGCAGCACCTCGCCGGCGGCGGTGCCGGTCTGGCTGGCGCTGCTGGAGACGTCGGCGATGTTGCTCGACACCTCGGTGGTGCCGGCCGCCGCTTCGGAAACGTTGCGGGCGATCTCCTGCGTGACGATGCCCTGCTGCTCCATCGACTGGGCGATGCTGCCGATGATCCGGTCGATGCCGACCACCGTCTCGCCCACGCCCTTGATGGCGCCGACGGCGGCGTGGGTGACCTGCTGCATGCCGCCGATCTGGATCGAGATGTCCTCGGTCGCCTTGGCGGTCTGGTTGGCGAGGTTCTTGACCTCCTGCGCCACGACGGCGAAGCCTTTCCCCGCCTCCCCCGCCCGCGCCGCCTCGATGGTGGCGTTGAGCGCCAGCAGGTTGGTCTGCCCGGCGATGGAGTTGATGAGGTCGACGATCTCGCCGATCTTGCCGGCGGCGGTGGACAGGCCGGTGACGTGGCCGTTCGCCTCCTCCACCGTGCGCACGGCGTCGCGCACCATGTCGAAGGAGCGGCGGACCTGGGCGCCGATCTCGCCCAGCGAGGCCGACATCTCCTCGGCGGCGGCGGCGGCGGTCTGCACGCTCATGCCCGCCTGCTGGCTGGCCGAGGCGACGGCGGCGGCCTGCTGGTTGGCGGCGTTGGCGCGCGCCAGCATGCCCTGGGCGTTGGAACGCACCTGATGCGCGCCCGCCCCCACCTGCTGCACCACCTCGCTGACGCGCGTCTCGAACAGGTCGGCCAGATCGCGGATGGCGCGGTGCTTTTCCTCCTCGGCCTGCGCCTTCTGGCGCTCCTGGTCGGCCTTCAGCCTCTCGACCTCGCGGGCGTTGTCCTTGAAGACCTGGAGGGCGCGGGCCATGGCGCCGATCTCGTTGCCCATCCAGGCCCCTTCCACCTCGGTGTCGAGGCGGCCGGCGGCCAGTTGCGCGGTGGTGTCCGACACGCGCTGGAGCGGGCGCGTGATGGTGCGCGCCAGCACCAGCCCGCCCAGCATCATGACGCACAGCAGCGCCGCCATGACCAGGGCGAATTCGATGCGCGCGGTCGCGGCGGCGTCGCGGGTGTCCTGCGTGCCGCGCTCGGTGGACTGGCCGATGGCGTCGCGCACGGCGCCCAGGCGGTCGGTCAGGCCCTTGAACTGCTCGTCGACGTGCGCCATCAGCGGGATGGCGATCAGGCGGTCGATGGCGGCCATCTCGTTCATCTGGTCGACCGCCTTGACGTAGGCGTCCAGGCGCCTGCCCACGTCGGCCAGCATGTCGCGCTCGGCCGCCATCAGCGGCAGGTCGCGCAGGGCGGCCAGCGCCTTGCGCGCCTTGCCGACGTTGGCGGTGATCGTGTCGCGCATGACCTGGAGCTTGGCATCCTCGATGCCCGAGCCGGACAGCGCCAGATGGCGCGACACGTCCGAGTGGATGTGGAAGGCGGTGCCGACCAGCCGTTCGATCTGGCCGCGCCGTTCGCCGGCCGACTGGTGGATCGCGTCGATGGCCGAGACGGCCTGCTCCGACTGGCGGTCGGCCAGCACGAGCGCGGCCACCGTCAGCAGGACGCCCATCACCGGCGCCGCGAAGACGCGGGCCGCCACCGAGGCGCCGCTCAAGCGAGCGAGGATTCCTCTGCTCATATCCGCCCCTATCCCCTCGTTCGGGTCCGCCCGCGCACGCTTACTTGTAGATGCCGACGTAGGCGACCAGACCCTTGTCCGCCACCGCCTTCACGTAGGTGACCTTCGGCTCGATCTTCTCCGACGCCGGGTTCTTCCAGCGGTATTCGACCCAGCCCTCGCCCTTTTCCTTGGCGACCTTGAGGATCTCCTGCACGATCAGCACGCCGTCGGCGTCCTTGACCTGGCTGACGTTCTGGCCGACGCCGGCCGGCTTGGGCGGGTACACGCGCCAGATGCCGTCCATGTCGATGACGTTCACGTAGATCTCGCCGAACTTGAACTCGCCGTCGGCGTTGAACACCTTGGCGGCCTCGTCCAGCCCCTTGGCGGCCAGCAGGTCGGCGGCCTTGACGGTGATCGCCTTGGCGTCGTCCATCGTCGGCTTCTTGTCCTGCGCGACGGCCGCGCCGGAGATACCGACGGCGAGAAGGCCGGCGGCGAGAATGCGAAGCAGCGCACCCATGTCTAATACTCCCACTTTATGACGTTCGCCGCGCCCGACGATGGGCGGCGGGCGCTCCCCCGATTGTAGGTGCACCGCCGTTTCACCACCCGGCACGGCGCACCCGAGACGAGTGGTACTATCGTGATATTTCATGAATTTGTCCGGTTCATTTTGCCGTTGACACGCTGCATTGCAGCGCAGCAACAAAACTATCTCGGGAGAGAACCGAAGGCGCGGCGCCGGGGCGCCGGGCGCTGGTCGGGGCGCCGCCGCGTGCGTGAGGCGGCGCCCTCCCTCACCTTGCGGCCTATTGCCGCAGCGCCGGCCACGGGTACACAATGACCGCGCGGCCGGCGGCAAAAGCCGGGCCGGCCGAAAAAACGGGCCGGCCGAAAAAGCAGGCCGAACGAAAAAGCAGGGAGGGACAGCGCATGCGCATCGCGGTGATGGGCGGCGGCGGGGTGGGCGGCTGTTTCGGCGCCGCCCTGGGCACGGAAGCGGGCGCGCCGGCGCCGGCGTCCTGAGTCCGGCGGAAACCGGGGGTGGCGTGACTCCATGCCGCCCCACTTTTTAATCGACAGCCCGGCCGCTCCGGGTGAACCATTCCATCGAACGAGCATCGGCCGGGCCGGGCCCGTAGGAACGGTGCGTGACGTTGGGTTTTCACCTTCGGCTCAACCCAACCGACATGGACATCCATGTGGGTTGGGTTGAGGCAAAGCCGGAAACCCGACGTCGGAAGCCTCGGCCGAGCGAACCCTAGCGGGAGGTGTGCATGCCCCATACCCAGATCCAGACGGCGCGGTGCGCCGCACTGGTCGGACCCTACCTCAGCGGCAAGACCACGTTGCTGGAAAGCCTGCTGTTCGCCACCGGGGCCGTGTCGCGCAAGGGCAGCGTGCGCGACGGCAACGCGGTGGGCGATTCCTCGGCCGAGGCCAAGGCGCGGCAGATGAGCGTCGAGGTGAACCTCGCCTCGGCCGAATACCTGGGCGAGCGCTGGCACTTCCTCGACTGCCCCGGCTCGGTGGAGCTGGTGCACGAGACGCAGTGCGCGCTGATGGCCTGCGACGTCGCCGTCATCGTGGCCGAGCCGTCGGCCGAGCGCGCGGTGCTGCTGGCGCCGCTGTTCAAGTACCTGGACGACAACCAGATCCCGCACATCCTGTTCATCAACAAGGTGGACACGCTGGGCGACCTGCGCGTGCGCGAGGTGGTGCAGGCGTATCAGGCGGTTTCCTCCCGGCCGCTGGTGCTGCGCGAGGTGCCCATCCGCGAGGGCGAGCGGATCACCGGCTACGTCGATCTGGTCAGCGAGCGCGCCTACGCCTTCAACCCGCACAAGCCCTCCGACCTCGTGCAGATGCCCGACAGCCTGAAGGACCGCGAGTCCGAGGCCCGGCAGGAGATGCTGGAAGTGCTGGCCGACTTCGACGACGGCCTGCTGGAACAGCTTCTGGAGGACGTGAAGCCGGACCCCGGCAAGGTCTATGAGGACTTCGCCAAGGACCTCGCGTCCGACCTGATCGTGCCGGTGTTCCTCGGCTCGGCCGAGAACGACGGCGGCATCCGGCGGCTGCTGAAGGCGCTGCGCCACGAGGGGCCGGAGGTGACGGCCACCGCCGAGCGCCAGATGATCCCGGAGAACGGCACCGTCGCGCAGGTCTTCAAGACCTTCCTGGCGCCGCACGCCGGCAAGCTGTCCTTCGCCCGCGTCTGGCGCGGCACCGTCGCCGACGGCATGACGTTGGGCGGCGAGCGCGTGTCGGGCCTTTATCGCATGATGGGACACGAGCAGCAGAAGATCACCCAGGCGGCGGCGGGCGAGGTGGTGGCGCTGGGCCGCATGGAAAAGGCGGCGACCGGCGAGATCCTCACCGAAAAGGCCAACCTCGGCCGCGCCGGGACCTGGCCGGAGGTGCCGGGTGCCGTCTTCGGCCTTGCCATCAACGCCGAGAACCGCAACGACGAGGTGAAGCTGACCGGCGCCATCCAGAAGCTGATCGAGGAGGACCCCTCGCTGCGCTTCGATCAGGCGGCCGACACCGGCGAGATGGTCATCTGGGGCCAGGGCGACATCCACCTGCAGATCACCATGGATCGCCTGCGCTCCAAGTACAACGTGGCGGTCAAGGGCAAGGCGCCGCAGGTGCCGTTCAAGGAATCAATCCGCAAAGGCACCGAGCACCACGCCCGCTTCAAGCGGCAGACCGGCGGCCACGGACAGTTCGCCGACATCCAGGTGCAGGTGGCGCCGCTGCCGCGCGGCGGCGGCTTCCAGTTCAAGGACGCGGTGGTTGGCGGCGTGGTGCCGCGCAACTTCATCCCGGCGGTCGAGAACGGCATCCGCGATTCCCTGGGCGTCGGGCCGCTGGGCTTCCCGGTGGTGGACTTCGCCGTCACCCTGATCGGCGGCCAGTATCACGCGGTGGACAGCTCCGAAATGGCCTTCAAGACCGTGGCCCGGCAGGCCATGCAGGAGGCGCTGCCGAAGTGCGAGCCGGTGCTGCTGGAACCCATCCTCAGCGTCTCCATCGCCGTGCCCAGCGAGTTCACGCCCAAGGTGCAGCGTCTGGTCAGCGGCCGGCGCGGCCAAATCCTCGGCTTCGACGTGCGGCCGGGCTGGCAGGGCTGGGACGAGGTGAAGGCCTACATGCCGCAGGCGGAGATCCACGACCTGATCGTGGAACTGCGCTCGCTGTCGCTGGGCGTGGGAACCTTCACCCACAGCTTCGAGCGGCTGCAGGAACTGACCGGCAAGATGGCCGACAAGGCTGTCGAGCAGCGTCGGGAAGCGCTGGCTGCGCAGTAAGGGACGGCGCGAGGGGCTTCGGCCCCTCGCCCTCTCCCCGTTACTTGCAAGAAAGGGGTATACCGACGGGGCAGGCCCCGCGTTTACTCGCGGTTAATTGGATTGGGCAGAAAACAAGCGGGCAACGTGGAAGCGTTTTCTTCGGAGTTCGCCCTTATGGCCCAGTCCGTGACCCGCGCGCTCACCGCCATCCGGCGCTACAAGGCCGGCCCGGAGCAGATCGACCAGACGATCCTGGCGGCGATCAACGTGACGCTCTGCCTCGCGTCCGGCGGCAACGACCGCGTCGCCGAGGGCTTCAACAACGACATCGCGCTCAGCGGCCGGCGCTTCGGCGTGGGGCATTGAAGCGGGGGGCATTGAGCCGAGCGTGAGCGTGGCCGCGCGGGCCGGCCGCCTTACCTTAAGGGAATGGTTGGTGCAGCCAACCATGCGGCGACCACGCGAAGGAGGCCGGCGATGAAGCTCTCTGCGCGCAACCAGCTCACGGGCCGTATTTCCGAGATCCGCAAGGGGCCGATCACCGTGCGGGTGAAGGTCGAACTGCCCAACGGCGCGGAAATCACCTCGGTGGTGACGGTCGAGACGGTGGTGGAGATGGCGCTCCCCGGCAACCAAGTGACGGCGGTCATCAAGGCAACCGACGTGATGATTGGGAAGTAGGTCAGGCTGCCACGCGCATCCTCATGCGCAGACGGACCCTGCGGATACAACAGCACGCTATCTTAGGAGTTGCAAGGTGTACACCACTCTTGCCTGATCAGTTGATTTTGTTCGTACGCGACAGTACCGTTCGGAGAGGCAAAAATCAGTCTTGCATACATACGCAAGAACAATGGAACGCCTCCACATCCGAACGAGGACCCCATGCACCAGAACACGCATAAGGCCGGTTTGCCGAAATGGACCGCTTTGGCCCTGTTGATCTCAACGCTTGGCGGGTGTACCAGTCCACGTGAGGAGGTCATGGTGGAGCGGCACGTTCCCGGCCTCTTCACCCGAAATACAGCCGAGATCGGCGTGATCGCCACGGGGGCGTCACACCGGACGCTCATGTTCCGCATCAATGAGAGCGGATTGAACCCCAAGGGAGCTTTCTGCGCCGAGCCGCCGCCGGATGCGGGCGAAGCCATCGCGAGCAGCCTGGAAATTTCCGCGCTCCTTAAAGGGCCGAATGCGTTAACTGGCGGCACTGACGCATCTGAGGCAAAGGCGGATTTTGCCCGCTCCATATCTACGGCGTTGCTCGCCTTAACCCGCCGTTCACAAGGACTGCAATGGGCGCGCGACCTGAATGCCTCGCTGTGCATTGACTATCTGAACAGCCGCATCAATCCACAAGAATATCTCGTTCTGAAGCGTAGAGTAATGGAACGCTCAGCAGAACTCATCAAAGATGAACTACCTGTCCTTGAGAAGATAGCACTAGGAACGTTATCGGTATCGCCACCACCTGCCAAAGCTGACAAAGGCGCATCATCCGGTGGCAACGGTGGGCAGAGCGGCCAGCAGCCCCAGCAGGGCAATAGCCCTTCCGGGGCGAGTCCGTCGGGCGGCAATACGACGGGAACAGCAAAGCCGGGAACCTGAGAGCCCCGATAGGAATGATTGAGGCGAGGGGCGCGAACGCCCCTCGCCTCACCTCGTTCACATCAATCGCGCAAGCTGGCGCAGAAGCGCTGGATGCGCTTGCAGGCCTCTTCCAGCTCCTGCGTGCTGGTGGCGTAGGAGATGCGGAAGTGCGGCGCCAAGCCGAAGGCCGAGCCCTGAACGACCGCCACGCCCTCGCCTTCCAGCAGGTAGGTGACGAAGTCCTCGTCGGTGTTGATCACCTTGCCGTCTTCGGTCTTCTTGCCGATGGTGCCGGCGCACGACGGGTAGACGTAGAACGCCCCCTCCGGCCGCGGGCAGTGCAGGCCGGTGGCTTGGTTCAGCATCGACACGACGAGGTCGCGGCGCTGCTTGAACACTTCCGCGCGCTCCTTGATGAAGTCCTGCGGGCCGTTCAGCGCCTCGACGGCGGCGGCCTGGGAGATCGAGGTCGGGTTGGACGTCGACTGGCTCTGGATCACGCCGATGGCCTTGATCAGCTCCTTCGGGCCGCCGGCATAGCCGATGCGCCAGCCGGTCATGGCGTAGGACTTCGACACGCCGTTCACGGTCAGCGTGCGCTCAAACAGCTTCGGCTCGACCTGGGCCGGGGTGCAGAACGTCAGGCCGTCGTACAGCAGGTGCTCGTACATGTCGTCGCTCATCACCCAGACGTGGGGATGGCGGACCAGAACGTCGGTGAGCGCCTTCATCTCGTCGTGGGTGTAGGCGGCGCCCGACGGGTTGGAGGGCGAGTTGAGGATCAGCCACTTGGTCTTCGGCGTGATCGCCTTTTCCAGGTCGGCGGGCTGCAGCTTGAAGCCCTGCTCGGCCGGGCAGGAGATGAAGACCGGCTTGCCTTCGGCCAGCTCCACCATGTCCGGGTACGACACCCAGTACGGCGCCGGGATGATCACCTCGTCACCCGGGTTCAGCGTGGCCATCAGGGCGTTGTACAGCACCTGCTTGCCGCCGACGCCGACGGTGATCTGGTCGGGCGCGTAGGTCAGGCCGTTCTCGCGCGCGAACTTGGCGCAGATCGCCTTCTTCAGCGCCGGGGTGCCGTCGACGGCGGTGTACTTGGTGTCGCCGGCCTCGATGGCCTTGATGGCGGCGGCCTTGATGTTGTCCGGCGTGTCGAAGTCCGGCTCGCCGGCACCGAGCCCGATGACGTCGCGGCCGGCCGCCTTCAGCTCGCGGGCTTTGTTGGTCACGGCGATGGTCGGCGACGGCTTGATGCGCGACAGACGGGAGGCGAGGATCGACATGGCGCTGCCCCTGGGATTCTGGGTGTTGACCGATGTGGTGCGGTGGCCGGAAAAAGCGGCACGGGACCTTACTGTCACAGCCCCGCGCATGCAAGCGCGCGGCAATGTCGCGTGCGGTGCGTCAAGCCGTCGGCGGCATCCGCCGACGGCCCAACCCGACAGATCAATGCACGGCATTGATTGAAAGGGTGATACGGCCGATGCCATCAGGCATCGGCCGTATCATTGCACTTGATGGCGGTGGAAAGCCCCAGTAAGAGGGTGGAAAAAATCCCGGCCCTTCCCCGCCCATAACAAACGGACCCGCGTCATGCCCGATAAGCAGTTGCTCCATCTCGTGTTCGGCGGCCAGCTCGTGCGCCCGGACAGCCAGCAGTTCGTCGATCCCAACAAGCTGCACATCGTCGGCATCTTCCCGAGCTACGACGCGGCGGTGAAGGCCTGGCGCGGCGCCACCGGCGCCACCATCGACGACGCCCACATGCGCTATTTCATCGTGCACCTGCACCGCCTGCTCGACCCGACCGGCGAGCACGCGCACGACCACGAGCACTGAGCCGGGGCCGGTCGCGCCGCGCGGCCGTTCAGGATAGCGTGATCCACGCTCCCGAACGGCCCGCGGAGGACGACCGATGGCGGTCCACTTCACATCCGACACCCATTTCGGCCACGCCGGCGCGCTCAGCCGCTTCCGGCGGCCGTTCCCGTCCGTGGCGGCCATGGACGCGGCGATGGAGGCGGCGTGGAACGCCACCGTCGGCCCGGACGACGAGGTCTGGTTCCTGGGCGACTTCGCGCTGCGCCTCAAGCCCGACGCGGCCGCCGCGCTCCTCGACCGGCTGAACGGCGTCAAGCATCTGGTGGCCGGCAACAACGACGGCCCGGCCACCCTCAAGCTGCCCGGCTGGGCCAGCGTGCAGCACTATGCCGAGATCATCGTGGACGACACGCTGCTCGTGCTCTGCCATTACCCGTTCCGCACCTGGAACGGCATGTACAAGGGCGCGCTCAACCTGCACGGCCACAGTCACGGACAGCTCAAGGGCATGACGCGGCAGGTCGACGTCGGCGTCGATGTCTGGGGCTTCCGCCCCGTCACCCTGGCGGAACTGCGCAGGCCGAAACGGGCGCGGGGCGCCGGGCCGGCGCCCGGATGACCGAAAAATGCCGCATCCGCGGGCTGTTCCCGTCAACCGAACGACGATAGAGTTCCGCCCCGGCGACACGTTGCTTCCAGCACACCATCCAGCGCAACATCCAGCACAGGGGGGGACCGACGATGGCTCTCAAGGTACGCGAGGACTATCGCACCCTCACCGGCCCCGAAAAGGCGGCCATCCTGATGTTCGCCCTGGGCGAGGAGCACGCGTCCAAGCTGTTCGGCATGATGGACGACGAGGAGATCAAGGAACTCTCGCAGGTCATGGCCAACCTGGGCACTGTGTCGGCCAACCTCATCGAGCGCCTGTTCGTCGAGTTCGCCGAGCAGATGTCGGCCACCGGCTCCCTGGTCGGCACCTTCGACAGCACCGAACGCCTGCTGCTGAAGACCCTGCCCAAGGACAAGGTCGACACGATCATGGAGGAAATCCGCGGTCCCGCCGGCCGCACCATGTGGGACAAGCTGGCCAACGTCAGCGAGGCGGTGCTGGCGAACTATCTGAAGAACGAATACCCGCAGACCGTCGCCGTCGTCCTCTCCAAGGTCCGGCCGGAGCACGCCGGCCGCGTGCTGAGCCTGCTGCCGGAAAGCTTCGCCATGGAGGTCATCATGCGCATGCTGCGCATGGAGGCCGTGCAGAAGGAGGTGCTGGACGACGTCGAGCGCACCCTGCGCACCGAGTTCATGACCAACCTCGCCCGCACCACCCGGCGCGACGCGCACGAGATGCTGGCGGAGATCTTCAACGGCCTGGACCGCACGACCGAGCACCGCTTCATGGCGGCGCTGGAGGAGCGCAACCGCGACAGCGCCGAGCGCATCAAGGCGCTGATGTTCACCTTCGAGGACCTGTCCAAGCTCGACCCCTCCGGTGTGCAGACGCTGCTGCGCAACGTCGACAAGACGAAGCTGGGCACCGCGCTGAAGGGCGCCTCGGAAACACTGAAGGACCTGTTCTTCTCCAACATGTCGGAACGCGCCGGCAAGATCCTGCGCGAGGACATGGCGGCGATGGGCCCGGTGCGGGTCAAGGACGTGGACGAATCGCAGATGTACATGGTGCAGCTCGCCAAGGATCTGGCGGCGCGCGGCGAGATCGTCATCTCCGAAGGCGGCGGCGAGGGCGAGCTGATCTACTGACGCCCCCAACGCGACCCTCCACGCCGCGACGCTGTTGTGCTACGAACCCGCCGTCACATCCTTTTCGACTTTTCGAACCATCCGCACAGGAGCCTTCCATGTCCGACCGCAACCGTTTGAAACCCGGCGTGGTGACCGGGGACGAGTACCGCACGCTGCTGGCCTCCTGCCAGGACGGCGGCTATGCCCTGCCGGCGGTCAACGTGGTCGGCACCAACACCGTCAACGCGGTGCTGGAGGCGGCGGCGAAGAACCGCTCCGACGTGATCATCCAGCTCTCCAACGGCGGCGCGCGCTTCTTCGCCGGCGAGGGGATGAAGGATTCCGCGCAGGCCCGCGTCCTGGGCGCCGTGTCGGCGGCCCGCCACGTCCACCTGCTGGCCGAGCACTACGGCGTGTGCGTCGTGCTGCACACCGACCACGCCAACAAGAAGCTGATCCCCTGGGTCGAGGCCATGATCGAGCATGGCGAGGCGCATTTCCGCCAGACCGGCAAGCCGCTGTTCAGCTCGCACATGCTCGACCTTTCGGAAGAGTCGCTGGAGGAGAACCTGGCGGAGTGCGCCCGCATCCTCAAGCGCATGGCGCCGCTGGGCATGAGCCTGGAGATCGAGCTGGGCGTCACCGGCGGTGAGGAGGACGGCATCGGCTCCGAAGACCTGAGCGCCGACAACGCCCACCTCTACACCCAGCCGGAAGACGTGCTGCGCGCCTATGAGCTGCTGTCGCCGATCGGGCATTTCTCGGTGGCGGCGTCGTTCGGCAACGTGCACGGCGTCTACGCGCCGGGCAACGTCAAGCTGCGCCCGGAGATCCTCGGCGCCTCGCAGGCGCTGGTGAGCGAGAAGCACGGCGGCGGGGCCAAGCCGCTGCCGCTGGTGTTCCACGGCGGCTCGGGCTCCGAGAAGGAGAAGATCGCGCAGGCGGTGGGCTTCGGCGTGTTCAAGATGAACATCGACACCGACACCCAGTTCGCCTTCGCCGAGTCCGTCGGCCGCTTCGTCCTGGAGAACGAGGCCGCGTTCCGCCACCAGATCGACCCGGAAACCGGCAAGCCGTACAAGAAGCTGTACGACCCGCGCAAGTGGCTGCGCATCGGCGAGCAGGGCATCGTGCAGCGCCTGGACGAAGCCTTCGCCGACCTCGGCTCCGCCGGGCGCTCGCTGGCTGCCGAATAAGGGAATGCACCGGTGGGCGGCGGCACGGCGCCGCCCACCGGTGCCCGTCAGCTCCCCGCGGCCAGCACCGTGATGTCGGCATGGCTCAGCGTGCGGACGTTCAGCGTGGCGATGCTCACCGCCGCCCCGGCGCCCGACCCGTCGGCGTCGTAGAACAGCGTGCCCGTCGTCGTGTTGAAGACGAACAGGTCGTCGGCGTCGGCCGGGTTGTTCAGCGCGAAGTTGGCCGCCGACAGCGTGCCCGCCGCCAGATTGCCGAAGTTCGGGCTGACCACCGCGATCCTGTCCACCCCCGACTGGAAGTCGGTGATGGTGTCGCCGCCGTCCGCCGGCGCGTTGACGCGGAACTGGTCCGCCCCGTCGCCGCCGCCCAGCGTGTCGGCCCCGGCCCCGCCCTCCAGCGTGTCGGCTCCCAGGTTGCCGTAC
>DASWVP010000250.1:0-1901 GCA_036401175.1 Azospirillum sp. | reverse complement strand
GGGGCAGCCGACCTGGATCGGCCAGCCCGCCGAGGACCGCGACAGCGTGCCGGCCGGCGAGCACAGGCCCAGCGCCAGCACGCGTTCGTCGGCGGCGATCCGCTGGAACAGCGTGTCGATCTCCCGGTCCGCCCCCTCCCGCACCAGCGCGTTCAGCGAATCGTGGATGGCGTTGAAGATCAGGTTCAGGCGCAGCTCGACGTCGTGCTGGAACCAGCGGCCGACGAGGTGGTTCACCGCGGGCGACAGCGCGAACCCCATGATGCCGAGCACCACGAGCAACGGCAGCGCGAAACGGACGAGCATTCTCATCGCGGTGATCCTTCCTCGCGGCGGACGCCGGAGAGGCCGGCGGAAGGTCGGACGCGGAACCGGCTCCGGCCCCGCGGCACCGCCCGGCAACAGAACAGCGCCAATCACCCGGCCCAACATACCCCGTACCTGTTAAAGCCAATCGCCGCCCCTGTCCATATGGCTTATGGCAGGCATAACCCTGAAAGACATGGATCACCACCGCGAACGGATTTTCTCGCACATTTACTGGCGCGACCCGTCGCGTTCATCGGTTTACGAATGTGATTGCAGAGGTTCGATGAGATGCGTTGGGCGATTTCTTGTCGCCGCATCCCTGGGGGACGAATTGTCACACCACCCCGGATGGGTAAGGCAACTCACCCCAACCGCATAGGCCGGTCGCCGTAGCGCCGCGTCATGGCTGCTCGGCGGTCCAGCCGGACACCGCTTCGAGGGCACGCGAACGGCTGCCGTCGCCGCTGTCGGCGATGACGGAGATCGAGCCGTCGGTCTCCAGCACCACGGCGGCGACATCGTGAATGTCGGCCGCGCCGCCAGCGCGCACCGCGGCGAGGATTTCCTCGCGGGTGATGCGTTGCGCCCGCAGGGCGCCGTCCAGGAACCGCCCGCGATGCACCAGCAGGGACGGCTCCGCCTTGATCAGCGCCTGGAAGCGCGGCGAGCGCACCGACAGCCACGTGATCGCGTATTGCAGGAAGATGAGCAGGCCAAGCGCGAGGATCCCCTCGGCCAGCGCCACCGATTTGCTCAGCAGCACGGTCGCCAGCGTCGACCCCAGGGCCACCGTGACCACCAGGTCGAAGGCATTCAGCTTGGTCAGCGTCCGCTTGTCGGACATGCGCAGCAGAAAGACCAGCGCGACGTAGGCCAGCGTGCCGACGACCAGCACCCGCCCCAGCCCGCTCCAGGTGTCGAAGAACATGCCGTCTCCATTGGCGTCACCGGCACGCGAGGCGCCGGGACGGGGACGAGTATCGCCGATGACCCGCAGGTGCGGGGCGGGTTCGCCCGCCGTCCCCTCGCGAGGACATGCGCGGTGGCGAACCCGTCGACCGCTTACTGCCTGCTGGGCTGCCCGGTGTTCTGATCACCGGTGTTCTGGCCGCCGGTGTTCTGGCCCGTGTTGCCCGGGTTGCCGCTGCCCGATCCGCCGCTGCTGGTCCCGCTGCTGGTCCCGCTGTTCGGCCCGCCACCGGTCCCGCCGCTGCCGCCGGACTGGCCGGCGCTGTTCTGCGACTGGCCGATGTTCAGGGCCGACACGGTCCGCCCGTCCAACTGACCGGTCGCCTCAAGGCCGTTGGCCTGCTGGAAATCGCGCAGGGCGCGGCGCGTGTTGGGGCCCCAGACGCCGTCCACGGCGATGTCGCTGCCGTTGTTGTTGAGCGCCTGCTGGATGTTGCGGACCCGTTGCGGGCTCAAGGCCCGGGTGTCGGCGCCGGCCGTGCGCTGGCTGCTGCCGGACTGGCCGGTCGGCGCGCCGTCGCCGATGCCGGTCCATTCCTGAACCTTGGTCTCGGCGCCTTCGTCCATCGCCACGCCGGTACCCGCACCAGCCGCACCGCCGACGACCGCACCGACGGGACCGC
>DASWVP010000249.1:0-35385 GCA_036401175.1 Azospirillum sp. | reverse complement strand
GCTGTGGCCGCTGGCGGCGCCGTCGGCGGGCCCGGCGGGCTTGCAGGCATGGCTGGAGGATGCGTTGCGCACCGGCGACCCGGTGGCGAAGGCGCGCGCCGCCGGGCTGCTGGCGCTGCTTCAGGCGCAGGGCGTGGCGGTGCCGGAGGACGCGTGGCTGGCCGCCGCCGATGCTGCTGGCTCCACCGGTGTCGGGCCGGCGCCGGACCCGGCGCTGTGGGACCGGCTGAAGGCGGCTGCGGCGGAGGGACGCACGGGAGAAACCGTGCTGGTATCGCTCGCCTTGATGGGCAAGCTGGGGCCGACGGGGACATCGCCGGTGGTGATGGCGCGCATCGTCGCGTCGCTGCGGGCGGTGGGGCTGGACGCGGAGGCGCGCGCGCTGGCCCGCGAGGCCGTCGCGGCGGCCGTGCCGGGTTGACCAGGATGAAGGGGGAACGCGTGACCGAGAAGCGCCGGGGCCGTCCGTGCAAGCCGCGATCCCTGTCGGTGTCGCCGGAGCTTGACGCCTTCCTCGACATGCTGACGGCGGAGCGCGGGGCGGCGCTCAACACCCGGCAGGCATACGAACGCGACCTGATGGACGTGTCGCGCTGGCTGGCCCAGCGCGGGCTGGCGCTGGAGGCGGCGGGGACCGAGGATCTGCGCGCCTACCTCGCCCACCTCGCGCACGCCGACGCCGTCCCGGCGCCGCGCACGGTGGCGCGCCGGCTATCGGCGCTGCGCCAGTTCTACCGCTTCCTGGTGTCGGAGGGGCGGCGCACCGACGACCCGGCCTCGGCGCTGGACAGCCCCAAGCAGGGCCGCCCGCTGCCCAAGGTGCTGAGCGAGGCGGAGGTGCTGGCGCTGATCGACGCCGCGCGCCGGCGCGGCGGGCCGGATGGGACGCGGCTGCTGGCGCTGCTGGAGGTGCTGTACGCCACGGGCCTGCGCGTGTCGGAGCTGGTGGGGCTGCCGCTGTCCGCCATCCTGCGCGACGGGCGCGGCCTGATCGTGCGCGGCAAGGGTGGGAAGGAGCGCATGGTGCCGCTGTCCGATCCCGCGCGCGACGCCATCACCGCCTATCTGCCGCTGCGCGCCGCCTTCCTGGTACCGGGGCGCGAGTCGCTGCAGGCGAAGTTCCTGTTCCCCTCGCGCACGTCGGATTCCGGCCACCTGACGCGCCAGCGATTCGCGCAGATCCTCAAGGACCTCACCGTCGCCGCCGGCATCGACCCGGACAAGGTCAGCCCGCACGTGCTGCGCCACGCCTTCGCCACCCACCTGCTGGACCACGGCGCCGACCTGCGTTCGGTGCAGAAGATGCTGGGGCACGCCGACATCGCCACCACGCAGATCTACACCCACGTGGTGTCCGACCGCCTGCGCCGCGTGGTGGTGGAACACCATCCGCTGGCGCGCAAGGGGCGGAGCTGACCAACAATTCCGGTGATGGCGCGGGGCGTGCTATACGCGCTGGCAGGAGCCGTCGATAAGGGGGACGTGACATGGCGACGACCATTTCCGGGCTGGACATCCTGGGCCCGATGCAGCCGGGCTTCGATGCGATCCTGACGCCCGAGGCCTGCGCCTTCATCGCCGAGCTGGAGATGCGCTTCGGCCCCGAGCGCGAGCGCCTGCTGGGCGTCCGGGCCAAGCGGCAGGCGCTGATCGACAAGGGCGAAAAGCCGGACTTCCTGCCCGAGACGAAGGCCATCCGCGACAGCGACTGGACCATCGCCCCGCTGCCGGCCGACCTGACGGACCGCCGCGTCGAGATCACCGGCCCGGTCGAGCGCAAGATGGTCATCAACGCGCTGAACTCCGGCGCCAAGGTGTTCATGGCCGATTTCGAGGACGCCAACTGCCCGTCCTGGACCAACCAGGTCGAGGGGCAGATCAACGTCCGCGACGCCGTGCGCCGCACCATCGGCTTCACCGATCCGGCGACCGGCAAGGCGTACGCGCTGAACGAGAAGACCGCCGTGCTGAAGGTGCGCCCGCGCGGCTGGCACATGGTGGAAAAACACGTGCTGTTCGAAGGGCAGCCGGTCTCCGCCGGGCTGTTCGACTTCGGCCTGTATTTCTTCCACAACGCCAGGGAATTGCTGGCGCGCGGCTCCGGCCCCTATTTCTACCTGCCGAAGCTGGAGAGCCATTTCGAGGCGCGGCTGTGGAACGAGGTGTTCACGCTGGCCGAGGAGTACGTCGGCGTCCCGCACGGCTCCATCAAGGCGACGGTGCTGATCGAGACGATCCTCGCGGCCTTCGAGATGGACGAGATCCTGTATGAGCTGCGCGACCATTCGGCCGGCCTGAACTGCGGACGCTGGGACTACATCTTCAGCTTCATCAAGAAGTTCCGCAACGACCCGACCGCCGTCATGCCCGACCGCGCCCTGGTCGGCATGGACGTGCATTTCCTCAGCTCCTACAGCCAGTTGGCGATCAGGACCTGCCACCGCCGCAACGCCCCGGCCATCGGCGGCATGGCGGCCTTCATCCCGGTGAAGAACGATCCGGCCGCCAACGAGGCCGCCTTCGCCAAGGTGCGCGCCGACAAGGAGCGCGAGGCGTCGAACGGCCATGACGGCACCTGGGTGGCGCACCCCGGCCTCGTCCCCGTCGCCATGGAGGTGTTCGACCGCCACATGCCGACCCCCAACCAGATCCACAAGAAGCGTCCGGACGTGGCGGTGACCGCCGCCGACCTGCTGGCGGTGCCGCAGGGGCCGCGCACCGAGGCGGGGCTGCGCATGAACGTGGCGGTGGGCCTTGGCTATATCGAGGCGTGGCTGCGGGGCCTGGGCTGCGTGCCGCTGTTCAACCTGATGGAGGACGCCGCGACGGCCGAGATCAGCCGCACGCAGGTCTGGCAGTGGGTGCACCACGCGGCCACGCTGGACGACGGCCGCACGGTGACCATGGCGCTGGTGGACCAGGTGATCGCCGAGGAACTGGCCGCCTGGAAGGCCCGCCTGGGCGACGCGGCGTACGACTCGGGCGCGTGGGGCGAGGCGGCGGCGCTGTTCCGCGATCTGGTGGAACGCCGGGACTTCGTCGAGTTCCTGACGCTGCCGGCCTACGAGCGGATCGTGGCGGCGGGGGCGTGATTCCAGTCCCTCCCCCGCCTCCGGCGGGGGAGGGAAGCCCGCGGCAGCGGGCAGGGTGGGGGCAAGTTGTGTGCAAGGATCAGTGGCTCAATGCCTGCCACAGCGGCCGTTGCCCCTCCTAACCTCCCCCGCCGGAGGCGGGAGAGGGACTTGAAACCTAAATTTCCACCCGCCCCAGCCGGATCGCCAGCGGCCACAGGATCAGGCGCTCCGTCTCCGGCTCCCCCCACAGCGGCGCGATCTGCCGGCCGAAGTCGGCGACCGGCGCGCCGCCCTCGGCCTTGATCCACGCCTTCACCGACGACCACGTGTCCAGGTAGCCCAGCACCTGCGGCAGCGTCCAGCGCGCCTCCATGGCGAGGCGGGGCACCGGCAGTTCGGGGAAGGGGAAGTTCAGGGAGCGGTAGCCGGTGCCCACATGCGCGCGCTCCGGCGGCCACCAGGGGCCCAGCACGTCGTCGTGGAAGGCGCGCAGCGCCCGGCGCAGCGCCTCGTCCTCCGCCTCGATGGCGCCGTAGGTAACCAGCGCGATCGCCGCGCCGGGCCGCGCCACCCGCCGCGCCTCGGCGTAGAAGGCGGGCAGGTCGAACCAGTGCGCCGCCTGGGCGGCGACGATCAGGTCGGCCGACGCGTCGGGCAAGCCGCCGGATTCCGCCGGGGCGACGCGGTATTCGACGCGTTCGTGCGGAGTCGCGGCCGCGATCTGCGGGGCGCTGGCGTCGGTGGCGACGACGCGGGCGAATCGCCGCGCCAGATCGACCGAAAGCTGCCCGTTGCCGCACCCCACGTCCCAGGCGAGGTCGCGGGCCGGCGCCGCGTCGGCCAATACGTCCGCCAGGGCCGCCGGATAGAGCGGGCGGAAGGCGCGGTAATCCCCGGCGTGGCCGGAAAAATGGTCCTTGAAGCGCGTCATGGGCGCAGGATAGCGCCCCGCCGCGCCCGAGGCGAGCGGCCTTGTCGCGATGCCACCACTCGGCTATGGCGCTGCGGTGCGGCGCGTGGTAGGTAGCCTGCGCATTTTCGCCGTTCTCCGCTATTTACCGGACATGCAGACCTTCCTGGAATTCGAGAAGCCGATCGCCGAACTCGAAGGCAAGATCGAGGAGCTGCGGCACCTCACCGACGCCGGCGACATCAACATCGCCGACGAGGTCGCCAAGCTGCAGGGCAAGGTCGACAAGCTGCTGCGCCAAACCTACGCCAAGCTCACGCCGGCGCAGAAGGTGCAGGTGGCCCGTCATCCCAACCGGCCGCATTGCCTGGACTTCGTCCAGCGCCTCGTCGAGGACTTCACGCCGCTGGCCGGCGACCGCCACTTCGCCGAGGATCAGGCGGTGGTGGGCGGGCTTGGCCGCTTCCGCGGCCGCTCGGTCGTGGTCATCGGCCAGGAGAAGGGGCACGACACCGAGTCGCGCGTGCGCCACAACTTCGGCATGGCCAAGCCCGAGGGCTATCGCAAGGCGCAGCGCCTGATGCAACTGGCCGAGCGCTTCCGCCTGCCGGTGCTGACGCTGGTCGACACCGCCGGCGCCTTCCCCGGCGTCCAGGCGGAGGAGCGCGGACAGGCCGAGGCCATCGCCAAGAGCATCGAGACCTGCCTGCGCATCGGCGTGCCGCTGGTCACCGCGGTGATCGGCGAGGGCGGATCGGGCGGCGCCATCGCCATCGCCACCGCCGACCGGGTGCTGATGCTGGAACACGCCATTTATTCGGTCATCTCGCCCGAGGGCTGCGCGTCGATCCTGTGGCGCAGCAACGACATGGCGGGCGAGGCGGCGACGGCGCTTCGCCTGACCAGCCAGGACCTGAAGGAACTGGGCGTTATCGACCGCGTGGTGAACGAGCCGATCGGCGGCGCCCACCGCAACCCGGCCGCCACCGTGCAGGCGCTGGGCGACGCGATGGAGCAGTCGCTGGAGGAACTCGACGGCCTCGACTCCGACGCCCTGCGCCGCAAGCGCCGCGAGAAGTTCCTGGAGATGGGCCAGAAGGGCCTGGGCTGACCAGCGCGCCTTGACCGGTGCAAGGAAGCTCCTTACCTTGCTGGTAAGGAAATTCCTTGCCGTCCGGGTTCGCCATGATCACCAGCAAGTTGACCAGCAAGGCGCAGACGACCATCCCGCAACCGATCCGCGCCGCCCTTGGGCTGCGGGAGGGGGACGAGATCGCCTACAGCATCGAAGACGGTCGCGTGATCCTGACCCGCGCGACGCCCGAGCCGGCCGACGATCCCTTCCGTGTCTTTTCCGAATGGGATTCCGAAGCGGACCGGCGGGCCTATGCCGACCTTTGACGTCTGGGACATCGTCAAGGTTCCTTTCCCATATACGGATCGGCCCGTGCGCCAGCGGCGTCCGGCGCTTGTGGTCGCCGCCGGCGACCTGCAATCGCATCACGGCCTCGTCTGGGTTCTGATGATCACGAGCGCCGACAACCGGGGCTGGCCGGGGGATGTGGGGGTCACCGATCTGGCCGCCGCCGGACTGCCCGCGCCCTCGGTCGTCCGCACGGCGAAGATCGCCGCCATCGACGCGCGCGACGCCGAATGCCTCGGCTCCTTGCCGCTGGCCGATCGCGCCGTCGTCGCCGGCCATCTGTTCACGTGCCTGTCGGCCATCCCGACATCGGCACAAGGCGCGGGGTAACGGTCATGGCAGGCGACAGGCGCCTCCTCCCCATGGCCGCGGCGGTCAACCTGGGGGCCGCGGCGGTCACGGTCGTGCTGTTCGTGGCGCTGATGCCGCTGTTCCCGGCGCCGGAGGCGATGGCCGCCTTGTCGGCGCGGCTGGCGCTGGCGGCGCGGCTGTCGCTGTGGCCGGCGCTGGTGCTGTTCGCCATGGTGTGCGGCGTGATGGCGGCGCGCGGGCGCTCGGCGGCGCTGAACCCCATCGACGACCCGGAAAGCCGGACCTACCGCGTCGGCCAGCGCGTGCTGTCCAACACGGTGGAGCAGACGCTGGTCTTCCTGCCCGGCCTGTGGGCGCTGAGCGTACTGCTGCCGGTGGACGGCCTGGGCGTCCCGCGCCTCGCCACCGCGCTGTTCGTGGCCGGGCGGCTGCTGTTCTGGGCCGGCTACCTCGTGCACCCCTACGTGCGGGCGCCGGGCATGGCGATGACCTTCACGGTCAACTTGGTCGTGCTCGGCTGGGCGCTGGTGCTGGCGCTATAGCCAGCCGCGCCGCTTGAAGAACCACAGCGGCACGACGGCGGCCAGCACGGTCAGGGTGATCGCCAGGGGATAGCCGCCGGCCCAGTGCCGTTCCGGCATCGCGGCGAAGTTCATGCCGAAGACGCTGGTCACCAGCAGCGGCGGGAACAGCGCGACAGTCAGCACGCTGACGATCTTCACGATCCCGTTCTGCTCGACGTTGATGCGGCCCAGCGTGGTGTCGAGCACCAGCCCGACCTTGCGCGACAGGAAGTGCGCGTATTCGTCCAGGCCGGAGACGTCCAGCCGCGCGGCGCGCGCCCAGCGCCGGGTTTCCTTGCCGACCACGCCGTCGCCCGTCTGGCCGCGCGCCATGAAGTCGAGCATGCGGGCGATGCTGCCCAGGCTTTCGTGCGCCTTGGCGATCAGGTGGCCGGCCTGGCCCAGGCGCTTCAGCGTGCGGTGGTCGTCGCGCGGCGCGGCCTCCTCGGCCGGATCGGCGACGCGGAAGGAACTGCCGGCCAGCGAATCGAGTTCGATGGCGACGCGGCGCAGGACGGAGGCGGTGCGCTCGACGACCGCGTCGACCAGCGCCCGCATCACCGCCTCGGCCTTCGGCGCCGGGAAGCCCTGGTGCGCGGCGCGGCGGCGGAAATCGAGGAAGGGCTTCGAGTCGACGTGGTGGAGCGTGGCGAGCCGGCCGCGCGCCAGGACGAAGCTGACCGGCGCCAGACGCGGCGCGTCGGTGTCGGCGAAGGCCAGCGCCAGCACGGTGAACTGGATGCCGCCGGGCAGCCGGCGCAGGCGGCTCGATTCCTCGATCTCCGCCATCTGTTCGCGGGTCGGCAGGCGCACCCCCATCAGCGCCTCGGCGCGGGCCAGCGCGTCCGGCAGGGGGGCCAGCAGGTCGATCCAGACGGTTTCGGCCGGCAACGGCGCGGCCATGGCCTCGCCGCCCTTGCGCCCCTTGAGCGTGCCGCCGTCGTTGACGAACACCTGCAGCATGGCGGCTCCGGGGGAGGGGGGAGGGGTCAGACGATGCGGCCGATCCGCCGCGGCTTCAGCGGGTGGGTGGAGTCCGTCGGCGCTTCCGCCCCCGCCCCCGCCCCCGTCCCGGCCTCCGGCTTCAGGTCCAGCAGCTCGCCCTCGCGCCGCATCGCCTCCTCCAGCTTGCGCCGGAAGGCGCCGCCGTCGTCGCGCGTGTCCAGGAAGCGGCTGACGGCCTTCTTGGCGACGTCACGGTCGTAGGGAACCTTGCCGAAGGCCGCCAGCTTGGCCCGCTCGATCAGCTTGGGGTCAAGCTGATCGCGGATCGCCGCCATCTGGCGCAGCAGGTCCTTGCGCGGGTCGTTCGTCATCGCAGCACCTTCCGGGCACCCCGGGGCACGGGTCAGTCGCGGCCGATCAGCGTTCCGGCGCCGCCCTCGGTGAAGATTTCCAGAAGCAGCGCGTGCGGCACCCGGCCGTCGAGGATGACGGCGGCGTCCACGCCCTGCTCGACGGCGTCGATGCAGGTTTCGATCTTCGGGATCATGCCGCCCGACGCGGTGCCGTCGGCGATTCGGTCGCGCGCCTCTTCCAGCGTCAGGCGCGGGATGAGGTTCTTGTCCTTGTCGAGCACGCCGGCCACGTCGGTGAGCAGGAAGAAGCGCGTGGCGCCGAGCGCGCCGGCGATGGCACCGGCCGAGGTGTCGGCGTTGATGTTGTAGGTGTCGCCCTGCACGTCGACGCCGACCGGGGCCACCACCGGGATGATGTCCGACTGGATCAGGCTGTTCAGGATCTGCGGGTTGACCTGGTACGGCTCGCCGACGAAGCCCAGGTCCAGCACCTTCTCGATGTTGCTGTCCGGGTCCTTCTGGGTGCGGCGCAGCTTGCGCGCGATGATGAGCTGCCCGTCCTTGCCGGAGATGCCCACCGCCCGGCCGCCGGCCTTGGAAATGGCGGTGACGATCTGCTTGTTGATCGAGCCGGCGAGCACCATCTCGACCACCTCGACGGTCTCCTTGTCAGTGACGCGCAGGCCGTCGACGAAGCTGGACTGGATCTTCAGGCGGTTGAGCATGGCGCCGATCTGCGGACCGCCGCCGTGCACCACCACCGGGTTGATGCCGACCTGCTTCAGCAGCACGACGTCGCGGGCGAACAGCTCGGCCAGATGGTCGTCACCCATGGCGTGGCCGCCGTACTTGATGACGAAGGTGCGCCCGGCGTACCGGCGCATGTAGGGCAGGGCCTCGGACAGGGTGCGGGCCTTGCCCAGCCACTCTTCACGGTCGTTCGTCGTCACGGGAGAGCCGTTCGTGGGGATGGTCATCGGCGGACTCTTTAACGGAACTGCCCGGCCGTGCCTAGGGGGCTTTTTGCGGGAACCGGCGGCGGGCCGGCGTGGTTCGCAGGGAAAACCGCCTGCCGAGGGGAAAGTGTCATGAACGACCGCCGCATGCCCGAACCGAAGTCCCCCTTCACCGACGCCCTGAAGACCCCGCCCGACGACGAGGGCCACGTGCTCAAGCGCCCCGACAAGGAGAAGCCGGGCGGCGGCGGGGAAACGCCGGACGAGGGCATCGCGACGCCGAGTTGAGGGGAAAGGCGCGGAGCGCGACCATCACCCCCGCAGCGGCGCCGCGCCACAGCGCGCCTCCGCCCAGCGGCCGGCCAGAAGGGTCAGCGGCTGGGTCAGCGCCGTGGTCGCCACCGCCATCAGCACCATCGCCGAGAAGCAGCCCAGCGACAGCACGCCGGCCTCCAGCAGGATGGTCAGCACGATCACCTCCATCAGCCCCTTGCACGGCATCAGCGTGCCCAGGCGCAGCGCGTCGGGCCAGCTCTCGCCGGACAGGCGGGCGGGCAGGGTAGTGCCCAGGATCTTGCCGGCCAGCGTGGTCGCCGTCGCCACCAGGAAGACCGTCCACTGCGCCGCCTCGCCCAGGTCGATGGTCACCTTCAGGCCGGTCAGCGTGAAGAAGAAGGGCAGCAGCACCAGCGTGGCGAAGGGGTCCAGGCGGTGCAGGATCGACAGGGCGACGCGCCGCGGCATGACGAGGCCGGCGATGAAGGCGCCCAGGATGTAATGCAGCCCGATCAGCTCGGTGACGGCCGCCGAGCCCAGCAGCGCCGCGCAGGTGGCGACCACCGCCGTGTCGCCGAAATGCCCGTCGGGGGCGGCGCGGCGCATCACCCGCTCCAGCAGCGGCCGGGCGACCAGCAGCGACGCCCCGGCGTAGAGGACGCCCAGCGCCAGCACCACGGCCACGCCGTCCAGTCCGCCGCCGCCATGCCCCCAGGCCAGCACGCCGGTCATCAGCACCCACAGCATGGCGTCGTTCACCGCCGCATAGCCCAGCGCCAGCTGGCCGATGCGATGGTTGACCAGCCCCATCTCGCGCAGGATGGCGCCCAGCACCGGCAGCGCCGTGACGCCCAGGCAGATGCCGAACCCGGCGGCGAACAGCAGCGGCGAGGCGTTCGGCCCGGCCATGCCCGGCACCCCGGCGGCGATCCACAGCCCGGCCAGCACGCCCAGCGCCGTCGGCACCAGCATGCTGGACAGGCTGACGCCGACGAAGGCGCGGCCCTTGCCCTTGAACTCGGTCACGTCCAGGTGCAGGCCGGTGAGGAAGGCGAAGAACACCACCGCCAGCCAGGCGAGGCCCGACAGCGGCGCCAGCGAGGCGGGCGCGAACAGCTGCCCCCACAAATCCGGCGCCAGCCGGCCCAGCACGGAGGGGCCGAGCGCGATGCCGAACAGGATCTGCACGACCACCATCGGCGCGACGCGCTTGATGCCGGTCAGCCGCCACAGCAGGAACGGCACGGCGATCAGCAGGATCGCCTGGACCAGGAAGACGAAGACCGGCGAGACCTCCAGGTGCACGGCGGCACCCGGCTCAGGAATCCGCGAACTTGGCGAGGCTGGCGCGCAGCTCGGCGATGCCGATGCCCTCGTCGGCGCTGGTGACGTGGACATCGGGGTAGGCGGCCGGGTGCTTCTTCAGGGCGACGGCGGTGCGCTCGCGCACGGCCTCCAGCTCCTTGGGCTTCACCTTGTCGGCCTTGGTCAGCACGACCTGATAGGGCACGGCGGTCTGGTCCAGCATCTTCATGATCTCCAGGTCGTTCGGCTTGATGCCGTGGCGGCTGTCAATCAGCACCAGCGCCCGGCGCAGCGTCACGCGGCCCTTGAGGAAGCGGCGGACCATGTTGTTCCACGCCTCGACCTTGTCCTTGCTCTCCTTGGCGTAGCCGTAGCCGGGCATGTCCACCAGCTTCAGCCGGTTGCCCAGGTTGAAGAAGTTGAGCTGCTGCGTGCGCCCCGGCGTGTTGGAGGTGCGGGCCAGCGTCTTGCGGCCGGTCAGCGCGTTGACAAGGCTGGACTTGCCGACGTTGGAGCGGCCGGCGAAGGCGATTTCCGGCAGGTCGGCCTCGGGCAGTTGCGCCAGTTCGCTGGCGCCCCAGACGAAGTCGCATTCCTGCGCGAACAGCAGGCGTCCGGCCTCGACCTCCTCGGCGCTGAGGGGATCGGTGAGGCTGGGGGTGTTCGATTCGGTCATGGGGAAGTCCGTAAAAATTATCCCTCCCCCGGCCCTGCCGGGGGAGGGCAGCCCGCACGAGCGGGCAGGGTGGGGCAACGGCCTTCGTGGCGGGCGGAGAGGCCGGCCGTCGATTCTTGGGCAAGCCGCTGCCCCCACCCTTCCCACTTCGTGGGTCCCTCCACGGTCGCCCGCAAGTCGGGCAACCGCGCTCCACTTACGATCGCCTTCGGCGCTCGTTGCCTTCGGCACCAGTTCCGCGCCCCCGGCAGAGCCGGGGGAGGGCAATAAAAAGAACGCCGTCAGGTGATCTTCACGCCGTCCTGGCGCATGATGATCCACTGCTGGATGATGGACAGCGTGTTGTTCCAGGCCCAGTAGATCACCAGACCGGCCGGGAAACTGGCCAGCATGAAGGTGAACACCACCGGCAGGAAGGCGAACACCTTCTGCTGGATCGGGTCGGGCGGCGCCGGGTTCATCTTCTGCTGAAGGTACATCGTGATGCCCATGAGGATGGGCCACGCGCCGAGCATCAGCATGGCCGGCGGGTTCCACGGGATCAGGCCGAACAGGTTGGCGATGGTCGTGGGGTCCGGCGCCGACAGGTCGTGGATCCAGCCGTAGAACGGCGCGTGCCGCATCTCGATGGTGACGAACAGCACCTTGTACAGCGCGAAGAACACCGGGATCTGCACCAGGATCGGCAGGCAACCCGCCATCGGGTTGACCTTCTCGCGCTTGTACAGCGCCATCATCTCCTGGTTCAGGCGGGGCTTGTCGTTCTCGAAGCGCTCGCGCAGCTGCTGCATCTGCGGCTGCAGCTTCTTCATGCGGGCCATCGCGTGGTACGACTTGTTGGCCAGCGGGAAGAAGACCGCCTTGACGATCACCGTGAAGATCAGGATCGCCACGCCGAAGTTGCCGATCAGGCGGGCCAGCATGTCCAGCGCGTAGAAGAACGGCTTGGTCAGGAAGTAGAACCAGCCGAAGTCGATCGCCAGATCGAAGTTGGTGATGCCGAACTTCTCGGCGTAGGCGTCGAGCAGCTTCACCTGCTTGGCGCCGGCGAACAGGCGCGCGGTCTGCTCGGCGGTGGCGCCGGGCGCGACGTCCATCGGCTGCGCGGCCATGGCGTCGACCTGATAGCGGTCCTCGTTGCCGCGCGTGTTGTGCAGGAAGCGGGCGGTGACCGCCTCCTTCTGGTCGGGGACCAGCGACACCAGCCAATACTTGTCGGTGATGCCGATCCAGCCGCCGGTGGTCTGCTTGACGACCGTGTTCGCCGACTTCAGGTCGTCGTACTTGGTCTCGTACAGCTTGCCGTCGAAGACACCCAGCGGCCCTTCGTGCAGGATGTAGAAGCCCTCGGTGTACGGCGTGCCGTGGCGCGAGACGAGCGAGTAGGGCAGCAGCCGCACCGCTTCCGTGCCGGTGTTCCGCACGCGCTGGGTGATGGTGAACATATAGTCGGCGTCGACGGCGACCGTGCGCTCGAACACCAGACCCTTGCCGTTGTCCCAGGTGAGGACGAGCGGCTTGTCGGGCGTCAGCTCGGTGCCCTGGGCGGTCCAGCGGGTGGTGGCGTCCGGCGTCGGCACGGCGCGGTTCTCCGGCACCCAGCCGAACTCGGCGTAATAGCCGTTGGGCGCGCCGGCCGGGGAGAGCAGGACGATCTCCGGGCTCTTCGGGTCGGGCGTGACGTGGTACGCGGCCAGCGTCAGGTCGTCGATCCGGCCGCCGACGAGGTTGACCGACCCATGCAGCGACGGCGTGCTGATCTTCACGCGCGTGCCGGCGGCGAACTGCTCGGCCAGGAGCTGCGGGCGGTCCTTGGCCACCTCGGCCGCGGGGACCGCGGGGGCGGGGACGTTGACCGCCTGCTCGGTCTGCTTCGCCTGATCGGCCTGCCGCTGCTGCACCTTCGGGCCCTCATAGAGGAACTGGAAGCCCAGAAGGATGGCGATCGACAGCACGATCGCGAGGAGGAGGTTGCGTTGGTCGGTCATGGTTCCCCGAGAGTGTCCGTCGGATCCTGGCGTCAATCGCGCCCGTCGTCCGCTATCCGGCGTCGGTGTCGTGCCGGCCTAGTGATGCCTGAAGTGATGGTGATGCGCCACATCGCATGACGCGTCGCCGCAGCGTTGCGCGGATTTCCCCGGCGGCTCCGGCACCGGGTCGTAGCCCGAGCCGCCCCAGGGCTGGCAGCGCAGCAGCCGCCGCACCGTCAGCCAGCCGCCACGGATGGCACCGTGCGTGGACAGCGCGTCCAGCGCATAGTTTGAGCAGGTCGGGAAATAGCGGCACTGGTTGCCGATGAACGGCGACAGCGTCCACTGGTAGCCGATGACCAGGGCGCGCAGAAGATGGGCAAGCGGGCTCATTCACCCTCCCCCGGATTCGGGTTGCCGGATGCGGGCGGTGGGTCGCCGTCGCGCCAGAGGCCGAGGCGTTTGAGCGCGGCCGTGAGGTCGCCCAGCAGGTCGGTCCAGGGCCGTTCGGCGGTGTCCTTGCGGGCCACCAGCACGAAATCGTGGCCGGGGGCCGCGTGCGCGGGCAGGATCAGGCGGGCGGCCTCGCGCAGCCGGCGACGCGCGCGGTTGCGAACCACGGCGTTGCCCACCTTGCGACTGGCCGTCAGCCCAATACGAAGCGGCGGCTCGCCATGGGCGGGCCGCTGCCTGTCATCATGTCGGCGCACCTGCAGGATCAGGCCGGGCGCGACGTGCTTGCGTCGCGTACCGGCCACGGCCAGGAATTCCGGCCGCCGCTTCAGGCGCCCGACCAGTCGGTCCGGCGCCGTCATGGTATTCCTTAGGCGCTGAGGACCTTGCGGCCCCGCGCGCGACGGCGAGCGAGGACCTTGCGGCCACCAACGGTGGCCATGCGGGCGCGGAAACCATGTCGGCGCTTGCGCACGATCTTGGAAGGCTGGTACGTGCGTTTCACGTCACCTACTCCGTAAATCTATCTGTCACGGGACAAAACGAGCCCCGCTGTATAGAGAGGTGCAGGGGCGGAGTCAACCGGCTCCGGACGGGTTTGGAACAATCGTTGTCTCTGCCGCGCTTGGCGCCATCCGACGGCGCGCGCCGTGCGGAGAGGGGGTGCCCCCTTCGCGCCTTTGCCCCGGCCGCCGGGTGCCGCCAGTTTTCGCTCTCGTGAATCGGAAGGCGGGGGCGGGCGCTGGCATGGCAGGGCGAGAGCACACACGGACACGCATCGGTTCCGCCTTCACGAGGGGGCTCCTCGCCCTTCTCCTCGGATTTCTGCTCTCCGGCCCGGCCGTGGCGCAGGGCGTCACCTACGTCTCGCCGCGCGGGGACGACCGCTGGACCGGGCGGTCGCCGGAGGCGAGCCCGGACGGGCGGGACGGGCCGTTCGCCACGCTGGACCGGGCGCTGGCGGTGGCGCGCGGCGGCGGGCCGAAGACGGTGCTGCTGCGCGGCGGCACCTACCGGCTGGCCGAACCCGTGCGTCTCGGGCCGGAGGACGAGGGGCTGCGCATCGCCGCCTTCCCCGGCGAGCGGCCGGTGTTCAGCGGCGGCGAGCCGGCCGGGCCGTTCCAGGCCGAGGCGGGCGGCGTGTTCTCCGCCCCGCTGGCGCGCGAGCCGGGGCTGGACGTCGTGCTGGACGGGGTGCGCCTCACGGCGGCGCGCAGCGGCGACTATGATCCGGCCGATCCGATCCGGTCGGGCTGGTTCACCGTCACGGCGACCAGGGGCGGCGGCGACCGGCGCCGCTTCCGCTACTCGCCGGGCACGGTGGACCCGCGCTGGGCGGTGCCCGGCGTGCGCGTCCAGGCGCTGGACCGCGACCGGCTGGCCGACGACATCGCCGGCATCGAGCGCATCGATTCGGCGCGCAACACGCTCGTCCTCGACCGCGAGGGGCGGCATCCGTTCCGCGCCGGCGCCACCTTCCGCCTGCTGGGCCATCCCGACTTCCTGAAGTTCCCCGGCCAGTTCGCCTGGCGGGCGCGGGACAGGCGGCTGCTGGTCATGCCGGAGAACCCCGCGGACGTGGAGAACCAGACGGTGGTGGTGGCGCGGCTCGGCCCGCTGTTCCGGCTGGTCGAGGCGCGCGGCGTCACGCTGGACGGGCTGGGGTTCGAGGACGTGCCCTACACCGACGCCGCCGTGCGCCTGGAAGGGGGCGGCGGCAACCGCATCCTGGGCGGCCGGTTTCGCCACGTCGGCACGGCGGTGGAGGCGCTGGCCTCGCCCGGCAATGAGATCCGCGGCAACCGCATGGAGCACCTGGGCCGCGCCGGAGTCGAGCTGATGCCGGGCAGCCACGGCAACCGCGTCCACGGCAACACCGTGCGCCACGTGGGCGAGGTCGCGCTGTTCAGCGCCGGGGTGTTCGTGTCGGGCTGCCAGAACACGCGAATCGCCCACAACGACATCCGCCATGCCGCGCGCTACGGCGTTTCGGTGAAGAACTGGGGGCCGGAGACGATCAACACCGACACCGCCATCGAGTACAACCGCATCGAGGACACGGCGCGCGAGACGGCCGATGCCGGCGCCATCGAGACGCTGGGGCTCAGCGACATCGACACGCGCACGACCATCCGCTTCAACGACATCCGCCGCACCGGCGGCCTCGCCACCGACGCCGCTGGACGCTGGCTTGAGCGCCACCGGGGCTTCGGCATCTACCTGGACGACCTGACCAACGGCGTGCGGGTGGAGGGCAACTTCCTGATGGACACCGGCACGGCGGCGGTGTTCATCCACGGCGGCGACGGCAACCGGGTGCACAACAACATCGCCGTGCTGACCCGCGCGTCGGACACGTTCCTGCGTCTGGAATGGGTGCCGAAGGCGGGCATCGCCGGCTTCCTTAAGGACAACGCCATCACCCGCAACATCATCCACGCCCGCGCCCCGGTGACGCGGATCATCGAGACGCACACCGGCGGGGAAGCGATGCTGGACCTCAACATCATCGACCGTCCCGGCCGCAGTCCGGGCCGTGGGGTGCCGGTGCAGGCGCGTCCGGCGTCGGGGCCGCGGCTGCCCGACCCGTACTTCGCCGATCCGGCGGCCGACGATTTCCGCCTGCGCCCCAACTCCCCGGCGCGCGACCTGGGCATCGAGGACCTGCCGTGGGCGCGCATCGGCCCGCAGGGGATGGGGCGGTAGGGGGCGAAAGGGTGCTCGCCTGCCGCCCCTGACGTTGGGCCGCGCTGCGCGGCCCAACGTCAGGGACTCTTCAAAACGGCTCGCGCGCCGAGGCGGCCGGTCAGCAGGTCGGCCATCGTGTCCGGCTCTCCGGTGTCGTGGTCGGGCGGCGCCACGCAGGTGCGGGCCGCCGGGTAGAGCGCCTGAAACCGTGCCTGCGCGGCCGGGCATGGCAGGAGGTGCCGGCAGGCCGGGCCGCCCGCCCACACCAGCAACGCCGTCCGGCGGGAGCGCCGCGTCGGGCCGGCGAAGGCGTGGTGGTGGAGGAAAACGGCGTAGCCCAGCAGGCGCGCCAGCCCCGCCAGCGCGACGGCGTGCCAGCCGCCCGGGCCGGCGCCGGCCGGCAGGTAGAGGCGCCGGTCGTCCTCGAACGCGCCGGACAGCAGGGTGGACGCCGCGCCCAGCACTCGCACCGTCCGGTCGAGGTGATAGCCGATGCTGCGGCCACGATAGCCGGGCGACAGGTCGGCGACCTGCACGGGCTGGCGTTCCAGCAGGCGCGCGATCACCGCGAGGGTCGCGCGGCTCGATCCGTCGGCCGGCGGCGGAAGGCGGCCGGCGACGACGATCCACGGCATGGCGTCATCCTCCCCGTCCCCGACCGTCCTGTCGGCGAACGCCCCCGGCGGCGTGTTGTTCCAGGTCCTGGCGGCCAACGTCGACGACGCGATTGTCGAAGACACGGCTGTGGACCCGGTGGCGCCGGTCGCCGATAATGCGGCGGCTCGAACCGGGGAAAGGCAAAGGTGAAGCATGGCGGACCACGACACGCGCTGGCTGGAGGCGTTCCCGGCGCTCGCCGCGCTGGAGCCGGAGGCGCTGGCGCTGCTGTGCGGGCGCGCCGCGCGGGTGTCGCTGCCGCGCGGGACGGTGGTCTTCCAGGTCGGCAGCCTGTGCCGGAACTACCTGATGATGCTGGACGGCTCGGTGCGCGTGCAGATGGTGTCGGAGTCCGGGCGCGAGATCGTGCTGTACCGGGTGCAGCGGGGCGAGACCTGCATCCTCACCACCGCCTGCCTGATGACGCGCGGCGACTACAGCGCCGAAGGCGTCACCGAGACCGACGTCGAGGCGGTGGCGCTGGGCGCCGCGACCTTCCACGAGCTGCTGGCGTGCTCGGCGGTGTTCCGCGACTTCGTCTTCGCGTCGTTCGGAACGCGGCTGATGGGCATGATGATGCTGGTGGAGGAGGTGGCGTTCGGGCGCATCGACCTGCGGCTGGCGCGCTTCCTGGTGGACCACCGGGATCCCGGCGGCGGGCTGGACACCACGCACCAGACGCTGGCGGTCGAGCTGGGCACCGCGCGCGAGGTGGTGAGCCGCCAGCTCAAGGAGTTCGAGCGCCGCGGATTGGTGGCGCTGACGCGCGGCCGCATCGCCGTGCGCGACCCGGATGCCCTGGAACAGCTTGCGGGGTAAGGAGGACTGTGACCCACTGTGACGTAGTCACAGACGGGACGGGCGGAAGGCGCTTCAATGGCCTCCTCGAACCCCGCATCCCCTTTTCCGGAGAGCTTCCATGCAAAACGTCGGTGGTGTCGATCGCGCCCTGCGCGTCGTCGTCGGCCTGATCCTGATCGCCCTGGTGTTCGTCGGCCCGCAGACTCCGTGGGGCTGGGTCGGCCTCGTGCCGCTGCTGACCGCGATCATCGGCTTCTGCCCGGCCTACACGATCTTCGGCATCAAGACCTGCAAGCTGGGCTGAGCCAGGACGTTGGGTATTCGCTGGCGCTCAACCCAACCTACGCGAAACGTCGCGCGTAGGTTGGGTTGAGCGCAGCGAAAACCCAACGCTGCCCTGTCACCCGCGCGGCGCGTGCTTGTTCAGGATGCGCTGCAGCGTGCGGCGGTGCATCTTCAGCCGGCGGGCGGTTTCCGACACGTTGCGGTCGCACTGCTCGAAGACGCGCTGGATGTGTTCCCAGCGCACGCGGTCGGCCGACATCGGGTTGTCCGGCGGCTCCGGCAGCGTGCGGCCGTCGGCCAGCAGCGCCATTTCCACGGCGTCCGCGTCCGCGGGCTTGGGCAGGTAATCGACCGCGCCGGCCTTCACGGCGGCCACCGCCGTGGCGATGTTGCCGTAGCCGGTCAGCATGACGATGCGGGCGTCCGGGCGCGCGTCGCGCAGCGCCTTCACCACATCCAGGCCGCTGCCGTCCGCCAGCCGCAGATCGACGACGGCGAAGGCCGGGGCGGATTCCTGCGCCACGTCGATCCCGACCTGCACGCTGTCCACCGCCACCACATTGAAACCGCGCTTCTCCATCGCCCGGGCCAGACGGATTCGGAAGGGCGCGTCGTCGTCCACGATGAGAAGGCTGCGGGTAACATCGCCGGTGAACGTGAGCTTGGCCGCTTCTCCCGCTGGACTGTCGTCCGTGACCATTGCGTTATCCACCACTATTCCCTTGGTTCTAGACTGGAACGTTGCCAGCGTACGATAACTCGCGCGCCGCCGCTACGATTATTGCTGAAACTCACGCGTGCGCCGGTCTTCTCCAACAGCGTCTTGGCGATGAAGATGCCCAGCCCCATGTGCCCGCCGCGTTCGGCGCGGGTGGAGATGTAGGGCTCGCCGATGCGGTTCAGCACGTTGGGCGGGAATCCGGGCCCGTCGTCGGTGACCGACACGCTGACCGTGCGGTCGTCCCACGCCGCCAGGACGTCGACGCGCCGCTGCGCGAACTGGTGCGCATTCTGGATGAAGTTGCCCAGCCCGTGCAGGATCTCCGGGCTGCGGCGCAGCACCGGCTCCTCGCTGTCGCCGTCGGGCTGCGGCTCGACCGTGAAGTCGATGTGCGGCAGGCCGTGCGGCGCCCCCGCCTCGGCGATCAGGGCGGTCAGGGCGAGCCGCTCGAACGGGTCGCCGCCGTCGGCCTCCGGCTTGCGGGCGAGGTCGGCGAGGATGTCGCGGCAGCGCATCACCTGGCTTTGCAGGAGCTGCATGTCCTCGGCCATCGGGCTGTCCTTCGGCAGGTCGTGCAGCAGCTCCTTGGCGACCAGGGCGATGGTGCCCAGCGGCGTGCCCAGCTCGTGCGCCGCCGCCGCCGCCAGCGCGCCCAGCGCGCCCAGCCGCTGCTCGCGCGACAGCGCCACCTGCGTGGCGGCCAGCGCGTCGGCGAAGCGGCGCGCCTCCTCGGCGACGCGGAAGACATAAGCCGCGATGAACACCGACGACACCGACAGCGACAGCCACATGCCGAAGGCGTAGAGGGGCGCCAGCTCCCGCCCGCCCTCATCCGGCCAGGGCAGCGGGAAATGCCACAGCGCCAGCGCCGTCAGGCAGATCAGGCTGAGCCCGGTGAGCAGCACCACGCTGTAGCGCGACAGGATGGCGGCCCCCACCGTCATCGGCGCCAGCAGCAGCACGGCGAAGGGGTTCGACAGGCCGCCCGTCAGGTACAGGAGCAGCGTGAGCTGCAGCATGTCGTAGGCGAGGTACAGCGCCGCGTCGCGGTCGGCCAGGCGCAGCCGGCCGCCGCGCTGCGCCATCGCCACCAGGTTGAGCAGGACCGAGGCGCCGACCGCCGCCAGCACCGGCCCCAGCGGCAGCGGGAAGCCCAGCGCGACGTGCACCACCAGCACGGTGGCGAGCTGGCCGGCGACGGCGATCCAGCGGATGAGGATGAGCGTGCGCAGAGTCACGCGCCCGTCCATGGCCGACCACACGCCGGGCGGCAGCAGGGGGGCGGGCGGGGCGGACGCCGGGGCGGGGTCGGCGGCGAGGGTCATCGGGCGGCTGTCATCGGGCGGGTGGCCTTCCGGGAGGCTTACTCGGGAGGGAGAGCGCCGGGAGCGGCCCTGGTGTTCCGCTGTCCGGCGGCCATATTCTACGCCCATGACCCATCATGCCATCAAGGCCGAACGTCTCACCAAGCGCTTCGGCGAGGTGACCGCCGTCGACGGAATCTCCTTCGCCGTGTCCCGGGGGTCGGTCACCGGGCTGCTGGGCGGCAACGGCGCGGGCAAGACGACGACCATCTCCATGCTGCTGGGCCTGCTGCTGCCCACGTCGGGCACGGTGGAGGTGCTGGGCGTGGACATGGTGCGCGACCGCTACGCGGTGCTGCCGCGGATGAACTTCTCCTCGCCCTACGTCGAATTGCCGCACCGGCTGACCGTGCGCGAGAACCTGACCGTTTACGGCCATCTCTACGGCCTGCGCCGGGTCGGGGCGCGGGTGGAGGAACTGGCCGGGCACCTGGACCTGGGCACCTACCTGGACCGCCCGGCCGGCAAGCTGTCGGCCGGGCAGAAGACGCGCGTCGCGCTGGCCAAGGCGCTGCTCAACACGCCGGAGCTGCTGCTGCTGGACGAGCCGACCGCCTCGCTCGACCCCGACACCGCCGACTGGATCCGCACCTATTTGGAGGACTACCGGCGCCGGACCGGCGCCACCGTCCTGCTGGCCTCGCACAACATGCTGGAGGTGGAGCGGCTGTGCGACGAGGTGCTGATGATGCGCCAGGGCGCCATCGTCGACCACGGCACACCCGGCGCGCTGCTCGACCGCTATGGCCGGGTGTCGCTGGAGGAGGTGTTCCTCGACATCGCCCGCCACCGCCGCGGCGAACGCGCGGAGGCGGCGCAGTGAACCACTCCCCGACCTTTTCCCCGCGCCGGATCGGCGCCATGGTGCTGCGCTACTGGTATCTGCTGCGCGGGTCGTGGCCGCGGCTGCTGGAACTGGCCTACTGGCCGACCATGCAGATGATCCTGTGGGGCTACATCAGCCAGTTCATGGCGCAGAACAGCACCTGGGTGGCGCAGGGGGCCGGCGTGCTGGTGGCGGCGGTGCTGCTGTGGGACGTGCTGTTCCGCGGCCAGCTCGGCGTTTCGGTGTCGTTCCTGGAGGAGATGTGGTCGCGCAACCTCGGCCACCTCTTCGTCAGCCCGTTGCGGCCGGGCGAGTGGGTGGCTTCGCTGATGGTGATGAGCCTGATCCGCACGGTGCTGGGCATCCTGCCGGCGGCGCTGCTGGCGATTCCGTTCTTCGGCTATTCGGTGTTCGGCCTCGGCCTGCCGCTGGCGCTGTTCTTCGCCAACCTGATCGTGCTGGGCTGGGCGCTGGGGCTGCTCATCGTGGCGCTGATCCTGCGCTACGGCATGGGGGCGGAGGGGTTGGCGTGGATCCTGGTGTTCATGCTGGCGCCGGTCAGCGCCGTCTACTATCCGGTGTCGGTGCTGCCGGCGTGGCTGCAGTGGATCGCGCTGGCGCTGCCCTCGGCGCACGTGTTCGAGGGCATGCGCGCGCTGGTCTTTCAGGGCGAGGTGCTGTGGGGACACATGGCGTGGGCGGCGCTGTTGAACGTGGCCTGGATGGCGGCGTGCGTGGCCGCCTTCCTTAGGGCCTTCCGTGGCGCCCGCATCCGCGGCGCGCTGCTGCAGACCGGCGAGTAGGGGCGGACGCCGGCCCCCTATTCACTGGTCCCCGTCAGTCCTCGGCGAGGTTGTCGACCATCTGCTCCAGGGTGGCGTTCAGGCGTTTGATCTGCGCCTCCGACAGGCCGTGGAACAGGCGCTTGAACAGCTTCTGCGTCGTCTCGATGACGTCCTGGACGTTCTGCTGCCCCTTGTCGGTGAGGCTGACGACGCTGACCCGGCCGTCGCTTTCCGACGAGCGGACCGTGACCAGCCCCTCGTCCTGCATCCGGTAGACGATCTTCGTCACCGTCGGCAGCTTGGCGATGGCGTGCTCGGCGATCTGGGAAATGCTCAGCTCGTGGTGCGCGCGCAGCAGCATGGCGACGCGCCAGCGCGACACGTCCATGTTCACCAGCTTGAGCTTCTTCTCCATCTCCATCCCGTATTTCGCGTTCAGGCGCGCGACCCAGTAGAGCGGGAAGGAGGCGACCTCGAAATCGTCGCTGGAGGGGAAGTACTTGCTGGACGTCTTGGTGTTCGGGGTCATCGGCGGGACGGCAGTCTTTGCGGGTTGAACGGGGGCAGGTTGAGCGGGGGAGCGAAACCGGACCAAGGCGGCGCCCGCAGCGGTGCCCATAATGCTGCGGCTTTCACCCAAAGCCCAGCGTCAAGCCCGGCGGTTCGGATCTGGACCCGACGATGCCCCTTTTCCAGGGAGCGTCGCGCCCTGACGCGCAGCATTGCCATTTTCTTGTGCAGTGCAACACAAAAAAGGCACCCGAAAAATTCATCGCCGCAGTGCGGTAAGGCACTGATTTGCAACAAAACAATCCGCAAACCGGTTACTTGACTTTTCAAGTGAATAATGGAACCATTCAAATGTGATTTGGCAGTCAAGCCCTTTCGCGCCGGTGCGACAGCCGGTCGCGGATGGGTGGTAAGAAATGAGGGAAATGCGCGTGTCGACCGGCTTCATCCAGCGCTGCGCCATCGGTGGCGATGGTCCGGCCGTCGCGGTCAAGGACACCATCGACGTGGCCGGCCTGCCGACGAAGGCCGGCAGCCGGGCCCTGGAGCAGGCGCCGCCCGCCGCCGAGCACGCCGCCGTGGTGCGCGCGGTCCTGGACGCCGGCTGCCGGATCGTCGGCAAGACCGCCCTGCACGAGTTCGCCTATGGCATGACCGGGCTGAACGCCTGGGGCGGCACGCCGGTCAACCCGCGCTTCCCGGACCTCGTCCCCGGCGGGTCGTCCAGCGGATCGGCGGCCGTGGTCGCCGCCGGACTGGTCGATTTCGCGCTGGGCACCGACACCGGCGGGTCGATCCGCCTGCCGGCCGCCTGCTGCGGCGTGTTTGGCCTGAAGCCCACCTTCGGGCGAATCGACCGCCACGGCGTGATGCCGGCCGAGAGCAGCCTGGACTGCGTCGGCCCGCTGGCCGACACCATGGACGCGCTGGTCGCCGCCATGGCGGCGATGGACCCGACCTTCGTCCCGGCGGCGCCGGGCGCCGGCGCCCCGGTCCTGGGCACGCTTTCCGTCGCCGCCGAGCCGGTCATCCTCGCCGCCGTGGCGCGGGCGGTGGCGGCGTCCGGCGCCGTCACGCGGCCGGTCGAGTTGTCGTCGCTGGCGGCGGCCTTCGACGCCGGCCTGACCATCATCAACGCCGAGACCTGGGCCGCATGCGGCCACTTCCTGGAAAGCGGCCTCGTCGGCGCCGACGTCGCCGCCCGCCTGGACAAGGCGCGGGCGACCACGGCCGATGAAGTGGCGGCGGCCGAGGCCGTTCGCGCCCGCTTCACGGCCGAGGTGGACCGCGCGCTGGCCGACGTCGACGCCCTGGTCCTGCCGACGCTGCCCGGTTTCCCGATGTCACTGGCCGAGGCGCTGGCGGGGAAGGTGGACCTGCGGGCGTCGGCGCTCGTGCGGCCCTTCAACCTGTCCGGCCACCCGGCCCTGTCCATTCCCCTGCCGGCGGCCGACGGCCGTCCGGTGGGCCTGCAACTTGTCGGCCGGAAGGGCGGGGACGCGGCGCTGTGCGCCGTCGCCCGACAGCTCGTCGCCCGTCCGGCCAACCAATAACACTCGTTTCTGGGGAGTCTTCACCACATGCCTCGTCACGTGATCGATAAGGATGCCTGGGGCGGTGCCGCGAAATTCGACGCGCTGCTCGCCGACATTCGCGCCCGCCGCAAGGAGTTCGAGGAGCAGAAATACATCTCCCAGGACATCATCGAGCGGTTCAAGGAGATCGGCGTCTACCGCGCCCTGGTGCCCAAGCGCTACGGCGGGGACGAGAAGTCGCCGCTCGAATTCCTGCTGATGGTCGAGGCGATCGCGGCGGCGGACGGCTCGGCCGGCTGGGTCGCCAGCTTCGGCATGAACCCCGCCTATCTGGCCGCGCTGCCGCCGGAAACGGTGGAAAAGGTCTGGGCCGACGGTCCCGACGTGGTTTTCGCCGGCGGCATCTTCCCGCCGCAGCCGGCCCGCAAGGTGGACGGCGGCTATCTGGTGAACGGGCGCTGGCAGTTCGGCAGCGGCTGCATGGGCGCCTCGGTCTGCGGCGTCGGCATCATGCCGGACGACGGCCAGTCCCTGCCGCGCATGGCGGTGATCCCGCGCGACCAGCTGACCATCGAGCCGGCCTGGGACGTCATCGGCCTGATCGGCACCGGCAGCCACGATCTGGTGGTCGAAGGCGTGGTGGTGCCCGAGGAGTGGACGTTCACCCGCGGCGGCGCGCCCAAGGTGGATGCCCCGTTCTTCCGCTACCCCAGCCTGGGCTTCGCCGCGCAGGTCCTGTCCGTGGTCTCCCTGGGCTTGGCCCGTGAGGCGCTGGACGTGGTGCAGACGACGGCGGCCGGGCGCACCTCGGTCACCGGGGCGCCCAACCTCGGTGACCGGGCCTACGCGCAGATCGAGGTCGCCAAGGCCGAAGCCAAGGTCCGCGCGTCGCGCGCCTTCTTCTACGAAGCGACCGAGGATGCCTGGGCGGCCATCCAGGCCGGCGGCCGGCCGACGCCGCATCAGGCCAGCATGATCCGGCTGGCCGCGACGTACCTGACGCAGGAATGCACCGAGGCCGTGCGGATCGCCTACCAGCTGTCCGGCATGACCAGCACCTACAATGACCATCCCCTGTCGCAGCTTTACCGCGACGCGGCGATGTGCACGCAGCACGCCTTCATGGGGGCGATCACCTACCAGAACGCCGGGGCGATGTTCTTCGGCAAGACCCCCCTGCCCGGATACCTGTGATCCCGGCGTCGAAAGCAAGATTTTCAGGAGGAAGACATGGCCGAGAATAAGATGTTGCGGGTTTTGTTCTGCATTTCCGTCAAGCAGAACTTCATGGACGCCACGCCCGAGGAAGCCGGGCAGGTGTGGCAGGCGTTCAGCCAGATGATGAAGGACATGGCCGCACTGCCGGGCGCCCGGATCATCGGCACCATCGACGACGACCGCTCGATGGTCGGCTCGTCCACGGGCTATCCGTTCACCGCCTACTTCCTGACGGACATGCCCGACTACGACACGGTGGTCGCCGCCTGCAACCTGTTCCGCACCATCCCGGTGGGCGACGGCACCTACAAGCTGTGGAAGTACTGCGGGGTCGAGACGCGCATCGGCCGCGAGCTGCAGATTCCCACCTGATCCCGCACGCAACCGGCAGGACGGTCACACCATGTCCGAACGGCTGACGCTCCGCGCCCTGCTCCGGCGGGTCGAGGATCTGGAGGCGGAGAAGCGGGTTCGCGCCTGCATCAACCGCTACATGGCGCTGTGCGACGACCTGGGCGAGGGGTTCGACCTCGATCCCCTGATGGACCTGTTCACCGGCGACGCCGTGTGGGAGGGCAAGGGCGCGCGCTATGGCAAGACCTTCGGCCGTATGGAGGGTCGCGAGGCCATCCGCGCCATGTTCGCCAAGTACACGGTGCCGCCCGCGCACTTCCGGCTGAACGTGCACTTCCTCACCGGCGAGGAGATCGCGGTGGACGGGGCCGAGGCCGGCGGACGCTGGGTGATGCTGCAGACCTCGACCTTCGCGTCGGGGGTGTCGCAGCTCAGCAGCGCCCGGCTGGACGTGGGCTTTCGCCGCGAGGACGAGGTGTGGCGCATCGCCCGCTTCCAGACGGAACGGCTGTTCAGCCGCCCGGTCGCCAAGCCCTGGGACGAAGCCGCCGACCTGCCGGTGCCCGAATAAACGAACGCCCGAATAAATGAACGCCAGATCCGCTTCAACCAGAAGCAAAGAGAAAGACATGACCGAAGCATCCGTATGCCGCAGCCGCAAGGCCCCCGAAGTGGACGTCACCAATCTGGTGCAGGAAGACAAGGTCCATTCGTCGCTGTATTCCGACCCGGCGCTCTTCGAGACCGAGATGGACAAGATCTTCAACAACACCTGGGTGTGGGTCGGACACACCAGCGAGGTGCCGGAGAGCGGTTCCTACAAGACCTCGTACATCGGCCGCCAGCCGGTGATCATCAGCCGTGACCGCAAGGGCGAGATCCACGTGCTGCTGAACCGCTGCCGCCATCGCGCCGCCACGGTGTGCGAGGGCAAGAAGGGCAAGGTGAAGAGCTTCATGTGCCCCTACCACGGCTGGGGCTACGCGCTGGACGGCGAGCTGCGCGCGCTGCCCAAGCCCGAGGAGTACGAGGGCGTCTTCGACAAGAAGGACTTCCCGCTGATCAAGGTCCGCCACGAGACCTACCAGGGCCTGATCTTCGCCACGCTGAAGGCGGACATGCAGCCGCTGGAGGAGTATCTGGGTGGCGCCCGCAAGTGGATCGACCTGTTCATCAAGCAGTCGGGCGGCTATCCGCTGAAGGTGCTGGGCGACCACCGCTTCCGCTTCCCCGGCAACTGGAAGATCCAGCTGGAGAACACCACCGACGCCTACCACTTCCCGATCGTCCACAAGTCGTTCGTCACCTCGCTGGACGAGCAGACCAGCCAGGTGTTCGACTTCCTGAACGGCCCCGGCTTCGTCGAGGACCTGGGCAACGGCCATTCCGTCATGGTCATGATCCCCGAGCTGGTGGATCTGGAAGCGAACCTGGACGCCCCGATCCCCGGCCGCTTCCAGGAGTTCGCCGACCAACTCGCGGCGGAAGGCTACAGCGACCAGGAGGTCCGCCGGCTGGTGCGCGCCGTCGGCGGCACGGGCTTCAACCTGAACCTGTTCCCGAACGTCGCCTGCTCCATGGCCTTCTTCCGCGTGCTGCGGCCGATCTCGGTCGAGGAGACGGAAATTCACCACGTCGCGCTGGGCGGCGATGGCGCCCCGGCCGCCTTCAACCAGATGCGCATGCGCCTGCACGAGCATTTCCAAGGCCCGATGGGCTTCGGCACGCCCGACGACGCGGAAGCCTGGGAACGGGTGCAGAAGGGCTCCCACGCCGGCACCGAGGAATGGATCCTGGTCAACCGCGGCCAGGCCAACCTGAAGACCAGCCCGGACGGCAACGTCGCCGGCGCGGTCTGCTCGGAAACCGGCATGCGGGCCGCATACCGCAAGTACAAGGACGTGATGACGGCCTGACGGACCAGACAGCCCCGATGGGCCAGACAGCCCCGATGGCCAGACAGCGAGGAATGCATCCATGAGCACGCAGCTCAACGACGTGACGGCTTTCATCTGCAAGGAAGCCGATATGCTGGACTTCCAGGAATACCGTGAATGGCTGGACCTGTGGGACAAGGACGGCGTCTATGTGGTGCCGATCGACCCCCACACCGAGGATTTCGCCAACACGCTGAACTACGCCTATGACAAGGCCGAGATGCGCGCCCTGCGCGTCGGCCGGCTGACCGGCGGCGAAGCGATCTCCACCCAGACCACGCCGAAGACGGTGCGCTCGGTCACCCGCTTCCGCATCCTGTCGCAGGACGGCGACGCGGTGAAGGTGCGCTGCGCCCAGCACATCAGCGAGAACCGGCACGGCAATCTGCGCACGTACCCGGCCGACGTGACCTACACGCTGCGCAAGGACGGCGACGATTTCCGCATCGTCGAGAAGGTGGTCCGCCTGCTGAACTCGGACAACCACCTGTCCAGCATCGGCTACATCCTGTGACGGGAGCGCTCGTCACCGGGGCGGGGCAGGGCCTGGGCCGGTACATCGCCGAGGCGCTGCACCGGGCGGGCTACGCCGTCGCCGTCACCGACGTGCGCGAGGACGCGGCGCGACAGGCGGCGCGGGAGATCGCGCCGTCGGGCGAGCGGGTCACCGCCTTCGGCCTGGACGTCACCGTGAAGGGCGACTTCACCGCCGGGCTCGCCCGCGCGGTGGAGGCGTTCGGTCGCGTCGACGTGCTGGTCAACAACGCCGCCATGACGCCCACCACCCCGGTGATGGACATCACGCCGGAGGAGTTCGACCGGGTGACGGCGGTCAACCAGCGCGGCACCTTCTTCGGCTGTCAGGTGTTCGGCGCCCACTTCGCCGAACAGGGCTACGGCCGCATCGTCAACATGGCGTCGCTGGCCGGGCAGAACGGCGGCACCGCGTCGGGCGCGCACTACGCGGCCAGCAAGGGCGCCATCCTGACGCTGACGAAGATCTTCGCCCGGCAGTTCGCCGCATCCGGCGTCACGGTCAATGCCGTGGCGCCGGGGCCGATGGACCTGCCGTCGGTCCGCGCGGCGGTGCCGCCGGAACGGCTGGCGCAGATCATAGAGGGGATGATCCCGGTGAAGGCGCTGGGTGACCCGCAGTTCGTCGCCGACATCGTCGTCCGCCTCGCCAGCCCGGAATCGGGCTTCGTCACCGGGGCGGCCTGGGACGTCAACGGCGGCATCTTCATGCGCTAGGGCGACGTGCGGACATCGTTGAAGCCCCTCTCCCTTGACGGGAGAGGGGTGGGGGAGAGGGTGGTTACGGCGGAGCCGGAAGAGAGACATGTTCCGCCGTCCGGCGGCTATCCCCCTCTCCCCAACCCCTCCCCCGCCAGGGGGGGAGGGGCTTCAGGTCAAATCGGAGAATGCGCTAGGTGTGGAATGACCAGTGAACTCATCGATACGGTCATCGACGTGGTGGTGGCCGGGCGCGAGGATCAGGCGGCGGGCGTCGCCGTCTTCGAGTTGGCCCGCCCGGACGGCGGCCCGCTGCCGGCGTTCGAGGCGGGGGCGCACATCGACGTGCACATCGCCGACGGCCTCGTGCGCCAGTATTCGCTGTGCAACGCGCCGGGGCGGACCGACCGCTACCGCATCGGCGTGCTGGACGATCCGAAGTCGCGCGGCGGGTCGCGGACCATCCACCGCGACTTCGCCGTCGGCACGGCGGTGCGCATCTCCGCGCCGCGCAACCACTTCCCGCTGGACACCGGGGCGGGGAAGTCGGTGCTGGTCGGTGGCGGCATCGGCGTCACGCCGATGCTGGCCATGGCCTACGCGCTGCGGGCGGCGGGCAAGCCGTTCGAGATGCATTACTGCAGCCGGTCGCGCGACTGCGCCGGCTTCCTGGACGAGCTGGCGGCGGCCTTCCCCGAACAGCTCCACCTGCACTTCGACGACGGGGACGCGGCGCAGCGCTTCGACCCGAAGGCGTGCCTGGGCGGCCAGCCCGCCGACGCGCACGTCTACGTCTGCGGCCCGTCCGGCTTCATGGACTGGGTGATCGCCCAGGCCAAGGCGGCGGGCTGGGACGGCGGCCGCATCCACTTCGAATACTTCAACGCCGACGTCGACACGCACGGCGCCGCGTTCGAGGTGTTGGCCGCGCGCAGCGGCGTCACCCTTCAGGTCGCCGAGGACCAGACCATCCTCGACGCCCTGGCCAAGGCCGGCATCAAGGTCAAGAAGTCGTGCGAACAGGGTGTCTGCGGCACCTGCATCTGCGACGTGATCGAGGGGACGCCGGACCACAAGGACAAGTTCCTCAACGACGACGAACGGGCGGACAACGACCAGATCGTCGTCTGCTGCTCGCGCTCCAAGTCGGCCCGTCTGGTCCTGGATATCTGATATAGACAAGAAAAACAAAGAGCACATCGGGAGGCTTCACGCCGAAGGGCACTCCGCATCGCGGCGGTGAAGTCAATGCGGGAAAATCCCGCAGACCTGATCAACCAGTCCTTCTAGGGGAGATGTAATGAAGACCGTATTCAAAGTGATGTCGATGGCCGCCGTCGGCGTTCTGACGACCATCGGCGCGGCGCGCGCGCAGACGGTGCTGACCCTGTCGTCGTGGCTGCCGCCGACGCACCCCGTCGTCACCGACATGATCGTGCCCTGGACCGAGCAGGTGAAGAAGGCCACCAGCGGCCGCGTCACCGTGCAGATCCTGGCCAAGGGCATCGGCCAGCCGAAGGGCCAGTTCGACGTCGCCCGCGACGGTCTGGCCGACGTCGCCTACAGCGTCCACGGCTACACGCCGGGCCGCTTCCTGATGACCAAGGTCGCCGAATTCCCCTTCCTGGGTTCAAGCTCGGAAGCGCTGTCGGTGGCCTACTGGAAGGTGCACCAGTCGCATCTGGCCAAGGCCAACGAGCATGACGGCACGCACCTGCTCAGCCTGTTCACGCACGGCCCCGGCCACATCCACACGGCCAAGAAGCCGGTGACCAGCGCCAAGGACCTGGCGGGCCAGAAGATCCGCGTGGGCGGCGGCGTGATGAACGACGTGGCCCAGGCGCTGGGCGCGGTGCCGTTGCTGAAGCCGGCCGCCGAGAGCTACGAGCTGCTGTCCAACGGCGTCGCCGACGGCACCTTCCTGCCCAACGAGTCCGTGACCGCCTTCAAGGTCGAGGACATCGTCAAGCACACCACGCTGGTGCCCGGCGGGCTGTACAACACCAGCTTCTTCCTGGTCATGAACAAGCAGCGCTTCGCCAAGCTGACGCCCGAGGACCAGACGGCGATCATGGCGATCTCCGGCGAAGCCTTCGCCCGCATGGCCGGCAAGGCGTGGGACGCGGTCGACGCCAAGGCGCTGGAGGTCATGAAGGCGCGCGGCAATCAGGTCGTCACCGCCGACGCCGCCTTCGTGGCCGACGTCAAGGCGCGCACCGCCGGCCTGGAGGACGCCTGGTTCAAGGCGGCCGCCGAGAAGGGCGTCGACGGCAAGGCCGCGCTGGCCGAGCTGCGCCGTCTGACCCAGTCGCCGAACTGAGCCGGCGGCGCACCGATGCGATCTTCAGGAGCCCTCCCACGACGTCCGGTGTGGGTGTCCCTGCTCGAATTCCTGTTCGAGCGGGTGCTCGCCTACACGGCCGCGGCGGTGATGTTCCTCATGATGGCCTTGACGCTGATCGACGTGGTGGGGCGGGATCTTTTCTCCGCCCCGCTGCCCGGCGGCTTCGAGGTCACGGAACTGCTGCTCGCCGTCATCATCTTCCTCGGCCTGCCGCTGGTGACGGCGGAGGCCGCGCACGTGGACGTGGACATCTGCGACCCCACCGTGCCGGAACGCCTGAAACCCTACCAGGACGTGCTGATCGGCCTGATCAACATCGGCGCCTTCGGCACGATGGCCTGGATGCTCTGGCGCTTCGCGCTGCGCACCTACGAGTACGGGGACACCACGGCCATCCTGCAGATCCCCTTCGCCGGTCTGGTGTTCCTGATGGCCGTCATGGTGTCGCTGTCCACGCTTGCCCTGATCGCCATGCTGTTCGTCAGTCGGGGCCGAAGCCTGTTCGGGCCGCCGCCCGCCAACAAGGGTCATTGAGATGCAGGAAAGCCTTATCGGGTTCGCGGCGCTCCTGTTCCTGATCTTCGGACGGGTGCCGCTGGCCGTGGCGATGGGGGTGGTCGGCGTCGTCGGCTTCGCCCTGGTCCAGACCATACAGTTCGAAAACCCGCGCGGCTGGGACGCCGCGCTCAACATGGTGTCCCAGGTGGCCTTCGAAACGGGCCTGAACTACGGCCTGTCGGTGGTGCCGCTGTTCATCCTGATGGGCAACCTGATCACGGAATCGGGCATCTCGACACAGCTCTACCGCGCCTCCAACGCCTTCCTCGGCCACCGCAAGGGCGGGCTGGCGCTGGCGACGGTGGTGTCGTGCGGCGCCTTCTCGGCGGTGTGCGGCAGCTCGATGGCGACGGCGGCGACGATGGCCAAGGTCGCCATGCCGCCGATGCGCGAATACAAGTATTCGGACGGTCTGGCCAGCGGCTCGATCGCCGCCGGCGGCACGCTGGGCATCCTCATTCCGCCCAGCGTCATCCTGGTCGTCTACGGCCTGATCAGCGAAACCAACATCGGCGCCCTGTTCATGGCCGGCCTGCTGCCGGGGCTGATCGGCATCATCCTCTACATGGCGGCGGTGACCGTGACGGTCACGCTGTACCCGCACCTGGGCCCGGCCGGCGTCCGGTCGACCTGGGCGGAGCGGTTCGACGCCTTCAAGAACGTCTGGACCATCGCGCTGCTGTTCGTGATCGTCATGGGCGGCATCTACCTGGGCGTCTTCACGCCGACCGAGGCGGCGGGCATCGGCGCGTCGGGGGCCTTCTTCCTGGCGCTGCTGCGCCGCCGGCTGACCTTCAAGGGGCTGGTGAATTCCCTGGTCGGCGCGGCGCGGACGACGGCGATGCTGTTCATCCTGGTCATCGGCGCCGAGATGTTTTCCAACTTCATCAACCTCGCCGGCATGCCGGGCGCGTTGCGCGACATGGTCGTCGGCATGGGCCTAAGCCCGGCGGCGGTCATCGTCGGCATCCTGGTCATCTACCTGCTGCTGGGCTGCGTGCTGGAAAGCATGTCGATGGTCCTGCTGACGGTGCCGGTGTTCTACCCGCTGGTCCAGGCGCTGGGCTTCGATCTGGTGTGGTTCGGCATCGTCGTCGTCGTGGTGACGGAGATCAGCCTGATCACACCGCCCGTGGGCATGAACGTCTTCGTGCTGCGGACGGTGCTGCCCGACGTGCCGCTGAAGACGATCTTCAAGGGCGTCACGCCGTTCTGGATCGCCGACATCGTGCGGCTGATCCTGATCACCAGCATCCCCGCCCTGTCGCTTTTCCTTCCCAAGCTGATCGGCTGACCCGGGGGACACGAACCATGCTGCCCGAAACCAGGACCATCCTCTACGCCGCCGACCTGGGCGACCTGTCGACGCCGGCCTTCAACCGGGCGGCGGCGGAGGCGGTGCGCCACGGCGCCCGGCTGACCGTCCTCCACATCGTCGAGCCGGCGACCGGGCCGGCCGCCAAGCTGCTGGCCAGCTACATGGCCGACAACGAGGTGCGGGCGATGCGCGCCGGCGGGATCCAGCATCTGGTGGAGGCGCTGACCAAGACGATCGAGACGTTCTGCGCCGAACAGCTCGCCGACGGCATCACCCTGCCGTTCCCCCCGGAACCGCGCGTGGAGGAGGGCTATCCGCCCGAAACCATCGTCCGGGTGGCCGGCGAGCTGGACGCCGACCTGATCGTCATGGGCACGCGCACCCGCACGCACACCGTGCTCGGCCGCTTCTTCCTGGGCTCCACGGCGCAGAGCGTTTTGCAGCTCTCCGACCGCCCGGTGCTCGTCGTCCCCCTGAGCGCCTGAACTCCACCCACCGACCCGGGAGCACACCATGCCCATCGCCCGCATCAGCATGATGGAAGGCCGCACCGACGAGCAGAAGGAGGCGCTGATCCGCGAGGTGACCGACGCCATCCTGCGCACCGTGGCGACCCCGACCAGCACCGTCACCGTGCTGATCGACGAGATCCCCAAGAAGCATTTCGGCCTCGGCGGCACCCCCGCCTCGAAGCTTTAGACGTCAAAGGACAATGGCAATGACCGAGCAGACGATCGACACGCGGGATTTCCGCCGCGCCCTGTCCCAGTTCCCCACCGGCGTGACGGTGGTGACCACCGTGGACGAGAACGGCGCGCCCATCGGCGTGACGGCCAGCAGCTTCAACGCGGTCTCCCTCGACCCGCCGCTGATCCTGTGGAGCGTCGACAAGGCGGCCTACAGCGCCGCGATCTTCCGCGATGCCGAGCATTTCGCGGTCAACGTCCTGTCCTCCGACCAGATCGCCATCTCCAACCGCTTCGCCAGCCGGGGCGAGGACAAGTTCAAGGACGTCGCCTGGACGCCGGGCTTGGGCGGCTGCCCCATCTTCGACGATCTGGCGGCGCGCTTCGAATGCCGGACCTGGAACGTCTACGACGGCGGCGACCACCTGATCGTGGTCGGGCAGGTCATGTCCTACGGCTATGAGAACACGCTGGCGCCGCTGGTCTTCGCGCGGGGCGCCTACGCGGTTCCCGAACGGCATCCGGCGATGGCGGGCTAGCAACGGGGACTCGTTCGCCTACATCTGATGACCGTGGAAAGCGGGGCGGGGAGGGGGCTGTCGTGGCGAAACCGGTCGAGGTCCCCGACGCGCCGTACCCGGCGCCCTACGTCCACCGGCGCAAGGTGCGTTTCGGGGACAGCGACGCGGCGCGCATCGCCTACACGATCCGCCTGTTCGACTACGCCATGGAGGCGATCGAGGGCTGGTTCGAGGAGGTGCTGGGCAACAGCTGGTACCACCTGAACACCGAATGCGGCATCGGCAGCCCGTTCGTGCACGGCGACCTGGACATCCAGGCGCCGCTGAAGCCCGGCGACGGCGTGGCGGTGACGGTCCTGGTCGAAGGGACCGGCCGCTCCACCGTGAGCTTCCGCGTGGAGGGGCGGCGCGGCGACGGCGTGGCGTCCTTCGGCGGGGCGTGGGTGTGCTCCTTCGTCGACACCGCGACCATGCGCTCCATCCCCATCCCCGAACCGCTGGCGCAGCGGATCGAGGAGTACCGGCGGCGCTGCGGGGTCGCTGGTTGACGGTGCCGCACCTGTGCTAAAGCTTCCGCAAAACGGAAGCACGGCGTCGCCGATGCACGCCGGAAAAGCCAGGGAGACGACCGAGACGATGCCCCATTCCATCGCGTACCCGCACCTGTTCCAGCCCGTCCGCATCGGGCCGGTGACGCTCGCCAGCCGCCTCGTCATGGGGTCGATGCACACCGGGCTGGAGGACGCGGCCGACGGCGCCGACCGGCTCGCCGCCTTCTACGCCGAGCGGGCGCGGGGCGGGGCCGCGCTGATCGTCACGGGCGGCTATTCGCCCAGCCCGGAGGGGCGGCTCGACCCACACGGCCACGGCGGCCTGACGGAGGCGGAGGTGCCCGGCCACCGGCGCGTCACCGACGCGGTGCACGATGCCGGCGGGCGCATCCTGCTGCAAATGCTGCACGCCGGCCGCTACGCCCCGCACGAGGGCTGCGTCGCCCCCTCGGCGGTGCGCGCGCCGATCAACCGGCACACGCCGCGCGCCATGGACGAGGCGGACATCGCCCGCACGCTGGAGGATTTCGCGGCGATGGCGGCGCGCGCCCGCGCCGCCGGCTACGACGGCGTCGAGATCATGGGGTCGGAGGGCTACCTGCTCAACGAGTTCATGGCGCCGCGCACCAACCACCGCACCGACGCCTGGGGCGGGCCGCTGGAGAACCGCATCCGCTTCCCGGTGGAGGTGGTGCGCCGCGTGCGCGCGGCGGTGGGGGCGGATTTCCTGATCATGTTCCGTATCTCCGCCCTCGACCTCGTGGACGGCGGCAGCCCGTTCGAGGAGGTGGCGGCGCTGGCCCGCGCCGTGGAGGCGGCCGGGGCCGACGTGCTGAACACCGGCATCGGCTGGCACGAGGCGCGCATCCCCACGATCGCCTACATGGTGCCGCGCGCCGCGTGGCGCTGGGCCACGGCGCGGCTGAAGGGCGTGGCCGGCATCCCGGTGATCGCCAGCAACCGCTTCAACACGCCCGACGACGCCGAGGCGGCGATCGCCGAGGGCGTCTGCGACCTCGTGTCGATGGCGCGCCCGTTCCTTGCCGACGCGGAGTTCGTGGCGAAGGCGCGGGCCGGACGGGGGGACCGCATCAACACCTGCATCGCCTGCAACCAGGGCTGCCTGGACTTCATCTTCACCGGCCGGGAGGCCACCTGCCTTGTCAACCCGCGTGCCGGGCGGGAGGGGCAGTACGCCGCCGCCCCCGTCACGGCGCGCAAGCGCATCGCCGTGATCGGCGGCGGCCCGGCCGGCATGGCCTGCGCCGCGGAGGCCG
>DASWVP010000248.1:0-1864 GCA_036401175.1 Azospirillum sp. | reverse complement strand
CCACCGGCGCCTCGCCCGGGCGAAACGCCGCCTTGCGACCGCGCGTCTTGTGGACGCATGCCGCCCATCAGCAAAAAACCCGCCACGAGTCCTCAGGCGGGTTCTGCGGGATGGATTGTAGCGAGCGCCTGAGGCAGAAAGTCTCCGTTTTCACCGGGTTCTCCCTAGGAGCGCGGCGCGGAAGTTGACGCAAATCAGCCGCGCTGCCGTTTGTTCAGCTCGCGCAATTCCTCCAGGCGGACGCCGATCCTGATCTCCAGCCCGCGCTCCACCGGCCGGTAGAACCGCGGCGGCTTCATGCCTTCGGGCAGGTAGTTCTCGCCGGCGACGAACCCGCCCTCCTCGTCGTGCGCGTAACGGTAGTCGCGGCCGTAGTCCAGGTCCTTCATCAGCTTCGTGGGTGCATTGCGAAGGTGCAGGGGCACCGGCCTGGTGCCATCCTTCTTCACCAGCGCCCGTGCCTCGTTGTACGCCACGTAGACGGCATTGGACTTGGGCGCCATGGCGAGATAGACGATGCATTCGGCCAGCGCCAGTTCGCCCTCCGGCGTGCCCAGCCGCTCGTAGACCTCGGCGGCGTCCAGCGCCAGCCGCAGCGCCCGCGGGTCCGCGAGGCCGATGTCCTCGGCCGCCATGCGGATCATGCGGCGCGCCATGTAGCGCGGATCGGCGCCGCCGTCGAGCATGCGCACCAGCCAGTACAGCGCGGCGTCGGGGTCGGAGCCGCGCACCGACTTGTGCAGCGCGCTGATGGTGTCGTAGAACTGCTCGCCGCCCTTGTCGTAGCGGCGCAGGCGCTCGCCGAGCACCTTGAGCAGCCACTCGTCGGTGATCTGCTCGCGCCGTTCGTTGGCGGCCGCGACCGAGAGCGTCTCCAGCGTATTGAGGAGGCGCCGGGCGTCGCCGTCGGCGTAGGCGACCAGGCGGTCGCGCGCCGCTTCGTCGATCGCCGGCACGGCGCCCAGCGCCTGCGCCTTGCCCAGGATCTGCGCCAGGTCGGCCTCCGACAGCGGCTGCAGCACGTAGACCGCTGCCCGCGACAGCAACGCCGAATTGACCTCGAAGGACGGGTTTTCCGTGGTGGCGCCGATGAACGTGAACAGGCCCGATTCGACGTGCGGCAGGAACGCGTCCTGCTGGCTCTTGTTGAAGCGGTGCACTTCGTCGACGAACACGATGGTGCGCCGGCCGCCGCCGCCGGCGGCGTTCTCCAGCGCCGTGCCCTGCGCGAGCTGCGCCTGTTCAACGGCGTCGCGGATGTCCTTCACGCCGCCGAGCACGGCGCTGATCTGGATGAACTGCGCGTCGAAGGCATCGGCCATCAGCCGCGCGATGGTGGTCTTGCCGGTGCCCGGCGGCCCCCACAGGATGCAGCTGTGCGGCTGCCCGGATTCGAAGGCGATGCGCAGCGGCATGCCGGCGCCCAGCAGGTGCTGCTGGCCGATCACCTCCCCGAGCGTGCGCGGGCGCAGGCGCTCGGCCAGCGGCTGGTGGGCGGCGGGGACCTTCTTCGTCACCCGTGGAGTTTAGAGCGGGCGCGCGTTCAGCCTCGGCCGGGCAACAACGGAGCAATCGGGGGGCCCCGATTGCGGTTTGGCCGGCGGAAGAAGCGTTCCCGCTCCGGCCGCGCCGTCATCGGGGTCAGAGCACGATTTCGTAGCCGACCTCACGCTCCGGCCAGACCATCGTCCTGAATCGTGATCCGACCCCGCTGACTCGTGCCGCGCCCGCCGCGTGCTACCCCAGCAGGTCCGGCCACGATCCGACGATCGCGGCGCCGCCCTTGCCGTGCAGGCCCGGGCCCCAGAGCACCAGGTCGCCGTCGCTGAAGCTGAGCGTCTCCACGCCGCTCAGCGAGTCGGTG
>DASWVP010000247.1:0-8741 GCA_036401175.1 Azospirillum sp. | reverse complement strand
CGCCTGCGCCTGCGCCGCCCGGCTGTTCGCCGCCATCGAGGATTGGCTGGCGGGCGGCGGTTGCGGCGTTGCCGACGGGCGTGCGGGCGGCTAGGTTCACGGCCATGACGACCACCCCCAGCGATCCGGCCGCCCTGGCCGAAGCCGTGCGCCGCGGCGAGCGCCGCGCCCTGGCGCGCGCCATCACGCTCATCGAATCGACCCGCCCCGACCACCGCCGCATGGCGGAGGCGCTGCTGGCCGCCCTGCTGCCGCACACCGGCAATTCGGTGCGCGTCGGCATCACCGGCGTGCCGGGGGTGGGCAAGTCCACCTTCATCGAGGCGTTCGGGCTGCACGTCATCGGCCAGGGGCACCGGGTGGCGGTGCTGGCCATCGACCCGACCTCGCAGCGCACCGGCGGCTCGATCCTCGGCGACAAGACGCGCATGGTCGATCTGTCGCGCGAGGAGGCCGCCTTCATCCGCCCCTCCCCCGCCGGCCGCACGCTGGGCGGCGTCGCCCGCCGCACGCGCGAGGCGATGCTGGTGTGCGAGGCGGCGGGCTTCGACGTGATCGTCGTGGAGACGGTGGGCGTGGGCCAGTCGGAAACGGCGGTGGCCGACATGGTGGACCTGTTCCTGCTGCTGCTGCTGCCGGCCGGCGGCGACGAGCTGCAGGGCATCAAGAAGGGCATCATGGAGCTGGCCGACGTCGTCGTGGTGAACAAGGCCGACGGCGACCTCGCCGCCACCGCCCGCCACACGGTGACCGACTACCGCCACGCCGTGACCCTGCTGCGCCACGGCGCCGACTGGCGGGTGCCGGTGTTGAGCTGTTCGGCCTTCGAGAAGCGCGGCATCGACACGGTGTGGGACACCATCGGCAGCCACCGCGCCGCCATGGAAAAGAGCGGCGCCCGCACCACCCGGCGCGCCGAGCAGGCCCGCGCCTGGCTGTGGAGCGAGATCCGCGAGACGCTGATCGACGCCTTCCGCGCCAACCCCCAGGTGCGCGCCGGCCTGCCCGACCTGGAGGCCCGCGTCACCAGCGGCGCCCTGGTCCCCACCGCCGCCGCCCGCACCCTGCTGGCCCACTTCCTGGGCCGCGAGGTGGGCGCGCGGGACTGAGGCGGCGGGCGTCCGGCATGCCGCGCCGCAGCGAATATGTTGCACCGCAGCATTGGTTTGTGTAGGGTACGGACGGCGAAACCGGGTTTCGCCGGGGTGGCCGTGTGCCTTCGGGCCCGCCGCCGGTCCCGTGGGGCAAGCGGCCGTGGCCGCGCGCCGTCGCGGGACGCCTCCGTTCAAACTCGTGTTTCGGGGAGACACCGCTATGACCGCCAAGTTCCTGGGAATCTATGAGGATGCCGCCGCCCGCTCGGCCCGCGTCGGCAGCGTCGTGCAGGAAGGCTACCGCCGCTGGGTCGACGGCCTGACCACCGGCTTCAACCAGACCGCCCGCGTCGCCGAGGACATGCGCAAGGTGCGCAGCCCGGCCGACCTCGTGGCCCTGCAGCGCCAGCTGTTCGACACCACCTCGGCCCGCGTCGCCGAGGACGTGAAGGCGTTCTTCGAGCTGTCGCAGAAGCTGGTCGCCGAAGCCACCGCGCCGGCCGCCGCCCCGGCCCCCAAGGCCGACGTGAAGGCCCCGGTGAAGGTTGAGGCGAAGGCCGAGGCGAAGCCGGCCGCGACGGTGGAAGCCAAGCCCGCTCCGAAGGTCGAAGCGCCCAAGGCCGAGGCGAAGCCGGTCGCGAAGCCCGCCGTCAAGGCCGAGGCGCCGAAGCCCGCCCCGGTGAAGGCCGCCACCCCGGCCCCGAAGGTCGAGGCGCCGAAGGTCGAGACCCCGAAGGTCGAAGCCAAGCCGGCCGCCCCCGCTCCCGCCCCGAAGGTCGAGGTGAAGGCCGAGGCGCCGAAGGCCCCGGCCCCCACCACCGACGTCAAGGCCGCCGAGGTCAAGACCGCCGAGGTCAAGACCGCCGCGCCGGCCCCGAAGGCCGATGCCCCCAAGGCCGAGGTGAAGGCCGAAGCGCCGAAGGCTCCGGTGGCCGCGGCCCCGGCGGCCGCTCCCGCCGCTCCGGCCCCGGCCCCGGCGCCGGTCGCCGCCGCCAAGCCGGCCGAGGCGAAGTGACCTTCGGCCGATGATCAGGCGCGCGTCCGGATTCTCCTTCCTTGACGGGCGCGCGCTTGTTCGACTATAACGCCGCCTCCTTTCGGGCGGACTGCTGCCCGAGACCGGCATTCATTTGTTAAAAAGGATCAGACCGATGGCTCGTCGGTGCTCCGTGACCGGCAAGGGCACGCAGTTTGGCAACAACGTCTCGCATGCCAACAACAAGTCCCGCCGCCGCTTCCAGCCGAACCTGCAGGAAACCTCGCTGCTGAGCGATTCGCTCGGCCAGATGGTGCGCCTGCGCCTCTCGACCAACGCGATCCGCTCGATCGAGCACAAGGGCGGCCTCGACGCCTTCCTGCTCGACGCCAAGGACGCCGTCCTCAGCCTCGACGCGCGCCGCCTGAAGCGCCGCATCGCCAAGGCCCAGGATAAGCAGGCCGCCGCGGCCTGACGTGAAGGGGGCGCCTCCGGGCGCCCCTGCCGGTCCAGGAAAACGAGCCTGCCGCGATCTCTCGCGGCGGGCCTTTTCTATTCCAGCTCCTCCGGGTCCTCGGCATCCACCACCCGCCGGGCGATGGCGTAGGCGAAGCCGGCGCGGCCCAGCGCGGCCAGGTCCTTGTCCCGGCGCGCCGCCCGCGACTCGGGCTGGCGGAAGGGGCCGAGGCGGCGGCGCTTCGCCAGGGCCAGCGCGCCGGCCAGGTCCATGTCGCCCTCCACATCCTCCCGCACGCGTTCCAGCGCGCCGTCCACGGCGTCGCGGTCCACGCCCTTGGCGGCCAGCTTCTCGCGGATGGCGCGGGTCGAGGCGCCGCGGCGGTGCAGGCTCTCCGCCTTCATCCGCGCATAGCCGGCGTCGTCGAGCAGGCCGCTGCGCTGATAGCGCGCCAGCAGCTCCTCCACCCAGCGCGCCGCCTCCTCGCGGTCGGTGCCGTGCTCCCGCACCGACAGGTCGACCTTGCGCATCAGCACACGCCGCAGGTTCGCCGCCGAGCTGGCGAAGCGTTCGAGGTAGTGGAGCGCCGCGTTCTCCAGGTACTGCGGCGTGACGCGCTTGGGCGGACGGCGGTCCGTCATGGCAGGCCTTCCCTTGGCAACGGTTGCCCCGGCGGGGGATGTGGGCCTAATGTCGCCGCTTTCCTGACGATCCTTGAAGCGATGACCCATCCCCTCCCTCCCATGCCGCGCGCCGTCGGTTCCGTCAACTGGATCGGGCTGTGGACGCTCTACGCCCGCGAGGTGCGCCGCTTCGCCAAGGTGCACCAGCAGACCGTGTGGGCGCCGGTGGTGACCACGCTGCTGTTCTACGCCGTCTTCGCGCTGGCGATGGGCGGCGCCGTGCGGATGATCGGCAACGTGCCGTACATGGAGTTCCTGGCCCCCGGCCTGATCATGATGGCGATGACGCAGAACGCCTTCGCCAACACCTCGTCGTCCGTGGTGATCTCCAAGGTGCAGGGCAACATCGTCGACATCCTGATGCCGCCCATGGCGCCCATCGAGCTGGCGCTGGGCTTCGTCGGCGGCGGGGTGACGCGGGGGCTGTGCGTCGGGCTGGTGACCGGGCTGGCGATCTGGGCGTTCACGCCGCTGCACCTGCCGCACCCGGCCTTCGTGATCTTCCACGCGCTGATGGCGTCGATGCTGCTGTCGCTGCTGGGGCTGGCCGGCGGCATCTGGTCGGAGAAGTTCGACCACATCGCCGCCGTGACCAATTTCGTGGTGACGCCGCTGGCCTTCCTGTCCGGCACCTTCTATTCGGTGGAAAGCCTGCCGCCGGTGTTCTGGTGGATCGCCCACGTCGACCCGTTCTTCTACATGATCGACGGCTTCCGCTATGGCTTCATCGGCCGTTCCGACGGCACGCTGGCGCTGGGCGTCGTGGTCATGCTGGCGACCAACGGCCTGTTGTGGTGGCTGGTCCTGCGCATGCTGCGCACGGGGTACAAGCTGAAGGCGTGAGGCGGGGACGCCGGCCGGGAACGCAGGCATGCGCGAGCGGCCGCGCCCAAGCCGTTGACAGCAGCCGTTTATCTCTCGATATTGGCCGCTTTCCGTCGGGCCAGCGGGTCCGCCGGATGCCTCTGTATTGGGAGAGTGTCCCGTGATTCCGGTCGTCATGCCCGTGTACGCCCGCGCCGACGTCATGTTCGAGCGGGGTGAAGGCCCGTATCTGTTCGATACGGCCGGGCGACGATACCTGGACTTCGCCGCCGGCGTGGCGGTGATGGCGCTTGGCCATTCCCACCCGCACCTCGTGAACGCTCTGATCGAGCAGGGGCGGAAGCTCTGGCACACCTCCAACCTCTACCGGGTGGCGGGTCAGGAATCGCTGGCCCGGCGGCTGGTCGACGCCACCTTCGCCGACACGGTGTTCTTCACCAATTCCGGCGTCGAGGCGTGGGAGTGCAGCGTCAAGGTCTGCCGCAAGTACCAGTACGAGACCGGCAACCCGCAGCGCTGGCGCGTCATCACCTTCCAGCAGAACTTCCACGGCCGCACCACCTCCGCCATCGCCGCGTCGAAGGCGGAGAAGATGGTCAAGGGCTTCGGGCCGGTGATGGATGGCTTCGACGTCGTCGCCTTCGGCAACCTGAACGAGGCCCGCGCCGCCGTCACCGACGAGACGGCCGCCATCTGCGTGGAGCCGATCCAGGGCGAGGGCGGCATCCGCGTCGGCGACACCGACTTCCTGAAGGGCCTGCGCGCCATCTGCGACGAGTTCGGGCTGCTGCTCTTCATGGACGAGATCCAGACCGGCATGGGCCGCACCGGCAAGCTGTTCGCGCATGAATGGTCGGGCGTCACGCCCGACGTCATGGCGGTGGCGAAGGGCATCGGCGGCGGCTTCCCGCTGGGCGCCTGCCTCGCCACCGAAAAGGCCGCCGTCGGCATGGTGCCGGGCACGCACGGCAGCACCTACGGCGGCAACCCACTGGCCACGGCCATCGGCAACGCCGTGCTGGACGTCGTGCTGGCCCAGGGCTTCCTGGCGGGCGTGGAGCGGATCGGCCGCGTGCTGCACCGCCGCCTCGCCACCCTGGTGGACGACCACCCGCAGGTCTTCACCGAGGTGCGCGGGCACGGGCTGATGCTCGGCCTGAAGTGCGACCCGGCCAACCCGGCGGTCGCCAACACCGCCGTGGTCGACCGGCTGCGCGCCAACGGCCTGCTGGCCGTGGCCGCCGGGGACAACGTGGTGCGGCTGCTGCCGCCCCTCATCATCGACGAAGCGCAGGTGGACGAAGCCATCGCCATCCTGGCCAAGACCGCACAGGAGCTGGTGGCATGACGACGCCGCGGCATTTTCTCGACCTCGACCGGCTCGACACCGCCACGCTGCGTGGCATCCTCGACCGCGCCGTCGCCATCAAGCGCGACATCCCCGGACATCGGAGCCTGGCCACCGGCCGCACGCTGGCGATGATTTTCGAAAAGCCGTCGACCCGCACCCGCGTGTCGTTCGAGGTGGGCATGACCCAGCTCGGCGGCCACGCGCTGGTGCTGAAGCTGGATGACATGCAGCTCGGCCGCGGCGAGACCATCGCCGACACCGCGCGCGTGCTGTCGCGCTACGTCGACGTCATCATGGTGCGCACCGGGCCGGAGGAGCGGCTGCTGGAACTTGCCCGCCATGCGACTGTTCCGGTGATCAACGCCCTCACCAACGAATCGCACCCCTGCCAGATCATGGCCGACATCCTGACCTTCGAGGAGCATCGCGGGCCCATCGGTGGCCGCGTCGTCGCCTGGAGCGGCGACGGCAACAACGTGGCCGCGAGCTGGATCCACGCCGCCGTGCGCTTCGGCTTCGAGCTGCGCCTCGCCTGCCCCGACACCCTGAGCCCGCCGCCCGCCCTGATGGCCTGGGCCGAGCGCGAGGGCCGCGGCAACGTCATTCGGGTGAAGACCCCGGAGGAGGCGGTGCGCGACGCCGACTGCGTGGTCACCGACGCCTGGGTGTCGATGAACAACACCGACGAGGAGAAGGCCGACCGCCACGCCGCCCTCGGCCCCTATCAGGTGAACGAGGCGCTGATGGCGCACGCCAAGCCCGACGCGCTGTTCATGCACTGCCTGCCCGCCCATCGCGGCGAGGAGATGACCGAGGGCGTGATCGACGGCCCGCAGTCGGTCGTCTGGGACGAGGCGGAAAACCGCATGCACGCCCAGAAGGCCATTCTGGCATGGTGCCTGGAGGCATGAGCGAGCCCGCCACCCCCTCCCCCGCCGCCGCACCGGACGATCTGGTCCAGCCGTTCCAGATCGAGGTGTCGCGGCTGCGCGGGCGCATGGTGCGCATGGGCTCCTCGCTGGACGAGATCCTGACGCGCCACGCCTACCCCGAGCCGGTCGCCCGCTTCCTGGCCGAGACCATGGCGCTCGCCGTGTTGCTCGCCAGCATGCTGAAGTACGAGGGCATCTTCACGCTGCAGACCAAGGGCGACGGGCCGATCCGCCTGATGGTGGCGGACGTCACCTCGGTCGGCGACGTGCGCGCCTACGCCCAGTTCGACGAGGCGGCGCTGTCGGCCGCCGTCGACGACGTGCCGATCGCCCCGGCCCCGGCCCTGCTGGGGCGCGGGCACATCGCCTTCACCGTCGACCAGGGGCCGAACTCCGAGCGTTACCAGGGCATCGTCGAGCTGTACGGCAAGACGCTGGCCGACTGCGTGCAGCACTATTTCCGCCAGTCGGAGCAGATCGACACCGGCATCCGCGTGACCGTGGGGCATGACGCCGACGGCCATTGGCGCGCCGGCGGGCTGATGGTGCAGCGCATGCCGCCGGAACAGGGCGAGGCGGCGCTGCTGGCCAGCGACGCCGAGGACGACTGGCGCCGCGCCATGGTGCTGATGGCCAGCGCCACCGACGACGAGCTGCTGAGTTCCGATCTCAAGGCCAACGACCTGCTGTTCCGCCTGTTCCACGAGGACGGCGTGCGGGTGTGGCCGCCGCACCACCTGCGCTTCGGCTGCCGCTGCTCGCGCCAGCGCGTGCACGACATGCTGGCGAACCTGCCGCGCGACGAGGTCCAGACCCTCAAGGTGGAGGCGACCGGCAAGGTCGAGGTGGTCTGCCAGTTCTGCTCGACCGCCTACCACTTCGACGACGACGATCTGGACCGGGTTTACGGCGCCGGGTAAGGGCGCCTCCCTTCCCTGAACGTTCCCGCCGGCCCATCTGTTCTTCCTGGACATGATCCAAGGGAGGACAGCCATGCGCACGATCATGAGTCTTCTCGTCGCGGCGCTCGTCGCCGTCGCCGGCTGCGCGCCGACGGAGTTCGTCGATCCGTACGGGGCGCAGGCGCAGCGCCAGCGCCCCACGCCGGATATTCCGGCGGGGAAGTGAACCATCGGCAGCGGGAATCGTGAGGAGCGGGGGATTCGCCTGTTTTCCCTTCGGGTAACCACCCAAGGGAAGGTGCAGCATGCGCAAGATCGCTCTTCCACTGCTGTCGGCCGTGGCGTTGGTGTCCATGGCGGGCTGCGCGCAGATGAACGACTGGTTCGGCGGTTCGTCGGATCAGGCGTCGCGGCCGATCGAGGAACGGAACCTGTCGACGCTGGCCCGGCTGGAGCCGCGCGAACTGATGGGCAAGGACGTCGTCGCCTTCGACGGGCAGAAGGTCGGCACCGTCGACGACGTGCTGATGAACCGCAACAACCGGCCGGAGATGCTGGTGGTCGGCACCGGCGGCTTCCTGGGCATCGGCGAGAAGAACGTGGCGGTCGACGTCGACCGGGTGCGCTTCTCGCGCGACCGCAACGCCATCGTCGCCACCAACTGGACCAAGGACCAGTTCGCCGCGCTGCCGGAATACCGCTACGACGGCAGCATGGTGTCGCTGAGCCGGTCGCGGTCGGGACAATAGGGGCTTGCTGCGGCTTGGTGCGGAGCGGGGGCGGCGCTATAGTGCCGCCCCACCCTCCCGGCCGACCGGAGCGACCATGCCGACCCGCCGTTCCTTCCTGCTGACCGCCACCGCCGCTGTCTCCCTGGCCCTGGCCGCCTGCCAGAGCACGCCGCCGCGCGTGTCCACGCAGCCGATCGGCTTCACCCAGTTCGGCCCCATCGTGCTGAACGCCGCCGCCATCGACGTGGTGGACAACCATCGCCCGATGGGTGGAGGCGGGAAGCACGTCGAGCAGAGCGCCCCCACGCCGCCGGCCGAGGCCGTGCGCCGCTGGACGGCCGAGCGCCTGCAAACCAACGGCCGTCCTGGCCGCGTGCGCGTCACCATCCGGGACGCCGCCATCATCGAGACGCAATTGCCGAAGACCGGCGGCGTCCAGGGCTATTTCACCAACGATCAGGCGCAGCGCTACGACGGCCGCCTGGAGGTGGAAGTCAGCGGCGAGAGCAGTTCGCCCGACGGCTCCAGCTTTCGCGGCGTGACGAAGTCGACGGTGACGGCGTCGGCGACGGTGGCCGAGAACGTCTCGCTGGCCGACCGCGAGGCCACTTTGCAGGAACTGACCCGCCGCATGGCCGACCAGCTCAACGCCCGCCTCGACGCCGGCATCCGCAAGGATCTGGCGCCGATGGTCGTGCGCTGAAGCGGCGCACCACGCATCGGAACGGCGAGGCGCGGGACGTTGGGTTTTCGCTGACGCTCAACCCAACCTACAGGCACGTCTCGCGTA
>DASWVP010000246.1:0-4893 GCA_036401175.1 Azospirillum sp. | reverse complement strand
CGTCGAGGCCGCACGCGCCGCGCTGGACGGCGACTGGGGCGCCCTGACGGCGGCCGAGCGCGGGCGGCTGATGCTCAGGCTCTCCGCCCTCATCCTGAGCCGTGCCGACGAACTGGCGGTGCTGGAGAGCCGCGACGTCGGCAAGCCGCTGGCCCAGGCCAAGGCGGACGTCGCCGCCTGCGCGCGCTATTTCGAGTTCTACGGCGGCGCCGCCGACAAGGTGCACGGCGACACCATCCCCTACCTCAACGGCTACACGGTGATGACCCTGCGCGAGCCGCACGGCGTCACCGCCCACATCATCCCCTGGAACTACCCGCTGCAGATCATCGGCCGCAGCGTCGGCGCCGCGCTCGCCATGGGCAACGCCTGCGTGGTGAAGCCGGGCGAGGACGCCTCGCTGACCACGCTGTACCTCGGCCGGCTGGCGCACGAGGCGGGGTTCCCGGCCGGCGCGCTCAACATCGTATCCGGCTACGGCGAGGAGGCGGGGGCGGCGCTGTCGGCGCACCCCGGCATCAACCACGTCTCCTTCACCGGCAGCCAGGAGGTGGGCGTGCTGGTGCAGCGGGCGGCGGCCGGCAACATCGTGCCGGTGACGCTGGAGCTGGGCGGCAAGTCGCCGCAGGTGGTGTTCGCCGACGCCGACCTGGAACAGGCGCTGACCTTCGTCGTGCGCGCCTCGGTGCAGAACGCCGGGCAGACCTGTTCGGCCGGCAGCCGCGTGCTGATCGAGCGCCCGATCTACGAGCGCTTCACCGCCATGATCGCCGAACGCTTCAAGGCGCTGAAGGTCGGCCCGGCGCTGGACGACCACGACGTCGGCCCGCTGATCAACGCCAAGCAGCGCGACCGCGTCGCCGGCATGGTGGCGGCGGCGAAGGAAAACGGCTTCGCCGTGCTGGCCGAGGGCACGGTGGTGGAGGGCGCGCCCAAGGGCGGCTTCTACGTGGCCCCGGTGCTGTTCGGCGACGTCAAGCCCGGCTGCGCCATCGAACAGAACGAGGTGTTCGGCCCCGCGCTGGCCGCCATCCCCTTCGACGGCGAGGCGGAGGCGGTGCGGATCGCCAACGGCACCCCCTTCGGCCTCGTGGCCGGCGTGTGGACGCGCGACGGCGGACGGCAGATGCGCATGGCGCGCAAGCTCCAGGCCGGGCAGGTGTTCATCAACAACTACGGCGCCGGCGGCGGCGTCGAGCTGCCCTTCGGCGGCGTGAAGAAAAGCGGCTTCAACCGCGAAAAGGGCTTCGAGGCGCTGTACGGCTTCTCCGCCGTCAAGACCGTCGCCATCAAGCACGACTGATAAGAAGAACGGGAGGACAGAGCATGCGCCTGCAGGACAAGGTCGCCATCGTCACCGGCGGCGGATCGGGCTTCGGCGAGGGAATCGTCAAGCGCTTCGCCGCCGAGGGGGCGAAAGTCGTCGTCGCCGACATCAACGAGGAGGCGGCGAAGCGCGTCGCGGCGGAGGTCGGCGACGCCGCCCGCGCGGTGCGCGCCGACGTGTCGGTCTCGGACGACGTGAAGGCCATGGTACAGGCGGCGGTGGACGCCTTCGGCCGGCTCGACATCGTCGTCAACAACGCCGGCTACACGCACCGCAACCGCCCGATGCTGGAGGTGGACGAGGAAACCTTCGACCGCGTCTTCGCCGTCAACGTGAAGTCCATCTACCTCAGCGCCATGCACGCCGTGCCGCTGTTCCGCAGCCAGGGCGCGGGCGGCGTCATCCTCAACGTGGCCTCCACCGCCGGTGTCCGGCCGCGGCCGGGGTTGAGCTGGTACAACGGCTCCAAGGGTGCCGCGATCACGCTGACCAAGGCGATGGCGGTGGAGCTGGCGCCCGACCGCATCCGCGTCTGCGCGCTGAACCCGGTGGCCGGCGAAACCGCCATGCTGCACCTGTTCATGGGCGAGGACACGCCGGAAAAGCGCGCCCAGTTCAAGGCGACGATCCCGCTGGGCCGCCTGTCGACGCCCAAGGACATCGCCAATGCCGCCCTCTTCCTCTGCTCCGACGAGGCGGAGTTCCTGACCGGCGTGTGCATGGAGGTGGACGGCGGGCGCTGCATCTGAGCGCTTTACCCGACGTTGGGCCGCGCCTGCGGCCCAACGTATAGGAAGGCCCCCTACCCTTCGATGCCCGCCAGTTCGCACACGCGCGCCCACTCGGCGTCGGTCACCGGGCACACCGACAGGCGCGACTGCCGGACCAGCGCCATGCCTTCCAGCAGCGGGTCGGCCTTCATCCGCTTCAGCGTGACCGGCGTCTTCACCGGCATCACCGGGGCCACGTCCACCATGCCGAAGCGGCCGGCGGGGTCGGACGGGTCTGGATAGTACTCCCGCACCACCTCGACCACGCCGACCACCTCCAGCCCTTCGTTGGAATGGTAGAAGAAGGCGCGGTCGCCCAGCTTCATCGCCTTCAGATTGTTCGCCGCCTGATGGTTGCGCACGCCGTCCCAGTGGGTGCGGCCGTCGGCGACCATGCGGTCCCACGAATACTTGACGGGTTCCGACTTGACGAGCCAGCGGGCCATGCCGGACCCCCTCAGTCCTTGGGATAGACCCGGCGCCACGGCCGGATCTCGACGGACTCGAACAGGCCGGCCTTGGCGTAGGGGTCGGCGGCGGCGAACGCCTCGGCCTCGGCGCGGTCGGCGAAGTCCACCAGCAGCAGGCTGCCGACCATGCCCGTGCCATCGTCGTTCAGCAGCGGGCCGGCGGCGAAGACGCTGTCCTTGCGCGCGTCGAGAAACTCCAGGTGCGCCGCCCGGCTGGACGCCCGCACGTCGGCCGAGCCGGGCTTGTCCTTGCAATGGAACATGAAGATCACGGCATTCCCCTCCTTCTTGCGTTCGAGCGCGACGACCCTAGCGCAAACGCCACCGCGCCGAAAGCATCGCGCGGTCCGTAGGTTGGCGCCAAGCGCCAGCGCGGCCCAACACCCATCGCCACGCAAGGGGAGCGTTGGGCCGCGCTGCGCTTGGCACCAACCTACGCTACCTCCGGTAGACGCTCAGGAACGGCACGCGGGCCAGCGGTACGGCGTTCCTGGGCGGCGGCGGTTCAGGCGGCGGTGCGGCGTTTGGCCTCCGCCCGGCCGGCGGGTTCGCCGGCCCGGCCGAACAGGCGCAGGCGGACGGCGACGACGGGCAGCAGCGCCAGCAGGGACGACGGGCGGCGCTCGGGGGCGGACATGACGGCACTCCTCATGAGAAACGATGCCGTAAACCTATCCGCAACCGGATGCGTCGGCAAGCCCTATGGCTTGGCCGCCTCGGCGGCGAAGGTGGCGGCGGGCACGGCGATGTTGGCCTTGGGCGAGGCGCCGACGTTGATGCCGACGACCTCCCACCGCCCCTCGCGCTTCGCCAGGATCGGGCCGCCGCTGGTGCCGCGCGTGGCCGAGCAGTCGTGCAGCATCATCGGCGCGCCGTTGGGGAAGTTGCCCCAGCCCAGGACCTTGCAGGCGGTGTCGGCCAGCAGCTGGTGCGAGCGGTCCTGGTTAAAGCCGCCCAGCGCCAGCGGCGTGCCGGCCGGCACCGGCTTCACGGCCAGCGGCAGCGCCGGCTCGGTCACCTTGGGCTGCGGCGCCAGCGTCAGCAGCGCCCAATCCACATGCGCGTTGTCGCCGTGCAGCATGCGCACGTTCTTGCGCCCGTCGAAGGCTGGATCGTGGGTGTAGCGCTCGACCGTCGCGTGGGTGCGGTACTCGCCGTGGTGATAGCCGAACAGCACGTGCAGCGACGACGCCGGCAGCATGGCCCGCGTGCGCGGGTTGAACAGGCAGTGCGCCGCCGTCATCACCAGCCGCGGCCCGATCAGCACGCCGGTGCAGCGGCCGCCCAGGTTGGTCTGCACCTTGCCGACCGAACGCCAGGGATCCTGCCCCACATCGACCGGCGCCCGGCGATCCACCGCGCCCAGCCCCGGCAGCTCCGCCGGATTGTCCCACGCGGCACGCGCCGGCGCGGCGACGCACAGCAGGAGGAACGCCAGTCCCAGCGCGCGCATCACCGCCCCTCCTCGCGAAACGGCCGCGCCAGCAGCGCCTGGATGGTGTCGTCCAGGCCGGCGCCTTCGTTCAGGATGGCGTTCACCGCCGCGCAGATCGGCATCTCCACGCCGACGCGGGCGGCCAGGGCCACCACGGCGCGCGCGGTGTAGACGCCCTCCGCCACCGAGCGGCGCTCGCCCAGGATGGCGTCCAGCGTGCGCCCCTCGCCCAGCGCGGCGCCCAGCGACATGTTGCGCGATTGCAGGCTGGAGCAGGTGAGCGTCAGGTCGCCCAGCCCCGACAGGCCCATCAGCGTCTCCGCCCGGCCGCCCAGGCGCAGCGCGAGGCGCGTGATCTCGGCCAGCCCGCGGGTGATCAGCGCGGCGCGCGCGTTGTCGCCCAGCCGGCGCCCGACCACCACGCCGCAGGCGATGGCCAGCACGTTCTTGACCGCCCCGCCGACCTGCGCGCCGACCAGATCGTCGCTCCAGTACGGGCGGAAGGTGCGGCTGCCCAGCGCCTCGACCAGCCGGGCGCCCAGCGCGGTGTCGGCGCAGGCCAGCGTCACCGCCGTGGGCAGGCCGCGCGCCACCTCGGCCGCGAAGGTCGGGCCGGACAGCACGGCGACCGGCGTGCCGGCCGGCAGCGCCGCCGCGACGGCGTCGCTCATCAGATCCTGCGTCGCGATCTCGATGCCCTTGGCGCAGATCACCATCGGCGCGCCGGGCTTCAGGTGCGGGGCGAGGCCGGCGCAGACGCCGCGCAGGTGCTGCGCCGGGGCGACCAGCAGCACCGCGTCGCAGGCGCCCAGATCCGCCATGTCGCTGCTGGCCTCCAGCTCCGCCGGCAGGGGCACGCCCGGCAGGTAGTCGCGGTTTTCGCGGTCGCGC
>DASWVP010000245.1:0-7620 GCA_036401175.1 Azospirillum sp. | reverse complement strand
GGGCGCGGGCGCGCGCCGGATCGCCGGCCAGCGCGGCCATGTGCGCCGCCGCCTCGTCGATGTCGGGGTCGGCCCAGCTCTGCCCCTCGCCGCAGGGGTAGTCGCCGGGCTCCAGCGGCACGCGGCGGTAGCCGACCAGACAGGCGGTGTGCGGGTGGCAGAACTCCAGGTTGCCGGAGAACGCCGTGGCGATGACCGGCTTTTCCAGCAGCATGGCTTCCGCCAGACCGCGGCCGAAGCCCTCCGCCCGGTGCAGCGAGACGAAGGCGTCGCACGCGGCATAGAGGCCCAGCACGCCGGCGCGGTCCATGGTCCGGGCGATCAGAACGATGCGCGGGTCGCGCCGGGCCTCGGCACACAGGAACTCCCACTCCGGCCGGCCGTCCACGTTCATCGCCTTGATCACCAGCCCCACCGGCTCGTTGCCGCGCGGGAAGGCGCGGCGGAAGGCATGCACGGCGGCCAGCGGGTTCTTGCGGGCGAGGTAGGACAGCCCGTCGAAGGAGAAGACGAACAGGAAGCGGTTCTCCGGCAGGCCGAAGGCGGAGCGCGGCGGACGGTGCTTCAGGTCGACGGTGACGGCCATGGGCATGTGCACCACCGGCACCGGCGACACCGTCTCGTAGGCGGACTGGGTGTAGCGGCTGGAGGCCCAGACCTCGTCCACCATGTCGAAGGCGACGCGCCATTCGTCGGGCCACTCCGGCAGCTCCCACGGCCAATAGCCGATGGTGTAGCGCCCGGCGAAGGCCGTCGTGCCCAGTTGCGCGAAGGCGCGCACGGTCTCGAACCCGGTCATGCACAGCACGTTGATGGCGTGCTCGAACCCCGGACGGACGTGGGCCGACAGGCTGGCGTCCTGCTGGCGCACCTCGTCGCCGGGGGCGAAGTTGACGACGCCGAAGGGCAGGGCGGCGGCATCGCACGCACGCGCGGCCATGCGCACGTCCTCGCCGATGCCGAGTTCGCCGAAGGCGTAGCCGACGAGGTTGACGCCCGGCCGGCGGTCGTTCGTCCGTCCGGCGGCGGGCCGGGGGGCGACCGGGGCCGTGGAGAACAGCAGGGCGCAATCGTACCCGTACTGTGCCGGCCCCTCCACCGCCAGCCATGCCGCGAAGGCGCGCCGCCCGTCGGGCGTGGACAGCGGGAAGGCGTGCTGGAGGTCGTCCCTGGCCTTCCAGATCCAGCAACCCAGCAGGCTGATCGCGGCATCGCCGCCCGGCACGGCGTCGCCGAACACCGGCCGGGCGAGCACCGCTCCGTCAGCCTCGCCCGGCAACCCCGGCAGGCGAAGCTCCGGCTGGCCGTCCAGGTAGAACCAGCGCATGTACGCCTCCCGCCCCTCCGGCGTGGCGAGGTCGAAGGCGGCGATCAGGTCGGGCCGTGCGGCGCGCACCAGGTACATGCCCCAGGTGATTGGCACGATCTGGTCCTGCGCGACCTCGGTGCACGGCGCGCGCAGCAGGTCGACCTGCCACGCGGGCAGCGGCCCGCCGTCGCCGACCTCGGCGCGGCCGTTCATCAGGAACCAGCCCAGGAACCGCATGCGCCCGTCGGGCGTGGCAAGGTCGAAGATGCGCCGCAGGTCCGCGCGGCTGCGATGCAGGTGGTGCATCAGTTCCGACACCAGCGGCCCGCAGCGGTCGACCGGCACGCCCGCCGCCGGGCGGGACAGGCCGCTGGTCTCGGAGTCGTACGCATCTTCCAGGACGCGGTATTCGCGCCGCCCGTTCAGCGAGCACCAGAGGACGAAATCGCGGCGGCCTTCACCGGTGTCGAGCGGATAGAGCGCCTGCAGGTCGGGGCGCGCCAGCCAGATCGTCAACATGACCCCGGTCAGCGGGGCCGGCAGGTCGGCCGACAGCGCCGGCACTCCGTCCAGCAGCCGGCGCCAGGACTCGCGCGGGGGGCGCCCGGCGGCCGGGGGGGCCAGGATCTCGGCGATGTTCTTCGGCTCGTTCATGGCGCGGGAAACCGCTTCGTTGAGGTTGCGAAAGGGTGTAGCACAGTCGCCTTTCGCCCATGAAGGCGCAACGGTTGGCGGCCGGCACGCGGTTCCGGTATGAAGGACCGCATCACCAGCGGAACGCGCCCGTGCTGACCCTTCTCATCCCGACCTACGAGCGGCCCGGCCACCTGCTTCGGCTGCTGCGGTATTTCGCCGCCGAGCGCGTGCCCTGGCGCGTCGTCGTGCTCGACTCCTCCGGTCCGCGCACGGCGGCCGCCAACAAGGCGGCGGTGGCGGGGGTGCCGCTGCGGGCGGAGTGCGTCACGCTTGCGCCCGACACCCACCCGTTCGACAAGTTCCGCATCGGCTTCGCCATGGCCGACACGCCCTATGCCGTGCTGTGCGCCGACGACGACGTGGTGATGGTGGAGGCGCTGCGGGCCTGCGCGGCGCACCTCGACGGACACCCCGACGTGGTGGCCGCGCACGGCCTGTACTTCAACTTCATCGACGAGCGGCGGCTGGCCAACCCGGCCCGCCACCATGGCGAGGCGTGGTACGCCGTCCCGCCGGAAGCGCGCGGCGTGCTGGTGCAGAACGTGCCCTGGCACGGTCCATCGCACGTGCAGGCGGCGCCGGCGCAACGGCTGGCCGCGCTGTTGCGCCGCTACGAGGCGCTGACCTACGCCGTCTACCGGACCGAGGTGGCGCGCACGGTGTTCGATCTGCTGCGGATCCCGCGCGGCATCCTGTTCCGCGAACTGCTGGGATCCGGGCTGACGGTCCTGTTCGGCAAGGTGGTGCGGCTGCGCCGCTTCTATTGCGGGCGCAGCACGGAGCCGCTGACCGCCTACGAGCGCTGGCATCCGGTGGACTGGCTGGCGCGTTCCCCGCAGGACCTCGTCCTCGACTATGGGAACGCCCGCCATGTTCTGGCGACGGCGTTGCGCGCGCAGGATCCCGGATTCGGCGAGGCCGGGGCGCTGCGCCTCGTCGACCTCGGCTTCCTGCGCTATCTGTCGCCTTATCTGGGGGAAGGGTTGCTCGACGCGCTCCTTGACGGCGCGGCGGCGGGACTCGACACGGAGGCGCTGCTGGCCGCCGGCTGGGCGCACGGCCGAACGCCGGAACCGGCCGCGGAGGGTGGCGATTTGCCGCAGCTTCCGGAAGCCGCCGCCCTGCCGCAGCCGGGCGAGGCGGTGGACCGCCGGCCTGGGCGTGACGGAGCGCCGGTGTCCATCCGCTTCCTGACCGGCTTCCTCAATGCCGGGCCGGCGGAGGAGGTGCACGTCGGCACGGCGGAACGGACCGAGATCGCCCGCTGTCTCGCCGCGTGTCTGGGATAGCGGAAACCGCCGGGCGGCGCGTCCGACCGAGAAAGGTTACGGTGCGCAAGCACGCGAAGCAGTTGCATACGTAGGGGTATTTCGACGATGGTGCTGCCCCACCCGACTGGCGCAAAGGGAGCCCATTGATGCAAGACCTGTCCGACGCACCCGTTTCCGATGACGCGGTCGTGACCGGTTCGGCCGATGGCCTGGCCGAAGCGGCCGGAGCCGGTGACGTGGCGCGCGTCCAGGCGTTGCATGCGGCGGGCGCGGACGTCCGTGCGGACGACGACGCGGCCATGCTCGCCGCGGCGCGCAACGGGCATGTGGAGGCCGTCGCCTACCTGCACGCCAACGGCGCCAGCCTATCGGCGCGCAATGGCGCGCCGCTGCGCGCCGCCATCGCCGCCGGCCATGCCGATGCCGCCCGTTTCCTGTACCAGCATGGCGCCGGCCCGATCGATCCCGCCGCGCTCTGCCAAGCGGCGCGCGGCGGGCACCTGGGCGTCGTGCGCGCCCTGCACGAGCTGGGCTTCAACGTCTGCGATCCGGCGTACGGCCTGCTGGCCGCCGCCGTCGACGGCGGTCATGCGGAACTGGTGTCCTACCTGCACAGCATGGGGCACCCGCTGACGGTCCCCGGTCCGGGTCCGGAACTGGACGCCGCAGTGGCGGGCGGGCACGTTTCCGTCGTCAAGTACCTGCAGCGGGTCGGCGGGCATCTCAAGACCTGTTCCGTGCAGGCCGCGCGGAGCGCCGCCGCGGCCGGCCACCTCGACATGATCCGGTACGGCCAGAACACCGGGCTCGGGCTCGCCCAGTTCGGACCGGAAATGCTGCGGGCGGCGCTTCTTGCCGACCAGGGCGCGGTGGTCGACCACCTGCTGGCCCACGGGGTCCGGCTGCAGCCGCACGAACCGCTGGCGCTCACCCTGCAGCCGGTACCGCCGGCGCTGCGCTCGCCCGCGTTCTTCAGCGAGCGGCCGACGATCGAGCGCACCGGCATCCTCAACCCGGCGCTCGAGCCGCCGACCACCGACTCACCCGGCCCGCGGCATTTCATCGTCACCTCGCATGGGCGGACGGCCAGCTATTGGCTCGCGGCCACCCTGCACGGGCATCCGGACGTCGTCTGCCTGCACAGCATGCAGCCGCTGCCGGAGTTCGACTACGGCCGGAACCTCGAACACACCGAGAACCGGGCGTCGCTGGAGGAAACCTGGGCCGCGCTGTCGCACTATGATCCCACGGTCGACGAGCTGTTCGACGCCATCGAGAAGAACGGCGGACCGGCGAAGCTGTACGGCTGCGTGCACAGCTACATCCTGACGCACCTGATCGCCAAGTGCCGGGAGACGCCGCCGCGCCGCTTCTACACCGTCATCAATCTGGTGCGGCACCCGGTCAGCCGCTGCCATTCCTTCTTCCGGCGCCTGCTGAGCGAATGGGAGCAGAGCGAGACCAGCCGCGGCCACTGGTATCAGATGTTCCAGTCGTCGTTTCACCAGTCCATCGCGGCCAAGATCCCGGATGACGCCGGCGGCGCCACCGAGGACGAGAAGGTCGCCTTCGTCTGCGCCCTGGTCGACCTGATGGCCGAGGCGGGGGAACTGACCTGGAACTTCCTGCACGTGCCCATGGAGCGGCTGGTCACCGACCCGTCGTATTTCGCATGGTTCCTGAGCCGGCTCAGTGGCGGCACGGTGCAGGCGTTTCCCGACTACATCGACGCCGTGTTCCGCCGCGGCCGGCTGAACGCCATCGCCACGCGCGAATACCTGCCGGTCGAGGAATTCGCGACCTGGAAGCCCTGGCAGCGGGCGCTGTTCCGCGAAACCGCCCAGGGCTGGGGCTTCGCCCACGCCTACGAGCGGTTCGGATACGACATGGCGTTCGTCTGGCATGCGCGGCTGGACTGGGTGCGCACCCGCCTGCCGGTACCCGCCGGCACGCCGGAACTGAGCCCGCGGATGGAGGCTCTGGGCGTCGCCTTCGCCAGCCAGTTGCATTCTCCGCTGACGGCTCCGGAATGCGCCTTCGATGGTCGCCCGGACACCTTCTGGGCTTCGGAGTCGAGCGGCGGCCTGTCGGGCTCCGCCATCATCGGCTTCGACTTCCGCCACCGGCCCGACACCACGGTGACGGCGTTCACGCTGCATCAGGGCACCTGCACCGCCGCCCTGAACGCGGTGTCGTCGGTCGAGGTGCAGGCCAGCGACGACGCCTTCCTCACCGACATCCGCCCGATCGCCACGGTGCCGCTGATTACGGACGGGGGCGAGCACACCTATGCATTGCCGTCCGCCACGGCGCAGTCCGCCCGGTTCTGGCGGCTGGTGGCGCGCGGCGAGACCGGCGGCGGGCGGTGGATCATCGGCAGCCTGACCTTCGACGGGCAGCGCCAGGGCGAGCCGTGCGACATACGGCTAGTCACCGCCCTTTACCGGGCGCTGCTGAACGGGCGCGACGTCGTGGATGTTCGCGAGCGCGTGCGGCGCCAGCCGGCCCTGCGGGACGACATCATCGCCGACACGGTGCCGGCCAGATCCGACCTGCGCGTGCCGCCGGCCGTGCTGCGCGCCTTCATGCACGCGCCGGCCGGCGCGAAGCCGCTGCCGGGCCGGGCGTCCTTCGACCCGACCGGCGACCGGACCACCACCGGCGAGGCGGAGATCGTCGACGCGCTGCTCGCCTGCGGCGAACGGGCGGACGTGGTGGAGATCCCGGCCTTCACGCCGTTCAACATCCTGGTGCGCGTCGCCTATCACGTCGGCATGGAGCAGCCCATCCTCGGCCTGTCGCTGTTCGACCGCGACCGGACCGCCGTCTTCATGGCCAACACGCTGTGGTCCGAATCCCCGTTTGGCGCCGCGAAGGCCGGCGATGTCCGCACCTATCACCTCGCGTGCGAGCTGTTCCTGCCCGAGGGGGAGTACACGGCGGAACTCGGGCTGGCGCGGGATGCCGCGCACGTCGTGGACCGGCAGGTCGGGCGGATGCGCTTCCGCGTGACCGGAGCGGGACCGGCTTCGCCCATCGGCTTCGCGGAGTTCAAAGAGATGCTCGCGCCGTGACGGACCTGATCCCCAGCCGGCTGATGGGCATGGCCCGCCGCCTGTTCCGCCGCGACGGCACGGCGGAAGGGGAAGCCGACGCCGGGCGGGGCAGGGCGGCGCGGGACCATGGCGCGTCACTGCGCCGTCTGGCGACGACCGCCCTCCAGACGTTGTCCGAGGCGGAACGGAAATACCACAGGTTGCAGGCCGAGCACGACGCGGCCCTGGCCGCGATCGCACGCCTGGAAGACGAGGTCACCGTCCTGCGTGCCCGCTTCCTTGCCGCGCCGGCAGGGGAAGGCGGGAAAGCAGCAATTCGTCCGGCTTTCATGCAAAAGGCCCTTTGAATTTTCAGGGTTATCTTTTGTAAAGTGACTTGGAACACGCGAGCCAGGGGCAGGCGTATGTCAGAGCAAGAGCTTGAGGGTGTTGTCGGCCATCTGGACGGGCTTTCTGGCGCTGGTCTGCACGGCTGGGTCTGGAATCCGGCGAACCAGAACCAGAGGCTCACCGTCGAGATGTATGTCGACGGGCGTCTGGCCGGCACGGCCAAGGCCGATCGACACCGTCCGGACCTCGCCGCCGGCGGGATCGGCGACGGGTGCTACGCCTTCCTGTTCGAGATGCCGGCGGAATATTGCGACGACGCGGAACACGAGGTGATGGCCGTCGTGCGCGAGACGCACGCGCTGCTCGTCGACGGTCGCCGCACCTTCACGCTGGGCACCGGCCAGCTTTACCGCGGCGCCTTCGACGGTGTCCGTGACGGCATGGCCTGTGGCTGGGCCTACGACCGGCGTTCCAGCGACAACAAGGTGATCGTGTCGATCCGCAACGGCACGCAGGAGGTGGGCCGCGGAGCCGCGCGCTATTTCCGCCTCGACCTCAACCGCAACCGTGTCGGCTATGGCTTCCACGCCTTCGCCATTCCGCTTCCCCCGGCCATCCTGGACGGCCGGCGGTACGACCTGAAGGCGTACGTGGCCGGCACCGACGTGTCGCTCGACGAGCGGGAGATCGCGTTCCAGGCCGAAGTCGCCTTCATGGCGTCCTGACGGACACGGCCATGCTGAGCCTCATCATCGCCGCTCCCGATTTCGGGCGCCAGGGACCAACCGGGAACAGCCGGCTTGTCGTCGCGTCCGCCGTGGGGCTGGGCATCCGCACGATCATCCTGGCGGGCTACGGCGATGCCGCCGATCCCGATGTCCCGGCGCCCGTGGTGCCCGCCTTCGGGCCGCCGCCGGATCGCCGCGCCGGGTTGCCCGCCGCCGCCGGGGTGTTCGCC
>DASWVP010000244.1:0-2706 GCA_036401175.1 Azospirillum sp. | reverse complement strand
GACATCCCCCCGCGCCGGCCCGTCCAGCGGCCCGCGGAGATAATAGCCCCATGCCCGCTCTCCAATTGACCATCGCCGAACGCAAGGAACACCGCGCCGAGGCCCACCACCTCGACCCCGTGGTCATGATCGGCAACGAGGGCCTCACGCCCGCCGTCAAGAAGGAAGTCGACGCCGCGCTCAAGGCGCATGGCCTGATCAAGATCCGCGTCCACGGCGACGACCGCGAACTGCGTGACTCCATGTTCCGGACGCTGGCCGAGGAACTCGGCGCCGCCCCGATCCAGCATATCGGCAAATTGCTGGTGCTCTGGCGTCCGAAACCCCCCAAGGAGCGCGCCGAGGACGAGGACCGCATGCCCGGCCCGCGCGACTTCAAGGTGCTCAAGTACAGCAAGCGCGGGGGCCAGCGGCCGGAAGTGAAGACGCTGCGCGTGCTGGGCAACCAGAGGCTGACGCCGGGCGGGCAGGTGAAGCGGGCGAAGCCAAAGCAGAAGTCGGTGAAAAAGGGTCGTCTGGGTTAGCCGGCGCGGCGATGCGCTGCTAGTCGTGTTGCCGCGGCGCGGTGACCTTCCACAGCACGGCAGCCGCGCACAGCCACTGCACGACGTACATCGCCGCGCCCAGGCCATGCCACAGCCTGAGGTTCCCCCGGGCCATGATGCGTGGCGCCACGGCGAATTCGGACAGCAGCGCCAGCAGCAGGCCGGCCAGCACGAACAGGACCGCGCCGCCGCGCCAATCCATGCCGGAGCGGCCGTCTTCCGGGCGCGACGCGAACAGCAGCAGCACGCCACACGCGACGGCGACCCAGCCCTGGGCCGAGAACAGCCGGGCGGCCACGCTGCCCGCCAAGGCAGGCGTCGGCAGGCTCGCGAAGAGCGTCGGGACGGCGAGAAAACCGGTGACGGACAGGCTGCCCCACCACAGCGCCGCGGCAAACACCGCCACCCTCGCCTTCCATGCGGCCGACGGCGGGCGGGCTGGGTCGTTCACGGCCGGATCAGACGTAATGGACGGCGACGATCTCGTAGCGCTTCAGGCCGCCGGGCGCCTGGACCTCGGCGGTGTCGCCCTGTTCCTTGCCGATCAGCGCGCGCGCGATGGGGCTCGAGATGTTGATCAGGCCGTGCTTGAGGTCGGCCTCGTCCTCGCCGACGATCTGGTAGCGCACCGCGTCCCCGCTTTCCTCTTCCTCGAGTTCGACGGTCGCGCCGAAGACCACCCGACCGCCGGCGTTGAGCTGGGACGGATCGATGACCTGCGCGGCCGCGAGCTTGCCTTCGATCTCCTTGATCCGGCCTTCGATGAAGCCCTGGCGATCCTTGGCCGCGTCGTACTCCGCGTTTTCGGACAGGTCGCCGTGCGAGCGAGCCTCCGAGATCGCGTTGATCACGGCCGGCCGGTCGACGGTCTTGAGCTTGTGCAGTTCGGCCTTGAGCTTCTCGGCACCGCGCTTGGTGAGTGGAATGGTCGCCATGGGGAAAGTATCGGTATGCAAAAGGAATACCGCCGGCCGTTGCCGACCGGCGGTATCTGGTAGGGACATTATGCCAAGAAGCGGCTGGCGTTCACCCCGGTCTTACCCCGGGGAAGCCGGCCGCATCAGGCCGCCAGCTGCGCGTGTAGCTCCTGCAGCGAGTACACGTCCAGGTTGTCCAGGTACTTCATGCCTTCCACCGCCGCTTCCGCGCCGGCGATGGTGGTGATGGTGTTCACCCGCGCCAGCAGCGACGACGTGCGGATGCTGCGCGAGTCGGTGATCGCGTTGCGGCGCTCCTCGACGGTGTTGATCACCATCGCGATCTCGTTGTTCTTGATCATGTCGACCACGTGCGGGCGGCCCTCGGTCACCTTGTTCACCGCCTCGCAGGGGATGCCCGCCGCGTTGATGGCGGCGGCGGTGCCCTTGGTGGCGGCGATCAGGAAGCCCTGTGCCGCCAGCTGGCGGGCGACTTCGACCGCGCGCGGCTTGTCGCTGTTCTTCACGGTGAGGAACACCTTGCGCACCGGGTCCGTGGGACGCGGCAGCTTGGTGCCGGCGCCGATCTGGCTCTTGATGAAGGCCTCGCCGAAGCTCTTGCCCACGCCCATCACCTCGCCCGTGGACTTCATCTCCGGCCCGAGGATGGTGTCGACGCCCGGGAATTTGACGAACGGGAACACGGCCTCCTTGACGCTGAAGTACGGCGGCGTCGCTTCCCTGGAGATCCCTTGCGACTGCAGCGACTGGCCGACCATGCAGCGCGCCGCCACCTTGGCCAGCGGGATCCCGGTGGCCTTGCTGACGAAGGGCACCGTGCGCGAGGCGCGCGGGTTGACTTCCAGCACGTAGATCACGTCCTTGCCGTCGACCTCCTGGATCGCGAACTGCACGTTCATCAGGCCGACCACGTTCAGCGCCTTCGCCATGGCGGCGGTCTGCCGCTTGAGCTCGTCGACGGTCGCCTTCGACAGCGAATACGGCGGCAGCGAACACGCCGAGTCGCCGCTGTGCACGCCGGCCTGCTCGATGTGCTCCATCACGCCGCCGATGAAGGTCCGCTCGCCGTCGGACAGGCAGTCGACGTCGCACTCGATCGCGTCGTTGAGGAACCGGTCCAGCAGCACCGGCGAATCGTGCGAGACCTTCACCGCCTCGCGCATGTAGCGCTCGAGGTCGCGCTGTTCGTGCACGATTTCCATGGCGCGGCCGCCCAGCACGTA
>DASWVP010000243.1:0-2384 GCA_036401175.1 Azospirillum sp. | reverse complement strand
CAGCCAGTCGGCCGGCACGCGGTCGCCGATGCCGCCGCGGTCGCTGCTGAACAGCATGTTGCCCTGGTCGTCGAACACGTCGATGGACAGGATGTCGGCGTCCTGCACGCGCGATCGTTCCAGCAGGTCCTGCGTCGCGCCCAGGCCGCTGAGCATCAGGCCGAGGTGGATGTTGGCCTCGACCCGGCTGCGGATCGTCTGCACCAGGAACTGGAAGCGCGCGTCGCGCACCGCAAGCTGCGCCCGCGCCGTGTCGCCGAGCTGAAAGGCGATCATCCCCCCGGCCAGGACGACGACCGCCAGGGCGCCCGCGATGCCGGCCAGCCAGGGGAAGGCGCCCAGCGGCGTGCGCGCCGTCACGGCACGCCCTCGGCCATGACGGGTTCCGGCACCGCCAGGACGGCGGCGACGAGGCCGGGGTCCAGCGTGCCGGTGGCGACGAAGGCGGCCGGGCCGGTCAGCACCACGTCGGCGAAGTGCCCGCCGTCGCGGCGGAAGGCGACGGTCAGCGGCGCGCCGCTGCGGGTCACCACGGTCACGGGGGAGCCCAGGGCGCCGCATTGGCTGGCCGCCGCCGCGCAGGCGACCGCGCCGGTGCCGCAGGCCAGCGTTTCCGCCTCCACCCCGCGCTCGAAGGTGCGCATGCGCAGGCGGCCGTCGCGGACGGCGGCGAAGTTCACGTTGACGCCGCGCGGCCCGAAGGCCGGGTGGTGGCGCACCGCGGGGCCGACGGCGTCCACGTCCACGGCGTCGAGGTCGGCGTCGTCCACGAAGGTCACGGCGTGCGGCGGGCCGCTGTCCACCGCCATGAAGGAATACATCCGCCCCCCCACGTCGACGCGCACGTCGGCGTCGAGGATGCGCGGCTCGGTCACCGACAGGCGGACGAGGCCGCCGTCGAAGGCCGCCGTCACCAGCCCGGCCGGCGTGTCGATGACGAGGCGTTCGCCCTCCGCCCCGCAGCGCCGGGCGAAGGCGGCGAGGCAGCGCGCGCCGTTGCCGCACATCTCCCCCACCAGCCCGTCGCGGTTGACGAAGACCATGGTCAGGTCGGCGGCCGCGCGGCCGGGCCGGCGCAGCAGGATCAGCCCGTCGGCGCCGATGCCGAAGCGGCGGTCGCACAGCGTGACGGCCATGCGGCTCTCCAGCCCGGCGAAGCGCGCGGCGCGGTCGTCGATGAGGATGAAGTCGTTGCCGCAGCCGTGCATCTTGGTGAAGCGGACCGGCGCGATGGCGGATGCGGGCCTCACGTGGCGGCCACCATCACGGGGGGCGCGGCGGGCAGCCAGCGGCGCAGCAGCTCCAGGTACTCGCCATGGTCCACCACGCGGTGGCCCTGCGCGCGGAAGCGGGCGAAGTCGTCCGGCGTCGGCTTCGGCACGAAGACGCGCGCCGCGTCGTCCTGCGGCACGGCGGGCAGCATCCCGTCGCGCTCCAGCCGCTCCACCGCGTCGACGATCATGGCGGCCCCCGTCTCGTAGTTGCGCACCCAGTTCGACAGGAAGGAGCGGCCATAGTCAATCGGCGTCGCGCGCACCTCGATGATCGGGCCGGCGTCGATGGCGGCGGTGATCCAGTGCAGCGAACAGGCCGCCTCCGCCTCCCCCTCCAGCATGCACCAGAAGGTCGGGTTGACCCCGGCCCGCCCCGGCAGCGCGCCGGAGTGCAGGTTCATCAGCCCCAGGCGCGGGATCGCCAGCGCGTCCGGCCGGAAGATGAAGCCGAACTGCACGGAGACGACAAGGTCCGGCTCGGCCGCCCGCACCAGATCGGTGAGCGGCCCGTTGCCGATGTGCCCGGCCGTCGCGATGGGCACGCCGAAGCGCCGCTCCAGGTGGCGGAACGACAGCAGCTCCGCCCCCGCCGGCGGCTCGGGCGCCGAATCGAGCAGGCTGAACAGCACCTCCACCGGCAGGTCCTGTTCGAAGAACTTCAGCGCGCCCAGGTCCGGCACCGTCTCCGTCTCCGCCCGCACCCGGTTGGCCAGGAGAACCCGCACGTCGTGCCCCGCCAGACGCGGCAACATGCGGTTGAGCAGGAGATTGCCGGCAAGGTCGCGCTTCGTGCAGATGAGAATCCTCAAAACGAACTCCGCCGCGCTGGTTGGGCGCCCCGGTGTCGAGCGACTTGCGCCAAGCAAATGCACGAAATCGAGCAAAATCAACGATAAGTATCTTGCCAGACGGGATATTGTTGGTCAACGTTCGGGCACCGAACGGCCTGGATCGGAATGCTCCACAGCCTGAACGTCGTAGGTTGGGTTGAGCCCTTGCGAAAACCCAACACCCCCGCACCGCCGGCATGTTGGGTTTTCGCTGGCGCTCAACCCAACCTACGAACGTCCGGATCAATCGGCATTCCGCTCAAGGCCCACGGAAAAATTC
>DASWVP010000242.1:0-14547 GCA_036401175.1 Azospirillum sp. | reverse complement strand
CAGGCGGCGGCGCTGGTGGCGGCGATGGGCGCGGCGCCGGCCATCGTCATGCGCGGCAACGGCGCGGTGTGCGTCGGCCCCAGCCTGGAGGACGCCGCCTGCCTCGCCTTCTTTCTGGAGGATGCGGCGGCGCTGGAACTGGCGCTGGCCGGCGCCCACGGCCGGGCGACGCCCTACACGGACGACGAGGTGGCCGAGCGCGCGGTGCGCACCGGTGGCCTGTTCGAGCGCATGTGGGACTACCTGACCTTCGGCGACCCGGAGAGGACGGCATGAGCGCAAGCGGCAGCGTCACCCTGGCCGGTCAGGCCCGCCCGCGCGGCGCCTACCCGCACCTGAAGCGGGCGGGGGACTGGGTGTTCATCTCCGGCGCCAGTTCGCGCCGCGCCGACAACTCCATCGCCGGGGCGGAGGTGGACGAGATGGGCACCACCCGCCTGGACATCCGCGAGCAGACGGCGGCGGTGATCGAGAAGATCCGCACCCTGCTGGAAACGGCGGGCGGTGGCCTGTCCGATCTTGTCGACGTCACCGTCTTCCTGGTCAACATGAACGACTTCGGCGGTTACAACGAGGTCTACGCCCGCTATTTCGGCCCCGACGGGCCGGCGCGCACGACGGTGGCCGTCCACCAGCTGCCGCACCCGCACCTGCTCATCGAGATGAAGGGAACCGCCCACCTGCCCGCGAAGGCGTAAGGAGAGCCGACATGAGCCTGCCCGCGCTGCCCGTCGCCCCGCTGGACCTCGACGCCTGGATCGAGGAGCACCGCCACCTGCTGAAGCCGCCGGTCGGCAACGCGCAGATCTGGAAGGACAAGGACTTCATCGTCACCATCGTCGGCGGCCCCAACCGCCGCACCGACTATCACGACGACCCGCTGGAGGAGTTCTTCTACCAGCTCAAGGGCAACATGGTGCTGCGCGTGATGGAGGACGGCGGCCCGCGCGACGTGCCGATCCGCCAGGGCTCGGTCTTCCTGCTGCCGCCGCACGTCCGCCACTCGCCCCAGCGGCCGGAGGCGGGGAGCATCGGCCTCGTCATCGAACGCCAGCGGCCGGCGGGGGAACTGGACGGCTTCGAGTGGTACTGCCCGTCCTGCAACGCCCGCCTGCACCGCGTGGAGGTGCAGTTGAAGAGCATCGTCGACGACCTGCCGCCGCTGTTCGACCAGTTCTACGCCAGCCCCGAACTGCGCCGGTGCAAGGCGTGCGGCGCCGTGCATCCGGGCAAGGGGTGAGCGTATGGGAACCGTCATCGACGTCCACACGCACTTCTTTCCGGAACGCTGGCCGGATCTGGCCGAACGGTTCCGCACGCCGGACTGGCCGTGGATGAAGCACCTGGGCGGCGGCAAGGCCATAGTGATGGTCGGCGACCGGGAATTCCGGCCGGTCACCGCGGACTGCTGGGACCCCGACGTGCGCCTCGCCGCCATGGACCGGGACGGCATCGACGTGCAGGTGATCTCCGCCACGCCGGTGCTGTTCGCCTATGGCCGGCCGGTGGAGCACGCGCTGGAGTGCGCGCGCCTGTTCAACGACGCCGCCCTGGACCTCTGCGAGCGTGGCGGCGGGCGGCTGAAGGCGCTGTGCCAGGTGCCGTTGCAGGACGTGGACGCGGCCTGCGCCGAGCTGTCGCGCTGCATGAAGGCCGGGCACCTGGGCGTGCAGATCGGCAACCACGTCGGCCTGCGCAACCTGGACGACGAGGCGCTGGTCGCCTTCCTCCAGCACTGCGCGGACGAATGCGCCGCCGTCCTCGTCCACCCCTGGGATATGATGGCGCGCGAGCGCATGCCGAAATACATGACGCCGTGGACCGTCGGCATGCCGGCGGAAACGCAGCTTTCCATCGTCTGCATGATCCTGGGGGGCGCGTTCGACCGGCTGCCGCGCTCGCTTCGCATCTGCTTCGCGCATGGCGGCGGCAGCTTCGCCTTCCTGCTCGGCCGGCTGGAGAACGCCTGGCACAACCGCGACGTCTGCCGCGGCCAGTCGCGGCACCCGCCCAGCGCCTACCTCGACCGCATTTATGTCGATTCCGCCGTGTTCGACCCGCGGGCGCTGGAATTCCTGGTGTCGGTGATGGGGGAGGACCGCGTCGTGCTGGGCTCCGACTACCCGTTCCCGCTGGGGGAACAGCGCGTGGGCGGCCTGATCCGCGGCGCGCCGGGCCTGCCGGCGGCGGTGAAGGGCAAGCTGCTGGGCGGCAACGCCGCGCGTTTCCTGGGGTTGGAGAGTGACGCATGATCCTGGAGCGCCTGTTCTCCCTGGCCGGCCGGACGGCGCTGGTCACCGGCGCCGCGCGCGGCCTGGGCCTCGCCATGGCCCGCGCGCTGGCCGAGGCCGGGGCGCACGTGGTGCTGAACGACATCGACGCCGAGGCGCTGGAGGCGTCCTGCGCCGCGCTCCGCGCCGGCGGCTTGGAGGTGTCGGCGGCGCCGTTCGACGTGACCGACGCGGCGGCCGTGCGCGACGCGGTGGAGGGCATCGCGGCGCGGCGCGGCCGGCTCGACATCCTGGTCAACAACGCCGCCATCCAGAACCGCAAGCCGGCGCTGGACTACACGGCGCAGGAGTGGCGCCGCGTCGTCGACACCGACCTGACCGCCTGCTTCCTGGTGGCGCAGGCGGCCGGACGGGTGATGGTCGGGCAGGGCGGCGGGCGCATCGTCAACATGGCCTCCATCGTCGCGCAGGTCGGCCGGGTGGGGCTGGCGCCCTACAGCAGCGCCAAGGCGGGGCTGACCGGGCTGACGCGCGTGCTGGCGGCGGAACTGGGGCCGCACGGCATCACGGTGAACGCGCTGGCGCCCGGCTACATGGTGACGGAGTTCAACCGGGCGCTGCTCGACGATGCGGAGTTCGTCCGCTACGTCGAGGGCCGCACCCCCGCCGGCCGCTGGGGCCGGCCGGAGGATCTGGTGGGGGCGCTGATCTTCCTGGCGTCGGACGCGGCGTCCTACGTCAACGGCGTGGTGCTGACGGTGGACGGCGGGCTGGTCGCCGCGATGTAGACGCGAAACGAACAACACGAACGGGAGGGATGGAGATGAAGCAGCTTGTTCTCGGCGCCGCCCTGGCGGTGGCCGTCGGCTTCGCGACCCCGGCGGCGCAGGCCAGGGAGCTGAAGATCGGCCTGATCACGCCGCCGCCGCACCTGTGGACGATGGAGGCCCAGGCGCTGGGCGAAAGCCTGAAGAAGGCCAGCGACGGCAAGTATTCGCTGGCGGTCTTCCCCTCCGGCCAGTTGGGCAGCGAGGCGCAGATGCTTCAGCAGATGCAGACCGGCGCGCTGGACATGGCGTTCATGACGATGGCGGAGGTGTCCAACCGGGTGCCCAACATGGGCGCCTTCTTCGCCCCCTATCTGGTCAAGGACATCGACGGCGCCGCGAAGCTGCTGAAGAGCGACACCGCCTACAAGCTGCTGGACGAGCTGCCGGCCAAGGTGGGCGTCATCGGCCTGGGTTACGCCATGGCCGGCATGCGCCAGCTGGAGGGGCGCGATCCCATCCGGTCGGTGGCCGACCTGCGCGGCAAGAAGGTGCGCATCACGCCGTTCGAGCCGACCAAGGACTTCCACACCATCCTCGGCGTGGCGCCGACGCCGATGCCGTTGCCGGCGGTGTACGACGCGCTGGCCAATGGGCAGGTCGACGCCATCGAGATGGACGTCGAGAACATGGTGAAGCAGAAGTATTACGCGGTGGCGCCCAACGTCGTGCTGTCGAAGCACATGATGTTCCCGATGGTCGCCGTCGTCTCGTCGCGCACCTGGGCGCAGATGCCGGAAGCCGACCGCGCCATGCTGCGCAAGCTGACGCGCGAGCACCTCGACCGCCTGCTCGACACCGCCGTCGTCAAGGAGAAGGAGTGGACCGAGGACCTGAAGAAGGCCGGCGTCAACGTCTCCGAAGTCGGGCCGGAGTTCTTCGGCGACGCCATCAGGACGTGGGAAGCGACGTGGTCGAAGAAGGCCCCCGCCCTGAAGGACCTGCGCGCCGAAGCGGCGAAGAAGTGAGCGGGGAGCGTTGGGTTTTCGGCTTTGCCTCAACCCAACCTACGGCCGCGTCGTAGGTTGGGTTGAGCGTCAGCGAAAACCCAACGATCCGATTGAAACGGAGGCGCCATTGAGTTCCGCCATCGAGAGAGCCTCCGCGGGTGCGCGCCCGGCGCCGGTGCGGCGGGCGCTGTTCCGCGCCAGCGCCGCCGTGGCGCGGGTCGAGCGGGTGGCGGCCTGCGCGCTGATCGCCGCGGTCGCCGGGCTGATCCTGCTCAACGTCTTCACCCGCGCCTTCAACGTGGCGCTGTACTGGGTGGACGAGGCGGCCATCTACGCCATGGTGTGGGCGACGCTGGTCGCCGCCTCGCTGACGCTGCGCAAGCGCGGGCTGATCGCGGTGACGCTGCTGCTCGACGCCGCCGGGCCGCGCGTGCGCCGGGCGATGACCGTCCTGAACGACGCCATCATCCTGGCCTTCTCCGGCTACCTGATCTGGCTGTGCTGGATCTGGTTCGCACCGCTGGAGTTCGCCCGCGCCGGCTTCGACGTGGGCGCCTTCGTCGTCGCCACCGGCAACTTCCTGTACGGCGAGCCGACGCTGACCATCGGCATCCCGAAAGTCTGGGTGTGGCTGATCATGCCGGTCTTCGCCGTCACGCTCACCGTGCACGCGCTGGCGAATCTCGCGGAATCCCTGGCGGACGGCGCGCCGCCGCCCGCGCCGACAACATTGGACTGAAGCCATGGTCGCCGCCGCCTTCGTCGGTCTGCTGTTCCTGGGGTTGCCAATCGCGCTGGTGCTGGCGATCGCCGCCATCGTCTACATTCACAGCTCGGGCAACGACGTCCTGCTGCTGTCGTACGGCCAGCAGCTGTTTTCGGGCATCGAAAGCTATGGGCTGCTCGCCATCCCGCTGTTCATGCTGGTCGGCGAGGTAATGCACGAGGGCGGCATCACGCGGCGCCTGATGGACGCGGCCAAGGCGTTCGTCGGTTCGGTGCGCGGCGGGCTGCTGTACGTCAACCTGCTGGCCAACATGATGATGGCCTCCATCCTCGGCTCGGCCGCCGCGCAGATCGCCATCATGACGCAGGTGATGGTGCCGGAAATGGAGAAGAGCGGCTATCGCCGCGACCTCGCCGCCGCCACCACGGCCGCCGCCGGCCTGCTGTCGCCGATCATCCCGCCGTCGATGCTGTTCGTCATCTACGGCGTGCTGGCGCAGATCTCCATCGGCGACATGTTCATCGCCGGCATCGTGCCGGGGCTGATGATGGCGGCGGGGTTCGTCATCGTGATCGCGCTGCTCGGCCTGCGCCACCCCTATCCGCGCGGCGAGCGGCTGAGCTGGGCCGACCGGGGGCGCTTTCTGGTGTCGGGGCTGCCGGCCGGGCTGGTGCCGGTGGTCATCGTCGGCAGCATCCTGACCGGCATCGCCACGCCCACCGAATCCGCCGCCGTCGCGGTGCTGGTCGCCTGGGCCGTGGGGCAGTTCCTGTACCGGGAGTTCCGCGCCGCGCGCTGGGGCGACGTGCTGTACCGCGCCGCCATGAACTCGGCCATCATCCTGTTCCTGATCGCCTGCGCGCAGGTGTTCGGCTGGGTCATCATCTTCGAACAGGTGCCGCAGCTGGTCGCCCGCTGGATCCAGTCGGTGGCGGAGGGGCCGGTGGCCTTCATGCTTCTGGTCAACGTGCTGCTGCTGCTGCTGGGCTGCGTCATCGACGCGCTGGCGGCGCTGATCATCGTCGTGCCGATCCTGCTGCCCATCGCCACCGGCGTCTACGGCATCGACCAGTTCCAGTTCGGCGTGGTGGTGTGCATCAATCTCGTGCTGGGGCTGCTGACGCCGCCGGTGGGATCGGGGCTGTTCATCTCCGCCTCGCTGACCGGGCTGAAGCCCGGCGAGATCTTCGCCGCGGTGTGGCCGTTCATCCTGTCCACCGCCGTGGTGGTGGTGCTGTTGAGCATCGAGCCGTGGTTCGTTACGGTGCTGATCCGCTGAGTCATCACAGGCACGGCCATGACCGTGAAGCGTCTGCTCGTCGTCGCCCATTGCCCGTCGGCCAACACGACGGCGCTGCGCGACGCCGTGGTGCGCGGCGCGCGCTCCCCGGATGTGGAGGGCGTCGAGGTCGTCGTGGCGGCGCCCTTGCAGGCGGGGCCGGAGGACGTGCTGGCGGCCCACGCCGTGATCCTCGGCACGCCGGAAAACCTGGGTTACATGAGCGGCGCGCTGAAGGATTTCTTCGACCGCATCTACTACCCCTGCCTGGAACGCACGCAAGGGTTGCCCTTCGCGCTGTACGTCCGCGCCGGGCACGACGGCACCGGCACCCGGCGCGCGGTGGACGCCATCACGACGGGCCTGCGCTGGCGCGCGGTGCAGGAGCCGCTGATCCTGCGCGGCGCCTTCCGCGCGGAGTTCGTCCCCCGGTGCGAGGAACTGGGCACGCTGATGGCCGCCGGCCTGGAGGCGGGCATCTTCTAGGCACCCTTTTTGGGCGAGTCCGGCCCGATCCTTGCTCGCCTGCCGCATAGCTGGTATAGGGAACGACACTTGCCGTTGCCTTGTGCGCCGGCGCCAGGGGCCGCACGCCAGTCCGCGCGACAGGCCCGCACCAGGGAGACCGGCCCGCATGGATTCCTCCGCCACGACTGATCAGGACGAGGACCGGAACGATGGCCAGGACGGCCGGCCGGCCGGCCGCGCGCGCGGTCAGCGGGCGCCGCTGTCGCACGGGCTGCTGCCGGGGCTGATCGGCTACACGCTGCGCAAGGCGCAGGCCGCCGTGTTCGAGGATTTCCAGAAGGCGGTGGCGCCGCACGACATTACGCCCGGCCAGTTCGGCGTGCTGATCCGCATCCGCGAGAACGCCGGCCTCAGCCAGTCCGCGCTGGGCACGGCGATCGGCATCGACCGCTCGACCATGGTGGCGGTGATCGACCGGCTGGAGTCGCGCGGCCTCGTCGTCCGCGCCCCGGCGGCGAACGACCGCCGCTCCTACGCCCTGCGGCTGTCGGACGCCGGGGTGGCGCTGCTGGACGACCTGATCCCCAAGGTGCAGGATCACGAGCGCACCCTGTTCCAGGACTTTTCCGAGGCGGAGCGCACCCAACTGCTTGCTCTGCTGCGCCGGGTCGGCAAGCTCGGCTGACCGGCGGAACATCGCCGGGTGCGGCGTGTTGAGGCGGTGACCGGCCGTCCGGTCATCCGGCTTCGCGGGAGGGCATCCATGGCGACCTACGGCAAGCGTTCGTCCGGCACGACCTCCTGGGAGCCGCGGACGACGACGGGGCTGCAGGATCTCCTGCTCCTCCTTGCGCGTGTCCTGATCGGTGCCATCTTCGTGGAGAGCGGCTTCGGCAAGCTGACCGATCTTGCCGGGTTCACCGCCGGGCTGGAAGGCATGGGGGTGCCCATGCCCATGGTCCTGGGCGGCATCGGCGCGGTGGTGGAGTTCTTCGGCGGCCTCGCCATCGTGCTGGGCGCCTGGACGTGGCTGGCGGCGATCCTGGTGGCGGGGTTCACGGTGGTCGCCACGCTGCTGGCGCACCGCTTCTGGGACGTGCCGGCGGAACAGCAGCGCATGCAGTTCATCCAGTTCATGAAGAACCTCGCCATCATCGGCGGGCTGCTGGCGCTGGCTGCGGCGGGCGCCGGGCGCTACAGCGTCGACGGAGCCCGGCGGCGGCGCTGAGCCGTGCCTGCGTCACTTCGGCGCATGGGCGGGGTGCGGCGATCGGCATAGGCGCCTTCACCGATCGGGAGGGGTGGGGCATTACCAACGCGTTCTCGACGGGAGGACGGCGCGGAGTCATTCTGGCGCCAACCAATACGAACGTGGTGCCCACCAACACCAACGATCCCCGGGAGGATCCCATGCCGATCGACATCGATGCCGTTGCCGACCGCCCGCCCGTCACCGACACGACCATCGTGCAACTGGCCGACTCCATCGCCCGCGCCGCCTCGCGGGAACGGATCGAGGGCGTGCTGCTCGCCGCCTACCTCCGGCACCTGTACGGCGGGCCGGATCCGGAAGTGGCGCACGAGGTCGGCATGCGGCACCTGGCCCAGGTCAACGCCCGTCTGCGCACCCGCGGCCTGCCGCCCGTCGCCTACGACGAACACTGCTTCCGCTTCCTGAACTGACCGGGATCGCCGGTTGCCGGTTCGGCTATCCGGCTGACCCCTGCGGGGCGGCGCGCAGGATCGCACCATCCGATTCGTCGGTGAGCAGATAGAGCGCGCCGTCCGGGCCCTGGCGCACGTCGCGGATGCGGCGGCCCAACTCGCCGAACAGGCGCTCCTCGTGGCGCACCCGGTTGCCGTCGAGTTCCAGGCGCACCACGCTGCGGCTGACGAGGCCGCCGTTGAACAGGCTGCCCTGCCAACCGGGAACGGCGTCCGCAGTGTAGAACGCCATGCCGGACGCGCCGATCACCGGCGTCCACTGGTAAAGCGGGTCTTCCATGCCCGGCGCGCTCTGCTTTCCGGTGCCGACCGGCGTGCCGTCGTAGTTCACGCCGTGCGACACCACCGGCCAGCCGTAGTTCCGGCCGGCCTGCGGCACGTTGATCTCGTCGCCGCCCCGCGGGCCGTGTTCGCTCATCCACAGCGCGCCGGTCTGCGGGTGCAGGGCGGCGCCCTGCGAATTGCGGTGGCCGTAGGACCAGATCTCCGGTCGGGCGCCGGGCCGGCCGACGAAGGGGTTGTCGGGCGGCACCGTGCCGTCGGTGCGGATGCGGATCACCTTGCCGAGGTGCGAGCCGAGGTCCTGCGCCTGCGTGCGGAACGCGTCGCGGGAGCGCTCGCCCAGCGTGATGTACAGGTGCCCGCGGCCGTCGAAGACGAGGCGCGAGCCGAAGTGCATCGTGCTGTCCAGCTTGGGCTTCTGCGAGAAGATCACCCGCGTGCCGGTCAGCGACCGGCCGTCCTGGCTGAGCGCGCCGCGCGCCACGGCGGTCGAGTTGCCGCCCTCGCCCGGCTCCGCATAGCTGAGGTAGACGAGGCGGTTGCGCGCGAAGTCCGGATCGAGCGCCACGTCGAGCAGCCCGCCCTGGCCGCGCGCGTCGACTTTGGGCACGCCGCCCAGCGGCTCGGACTTGGCGCCGTCGGCCGACACGAGGCGCAGGTTGCCCTTCCTCTCGGTCACCAGCATCCGCCCTTCGGGCAGGAACGCCAGCCCCCAGGGGCGGTCGAGACCACTGGCGACGGTGGTCACGCGGACGGTGGCCTTCTCGGTCTGGAAGACCCGGCCCTCGCCGCCATCCCCGGCGCCGGCTTCGCTTCGGCGATCGCCCGTGGCGGCGCAGGCGGTGGTGGCGGTGGCGATGCCGGCGAGGCCGATCCAGGCGGCGGCGGTCCAGAGGACGGCGAAACGGGCGGTGCGCATGCGTTCGGCTCTCCCTTCCACGGCGACACCAGGAAGATGCCCCGGTGGCGCCGTTGGTCAAGTTCGCCCGTCCGGAGGGGGCGGCGCTGCCCTACGCCGCCCGCACGTGGCTGATGAAGCTCGACACCTGCTGGCGCAGCAGGTCGAACTGGCCGGACACCTTGCGGCTGGTGGTCACCAGATCCTTGGCCATCTGGCTGGCGTCGACCACCTCGCCGGTCACCAGATCGATGTTGGTGGCCACCGCCTGCGTGCCGGACGCGGCATGGCTGGCGGCGCGCGAGATTTCCCGCGTGGTGATGTTCTGCTCCTCCACCGCGGCGGCGATGCCCGTGGCGATCTCGCGCGCGCCGTCGGCCACCTTGGAGATGTACTTGATCTCGTCCACCGCGCGCTGGGTGGCCTGCTGCACGGCGTTGATCTGCTGGGTGATTTCCTCGGTCGCCTGACCGGTCTGGCTGGCCAGCGCCTTCACCTCGCTGGCGACCACGGCGAAGCCGCGGCCGGCGTCGCCGGCCCGCGCCGCCTCGATGGTGGCGTTCAGCGCCAGCAGGTTGGTCTTGCTGGCGATGTCGTTGATCAGCTTGACGATGTCGCCGATGCGCATGGCCTGGCTGGCGAGCGCCTCGATGGTGTGGCTGGTCTGGTCGGCGGCCTCGGCGGTGTTGCGCGCGCCCTCCACCGACTGGTTGATGCGCAGCGAGATTTCCGCCGTGGTGGCCGACAGTTCCTCCGTCGCCGAGGCGATGCTGCCGACGTTCTCCATGGTGTGCGACGTGGCGCTGGCGATCTCCACCGCGCCGCGCTCCGCCTCGGCGATGCGGCCGGCCATGGTGTGGGCGAAGTCGCCCATCTCGCCGGCCGCCATCAGCGCCTGTTCCACCAGCGTCGAGACGTTCGACTCGAAGTCCTGGGCCAGTTGGGCGATCAGCTTCTTGCGGTTGACCTCCGCCTCGGCCTTCATGCGTTCCTGTTCCTCGTTCAGCAGGGTGACCTTGGAGGTGCTGTCGCGGAACACCTCGACCGCGCGGGCGATGGTGCCGATCTCGTCGGAGCGCTTCAGGCACGACAGATGGATGTCGAGTCGGCCGTCGGAGATCATCTGCATGGCGGTCGAGATTTCGCGCGTCGGCGCGATGATGACCCGGCGGATCAGCAGGAACAGCGCCAGCACCAGCACGGTGACGACGCCGAAGGAGATGGCGACCGACGCCTGCGTGTCCACGGCGATCTGGTCCACCACCGCCCGGCGGCTCCAGGCGATGGCCAGATAGCCGACGCGCTCGCGCTGGGCGCCGGTCGTCACGTCGCTCAGCACCAGGGTCTGCAAGGGCGTCGCCTGGACCACGCTGCCGGCGTCGGTCCGGCTGCGGTTCTCCTCGACGAACTGGGCCAGCGGCTTTTCGTCGATGCCCGCGCGGGTGTAGCTGTCGAGCCGCTTGCCGGTCTTGTCGTACACCAGGATGGCGTCCAGCCCGGTCTGCGGGTCCTGGACGATCTTGCCGTAGGAGCCCTTGATCGATTCGACGCGCGCGTAGCGCACGGCGGCCGACATGTTGTCGGCCAGCAGCTCCGTCCCTTGGGTGTAGCCTTGATCGAAGACCTGCAGCGCCAGATCGCGCGCCTTCATCGTCTGGTACGTGATCAGGCCGCCGAGACCCAGCGCCAGCAGCAGCACCACGGACAGGATGATCTTCTGGCTGATGCTGCGCATCACGGGCAGACCTCTTGGGCCCGTTCCCGCCAAACCGTCGATCGACATCAGAGCATTCCCCCAGGACAGAACGTCACAACCACTGCCGGAACCCAAGGCCGGCGGCAGGACGAAGATAGACAAACAAGTTCGACAACGCCACATGCACAAAACAATGCGACGCGTTGGCGCATCGATAAGTTAGCTTTCTAATCGAAAAATAGGCAGTGCATGCCACAATTTCAGTGACATCGCATGTTCGAGGAAACCGCCAAAAGAATATCGGGGTATGTTTCAAGGCGTGATCTTCGCCTCGTCTGGAGGCGCAACGCGTCGCTTGGGCACGCCGGCCCTGGACGGATGGTCCAGGGCCGGCGTGCCCGCGGGCGACGGCGGCGCTCAGTTCATGCCGTAGGCAGCGAGCAGCTTGTCGAAGGTGCCGTCCTGCTCCAGCACCTGCAGCGCGCCCTGCCAGTCGGCCGGGTTGAGGGTCGAGCCCTTGTTGGCGGCGAGGTAGGCGGCCGAGCGCTCCTGCGGCTCGCCGAAGACCAGCGCGCCCGAACCGCCGGCGGCCTTCCAGTCGGTCTTGGCGAATGGGTTGGGCTGGTAGGCGGCGTCGACCTTGCCGTCCTTCAGCGCCTGCATCAGGTCGCGCGAGGTCGGGAGCTCGACGATGTTGGTCAGCCCCTTCTCCTTCAAAAAGGTCAGCGAGGCGCTCGCGGCGGTGGTGCCGACGGCCTTCAGCTTCTTCGCGTCGTCCAGCGTGTTGACCGGCGCGCTGCCGGGCTTGGTGGCGAAGGAGCGATCCATGTCGAAGATCTTGGCCAGCCACATGTACTTGTCTTCCCGCGCCGCGTTGCGGGTCATCGGGAACGATATGGCGCCGACGGTGGAATCGGTGGCCTTGACGGCGTCGCCCCAGGCCATGAACTCGATCGGCTTGTCGATCTTCTGCAGCTTCAGCATCTCGGCGACGAGGTCGCCCAGGACGCCCTTCTTGTCCGGCGCCGTGTTGTCGGTCAGCGGCGCGAAGTTGGCGGTGACGACGCGCGTCACCTGGGCCGAGGCGGTCCCGGCGCCCACAAGCCCGACGACCAGCGCGCCGGCGGCGGCCATGCGCGCGGCGGTACCCAGGGCGGACGCCACACGTCCCAGTTTCGTGATCTTTAGCATGCTGCTCACCTTCCGTGGGAATGGTTCCACTTTAAGCGGTGTTACCGGTTCTGCGACATCCAATCATTACGCAATGTGCGCTAACGAAGCAATAAACATCGAAAAAGTGGCGGTTCCGTTAAGGGGTTCGGTCGTATCCGGCGCGGCAATGCGTCGCACACGGTATTTGACGAAAAGTTGAACAACCACAAGGCGAGAGGCGGCGATGCCGCCGTATGTGACCGTCGGGCGAGACCGTTGCCGAACCCGTGCCGGCCGGAACGCACCATCCGACCAGCGATGACTGTACTCGATACTACGATGGGGTTAATTCATTCTATAGATGACAGCGCCGGACAGGTTATGATGAAGGCGTTCCGCATAAACATACTGGGGTATGCCGGCCACGCTCCGTTCCGAGATCCGGCGGTGCAGACCGGCGATGGAAGAATGAAGAAATCCGACAACGACACGGTCCTTCCCGACGCGGCGCACCCGCCGCCCCTCCAGCGCGCGGTCATCCGCCTGATCCAGGCGCTGCTGCTGGGGCTGACGGCGCTGCAATTCGTGGCGCTGCTGCGGCCGGCGTGGAAGGAGCCGCTGGGCGACGTGGCGGCGGTGCTGCTGGCCATCTTCGTCGTGCCGGCGTTCCTGCGGGCGCGGCGCACCACGCGGGTGCTGTTCGGCCTGCTGGCCGGCGCGGTCGCGGCGGTGACGCTGAGCGTCGGCAACCCCTGGCCGATCTGGCAGGGATTGCACAACGCCATGCTGCTGGGCGCCTTCCTGTGCGTGCTTCAGCTTCTGCGCACCATCGCGCACGGCGGCCCCGCCATCCGCGAGGTGCGCGGCCGGCTGGGCCTGCTGGACGCGCGGCACGTTCCGGGCGGATTCGTGGTGGGGGCGTTCGGGCTGGGCAGTTTCCTGTCGTTCGGCGCGCACGCCGTGCTGGCGCCGCTGCTGATGCCGGAGGCCGACGGGCCGCGCCGCCGGGCCGCCGCGCTGGCCTCGATCCGCGGCATCAGCTTCGCCGCCTTCTGGTCGCCCTTCTTCGTCGGCGTCGCCTTCGTCACCCACCAGATGCACGACGTGGCGGCGGGCTCGGTCATCCTGCTGGGGCTCGGCTGCGCGGTGCTGGCGATGCTGGGGGACCTCGCGACCTCCGGCACGGGGCCGCGCAGCCTCGTGCGCATCGTCTACGGGCTGCTGCCGCTGGTGCCGATCTCGGCGGCGATCGCCGCGGTGTTCATCGCCATCATGGAACTGACGGGGATGAGCGCCATCGGCGCCGTCGTGGTCGGCGTGCCGCTGCTGAGCGCCGTGATGCTCGTGCTGGGCGGGCGCGAGCAGGCGCCGCGCATCCTGAAGACCAGCCTGGCCGGCATCGTCTACGGCAGCGACGAGCTGTTGCTGGTGGCGGCGGCCAACGTCTTCGCCGCGGTGCTGACCGGGCTGCCGGGCTTCGCGCCCACGGTGGCGCCGCTGCTGGCCGGCCTGCCGCCGTTCCCGCTGCTGCTGGCGGTGCTGTGCCTGATGCTGCTGGCGGGCGCGGCGGGGTTCCACCCGGCGATCTCCGCGGCCGTGCTGCTGGGCGTCTTCGCCAACCTGCCGGACGCGGTGGACCGGCTGGCGCTGGCCGTGGCGCTGATCATCGGCTGGAGTCTGGCGGTGACCATCTCGCCGGTCGGCGTCACCGTGATGGTGGCCGGGCAGATGTTCCGCGTGCCTTACCCCAAGCTGATCCTCAGCCGCAATCTGGTGGGCGCCGTGGTGATCTGCGTGGTCGCCGCCGGCGGGCTGTCGCTTCTGGACATGGTGGCGCGCGGGGGGTGAGGGAACACACGGCAAAAAGCCGCCGGCCCCTTTCGGGACCGGCGGCTTTCGCGGAGCGGGTGACGTCAGGCCGCGGCTTGGGCGTGGCTGCCGGCGAGCAGACGGGCCAGCGCCGCGCCGACCTCGGCCGGGCCGCAGACGGTGGTGTCGACCACCGCGGTGCGCTCCGGCGCGTGGGCGAGCAGGGCGGCCACCGTGCGGTCGGGGTCGTAGTTGCGGCGCTCGGCGGCGATGATGGCGAATTTGCCGCGCACGTCGTCCGCCGTCAGGTGCCCGGCCGCCACGTCGGCGCGCAGCCGTTCGATGTCGGACGGGGCGAGGATGCCCTCGGCGCCCGGCAGGTCGAAGGCGGAGTCGCCGGCCGATGCCGTGCCGCTGGGGGCGGCGCGGTCGAAGGCGTCGCCGCGGCGCAGCAGGCGGTTCAGCCGCACCGCGTCCGGCGCGGTCAGCACCAGAAAGCGGGC
>DASWVP010000241.1:0-1892 GCA_036401175.1 Azospirillum sp. | reverse complement strand
AGGACCCGGCCGAGGTGACGGCGGCGGTGCAGGACCCGGCGGTGAAGGACCGCCTGCGCGCGGAGACCGACCGGGCCATCGCCCGCGGCGTCTTCGGCGCGCCCTTCGTCCTGGTCGGCGACGAGCCGTTCTGGGGCTGGGACCGCCTGGACATGGTCGATTCGTGGCTGGAGCGGGGCGGCTGGTAGGCGGCGGGCGGTAGCCATGGCAGGGTCGCGGCGCTATGAGTGCGCCGTCGCATTGCGCTAGAGTTCCCGCCATGGACAAACCCGTTACCGAACGGCGGCCGAAGACCGCCCCCGACACCACGCCGGTGCAGCGCCCGGCGGGCCGCCATTCGTGGCTGGGCGGGGCGGTGTTCACCGCCTTCCTGCTCGGCCTCATCGCGCTGTCCATCCGCACGGTGTCCAGCGATCTGGCGTTCGTGCTGCTGGGCTCGGTGGGCATCGTGGTGGGGGTGTTCCACTACGTGTTCCCGGGAAGCCAGTTCTTCACGCTGGCGCTCACCAACTTCATCGGCGTGTACGCCTGCGTCTTCGTGTTCTTCCTGGAAAGCAATTTCCACGCGCTGGACCCGATGGCGCAGGCGCTGGGCTTCGTGCTGCCGCTGCTGGCCTTCCTGGGCGGGGCGTGGTGGCGGGCCAGGGACATCCGGTCCATCGTGCAGGCGCGGCGCATCCGCGACGGCGGCTCGCTCGACCGCATCTTCCTGTGGATGGCCCCGGTGTGGGGGATCGGCGCGCTGACCTTCCTGGTGCCCGGCCGCGAGTTCCCGCCGGAGATGCTGGCCGAGTTGTTCGTCGCCTCCATGGGCGCCATCGCCGTGATCGTCGCCTTCGTCAGCCGCGACATCGCCGTCTTCCTGCTCGACGCCGGGCTGCTGTTCGAGGGGTTCTTCCAGCAGGCGTCGCGGCTGGTGCTGCCGGCCTTCGCCTTCCTGACCTTCTATTCGCTGGCGATCATCATGTTCGGCGCCATCTACACGATCATGGACCGCTTCATGGTCGATCCGAACTTCATCATCGACGGCGTGCGCCGCGACATCAGCCTTCCGGAGGGGCTGTACTTCTCGCTGGTGACCTTCGCCACCGTGGGGTACGGCGACATCTACCCGATCACCGGGGCGGTGCGCTTCGTCTGCGCCATCGAGATCGTCTTGGGCGTGCTGCTGTTGCTGTTCGGCTTCAGCGCCATCATCGGCCACACCAAGATGACCGACCGCCGCGACCACGACCCGCTCTGAGCGGGCATCCCCAGCGGACCGCCATGCCCCTGCACCTGATCAAGCTCGCCGTCGGCGTCGACGACGTCGAACACCTCCGGACCATCCAGGCCCGCCGGGCCGAGGGCGGCACCGTTCCCCTGACCACCGGCTTCGTGCCCAAGCGCGCGGCGGAGATCCTCGACGGCGGCTCGCTCTACTGGGTGGTCCGCGGCAGCGTGAGGGCGCGCCAGCGCGTGCTGGCGGTCGACGGCGCCGTCGACGCGGAGGGCAAGAAACACTGCCGGCTGACGCTCGGCGCCGAGCTGGTTCCGGTGCTCGCCACCCCGCACCGGCCGTTCCAGGGCTGGCGCTATCTGGCGCCCAAGGACGCCCCGCCCGACGCGGACGCTGCCGGTGCCGGCGACGAGCTGCCCCCGCACCTGCTGGCGGAACTGCGCGCGCTCGGCCTTCTTTGAGTCCTCGGGGGTCCGGAAAAAAAGTGACGGGACGATGAAAAAAGCGCTTGCGCAGGGCGGGGTAGGGCTCATATAAACCGCTCCACCGACGCGGTGGCCGGTTGGCCGGCGGGTCGGAACGAGTAGCGAGCGAGACACGAAGACGAGGAAGACGCGGTTCGCCGCAAGCGACGCCGGTTCGGCGTTGCGCTTTTCGTCTCCGGGCTCATCCA
>DASWVP010000240.1:0-2044 GCA_036401175.1 Azospirillum sp. | reverse complement strand
GGCGTAGCCGGGATCGGCGCGGCGGCGCCGGGTGCGGGCGTCGTTGGCGCGCCGGTTGCGCTCGGCGCGCCGCTGCCGGCGGCGCTCTTCCGCTTCGGCTTCTGAAGCACCGGGATTGCCGAGCAGGAAGGCCAGTTCCTCCGGCGTCAGCCGGCCGAGTTCGGCCGGATCCGGCTCCTCGGATTCGGGGACTGGTTCGGCGACGGGCGCGCCGGTGGTGTCGCGGGCGTTCATCTCGCCGCGACAACACACCGGGCATGCGGCGGTTCCCGTTGCGATCCGCTTGCCACGCGCACGTCCCTTTCATAGGGTCCACCCTTTCGTGGTGGGGAATCGGGCATGGCGCGCGGCCGGATGGCGTTCTGCGGGGTGGTGCTGGCGCTTGCCGTGTCGTGCGGCGCCGCGCGCGCCGCCACGCCGCCGCAGCGGATCGTCTCGCTCAACCTGTGCGGCGACCAGCTCGCCTGGATGCTGGCGGGGCGCGGGCGCATCGCCGCGCTGTCCCACCTCGCCCGCTCGGCCGAGCTGTCGCAGGTGGCGCCGCAGGTCGCCGACGTGCCGATCATCCACGGCTCGGCCGAAGAGATCCTGCCGCTCGCCCCCGACCTCGTGCTGGCCGGCCGCTACACCGCCAAGCCGACGGTCGCCTTCCTGCGCACCAAGGGCGTGCCGATCCTCGAACTCGCCATCCCGCAGGACTTCGCCGGCATCCGCGACCAAGTGCGCCGCGTCGCCAAGGCGCTGGGCACCGAAGCGCGCGGGGAGGAACTGATCGCCGCCATGGACGCCACCCTCGCCCACCCGCCCCCACCCCATGACGGCCGCCGCCCGGTCGCCGTGGCTTGGCAGGCCGGCGGCTTCACCGCCGGGGCCGGCACGCTGACCGACGCCGTGCTGGACGCCGCCGGCTTCGACAACCTCGCCACCCTGCGCGGCCTGAAGGGACACGGCTACCTCACCCTGGAAAGCATCGTGGCCGGCCATCCCGACGTGCTGGTGGCCGAGGCCGCCCTGCCCTCCCGCCCGTCGATGCGGCAGGCGCTGCTGCTGCACCCGGCGCTGGCGCGTCCCGGCGCGCTGGGCCGGCGGGTGACGATCCCCGCCCCGCTGCTGGCCTGCGGCACACCGGCGACGGCCGAGGCGGTGCGCCTGCTGCGCGCTGCCCAGACGCAGGGGGAAACGCCATGACCGCGCGCCTGCTGCCCGGCGCGCTGGCGCTGCTGGTGCTCGCCCTCTTCGTCGGCTCGCTCGCCGTCGGGCCCAGCGCCGTCGGGCTGGGCATGGCGCTGGGCGACCTGCTGGCCGGCGCCGACACCACGGCGGCGGTCATCGTCGCCGAGATCCGCCTGCCGCGCGCGCTGCTGGGCATCGGCGTCGGCGCCACGCTGGGGCTGGCCGGGGCGGCGCTGCAAGGGCTGCTGCGCAACCCGCTGGCCGAGCCGGGGGTGGTCGGCGTGGCGCCCTTCGCCGCGCTGGGCGCGGTCATCGCCTTCTACAGCGGGCTGTCCGGCACCTTCGCGCTGGCGCTGCCGCTGGGCGGCATTCTCGGCGCGCTGCTGGCGGTGGGGCTGCTCTACGCCCTGGCCGGGCGCGGCGGCGGCATGCTGACGCTGGTGCTGGCGGGCATGGCGCTGTCCAGCCTTGCCGGCGCGCTCACCTCGCTGGCGCTCAGCCTGTCGCCCAACCCCTTCGCGCTGGCGGAGATCGTGTTCTGGCTGCTCGGCTCGCTGGCCGACCGCAGCCTGACGCACGTCTGGCTGGCGCTGCCGTTCATGGCGGTGGGCTGGGCGCTGCTGCTGACCACCGGCCGGCACCTCGACGCGCTGACGCTGGGCGAGCTGACGGCGCGCTCGCTGGGCGTCGACCTCGGCCGGCTGCGGCTGCGCATCGTGCTCGGCACGGCGCTGGCCGTGGGGGCGGCGGTGGCGGTCAGCGGCACCATCGGCTTCGTCGGGCTGATCGTGCCGCACCTCGTGCGCCCGCTGGTCGGCTGGCAGCCCGGCCGCCTGCTGCTGCCCAGCGCGCTGGGGGGCGCCGCGCTGAC
>DASWVP010000239.1:0-4740 GCA_036401175.1 Azospirillum sp. | reverse complement strand
GTCCGGCGACCGCCGCGCCGCCGTCGCCGTGGTGGCGCAGGCGCTGGACGTGGCCGACTGGCGGGCGGAGCAGACGCCCGCCGACAAGACCGCCGTGCTGCACGGCCTGATCGCCGAGGGCAAGCGGGTGCTGATGGTCGGCGACGGCCTCAACGACGCGCCGGCGCTGGCCGCGGCCACCGTGTCCATGTCGCCCTCCACCGCCGTGGACGTCAGCCAGACCGCCGCCGACGTGGTGTTCCAGGGCCGCCGCCTGCTGCCCATCGTCGAGGCGCTGGAGGTCGCGCGCCGTTCCGGCACGCTGGTCCGCCAGAACTTCGGGGCGGCGCTGGTCTACAATCTGTTCGCCGTGCCGCTGGCGATGGCCGGCATGCTGACGCCGCTGATCGCCGCCTTGGCGATGTCGTCCTCCTCGATTATCGTCATCGTGAACGCCCTGCGTCTCAGCCGCGGCGCGCTCGTAAAGGATCTGACCCATGACCGAGCTTCTCTACCTGATCGCGGCCGCCGTGAGCCTGGGCCTGCTGGGCCTGGGGGCGTTCCTGTGGGCCCTGAAGTCCGGTCAGTTTGACGACCTGGACGGGGCGGCGCACCGCATCCTGTTCGACGACGACGCCCCCGCCCCCGCCCCGGCGCCGTCCGACCGCCGCAACGCGCCGGAGCGTGGCTGAGGCGCGCAACAACCCGAAAGCCTCCGCACGAGCACGGTTGCGATATTTCCAGAATGTGACCATGATTGGGGCCCGTGGACGGTTAAGGCCGAGTGCTGCCATGCCTCCCTTCGACATGGGCCGCGCCCGCGACAAGGGCGCTTCGACCGAGATGAACCCGTGCGGGGCCTGTCCCGTGCGCAGCCTTACGGTGTGCGCCGCCCTGGAGCCGGAGGAGCTGCGCCGGCTGGCCGACATCGTCCAGACCGTCCGGATCGAGTCGAGCCAGACCCTGTTCGGCGAAGGCGACGCGGCGGACGCGCTGTACAACGTCACCTCCGGCACGGTGAAGCTGTACAAGCTGCTGCCCGACGGGCGCCGGCAGATCACCGGTTTCCTGGTGACCGGTGACTTTCTCGGCCTCGCCGTGAACGATCATTACGCCTACACGGCCGAGACGGTGACCACCTGCGCGCTGTGCCGCTTTCCGCGCCGCAAGGTGGAGGCGCTCCTGGACGAGTTCCCGAAGATGCAGCGCCGGCTGTTCTCCATGGCCGCGAACGAGCTGGCGGCGGCGCAGGACCAGATGCTGCTGCTCGGCCGCAAGACGGCCAAGGAGAAGATCTGCTCCTTCCTGCTGATGCTGTCGCAGCGCGCGGCGCGGCGCGGGCACAAGGAGAACCCGGTCCACGTGCCGATGAGCCGGGCGGACATCGCCGACTACCTCGGCCTGACCACGGAAACGGTCAGCCGCACCTTCACGCAGCTCAAGACCGCCGGCGCGATCTCGTTGCAGGAAGGCAACAAGATCCTGATCGCCGACATGGACGGCATCTACGACATGGCCGAAGGCTGTTGACCCCACACGGGGACCCGGCCTACCGCGTCGTCGTCTTTTCCGACAGTTCGATCAGCCCCATCAACTCGTCGCTTTTCCAGTAGCGCGACTTGCCGACCTCGGCCCGCGCCGCGGCGACGACGTCGTCGATCAGTTCGCGCTCGTCCGGCGACGCGGCGGCGCCGCTTTCCAGCCGGTGGGCGACGAGGCGCGCCATGTTGTGGCTGGACGGCGGGATCCAGGCGCTGATGCGGTGGTCGAACACCTTGCACAGCGTGTTGATGCGCAGCAGGTGCTCCATCCGCTCGTCCAGGGGGTCGCCGTCGCCGAACTTCATCGCCTTGTCCAGGTTGGCCCGCAGCTCTTCCAGCAGCGTCTCCCGCCAGCTGTGCAGCTCGAACGTTTCGAGATCGAAACTACGGGCCGCGGCGTTCCAGCTCCACAGGAAGCGGATGAGCCACGCGACGTCGGCGTGGTCGACCGAGGCGTTGCGGCGGGCCGAGGCGGCGACGGTGGCGCGTTCCATGGCGATGGCGGTGACGCGCGTGGCGATCAGCTTGGCGGCCCCCTCCCAGGCGTACCGGTAGGTCGGTTCGGTGCGCCGGTCCTCCATCAGGCCGGCGGCGATCAGGGCGTGCAGCAGGTCGACGATGCGCCGCACCAGCCCCTCGATGCGGAGTTTGTCCTTGGCGCTCGGCCGGATGGGGGAGCCCGGCACGCGCTCGTTGAGCTTGAGCACGCCGCCCAGCGCGGCGGTCAACGCCCGGCAGGCGGCGGTGAAGTGCGCGCCCAGCGCCGCCGTCACCGGGTCGCCGACACCGGGGGCGATGCCGCTCTGGCGGATGTACAGGGCGACCACGCCGTAGTTGCGCTTCACGTTGAGCACCGACAGCGGCAGCAGCGCCGCGACGTCGCCGTCCCCATCCCCGGACCCGCCCACGGATTCGCGCAGCGCGGCGGTGGCGTCGAGCAGCGCTTCGGCGTGCCGCTGGCACTCGCGCTCCGCCCCGCCCGTCGCGGGGATGGCGGCCAGCCGCCCGGCGATGGCCTCCACCGCGCCGTCGTTGTGGGCGAGAATGTCGCGCAGCAGCTTGATCGTTTCGGGCGCGACCGGCGGCGCCTTGTCGAGGTTGGCGGACAGCAGCTTGGTGCGCCGCGGCCGGTGGCGCGACAGCGTGGTCAGCAGCCCGTCCAGCGCCTTGCGGTTGGCCAGCACGCCGTTCAGATAGCGCACGGCGCTCACCCGCATGCGCTCGCGCAGGGCCAGGGCGGCCGGCGTGCGGATGGCGCGGTCGATGATTTCGCCCCTGGCCGCCTCGTCCAGCGCCTCCTGCGCCTCGACGGCCAGCAGCGGGAAGGCGTCGCGGGCCAGCACCTCCCACACCGCGCCGGTATCGATGCGCTGGACCATGCCGGGCACCGGCGTGCCGGCGTGGTAGAGCACGTCGTCGTCCACCAGGAACGCCTCGAACAGGGTGGTGAACAGGCGGCGGGCGCGGTTGGTGCGCTGGCGGTTCAGGTATTCGACGACGTACTGGCGCACCAGCCGCACACGGTCGGCCGGCTCCTCGTCCATGCCCTCGATCTCGCTCAAAAGGCTGTAGACGAGGCTGGCGGGGAGCCGGGTGACCAGATCGTTGATCCTGTCCCGGAGGGCGTTGTCGGACTCGTCGCGCATGCGGACCGCGGATGTCGGGAGAGATACTCGCAATCCGAGATTAATACGCTTAAAGGTTAATATTTCTCCAGCGCCGCGCCGCCCTCAGCCGTCAGCCGTTGCGGTGCCGGTCGGCGATCGGGCGGGCGTATTGCAGCTCGATGTCCCAGGGGAAGTGGATCCAGGTGTCCTGGCTCACCTCGGTGACGAAGGTGTCGACCAGCGGCCGGCCGGCGGGCTTGGCGAAGATGGTGGCGAAGTGCGCCTTGGGCAGCATCTTGCGCACCAGCACGGCGGTCTTGCCGGTGTCGACGAGGTCGTCGATGATCAACATGCCCTCGCCGTCGCCCTCCACGGCCTTCAGCACATGCGCCTCGCGCTGGTTCTGGTGGTCGTAGCTGGAGACGCAGACGGTGTCGATCAGGCGGATGTCCAGCTCGCGCGCGATGATGGCGGCCGGCACCAGCCCGCCGCGCGTCACGGCGACGATGCCCTTCCACGGCCCCTTGTCGATCAGCCGCCACGCCAGCGCCTTGGCGTTGCGGTGCAGCTCTTCCCAGGACACCGGGAAATGGCGGTTGGCGGCGCTGTTCTCGGACACGGCGGGACTCCCAAAATGCATGCGGCGCCTTATATATCAGCCCGGCCGCCGCCGTCCATGGGACCATCCGCGGGCACGCCGTCGCGGGGCATCTCTAGGTATTCGTTCCTTGAAAAATATCTGCAAAAAAGGGCTTGCACGCCTCCGGGGTTTTGAGTAGGTTTCGGGCCTCGCCGGGGAGCACCTGGCGGGAAACGAAGCGGTAAGCGCCCGTAGCTCAACTGGATAGAGCATCAGACTACGAATCTGAGGGTTGGAAGTTCGAATCTTTCCGGGCGCGCCACTTACACTGATCATCGACCACAAGCCCGGCCTTCGCGCCGGGCTTTGTCGTTTTCGGGTTTCGACTTGCTTCACATCTTCCCGGTCGGGCCGCCCATTTTTGGTCACGGCCCCGTTCACACCCGCTTAACCGGTCGCTCCTAGGGTCCGCCGTCCTTGCTGCGGTGCAGCATACGGATCCGGAGGCGACCGAACATGGTGTTCCTGCTCGACCATCTTCCGGCGCTCACGGTCGTGACCCTGACCGGTGCCGTCGGGCTTCTTTTCGGAACCGCATCGACCCTGCTGCGCGACCGCCGCGCCATCCTCGGCGCGCAGGCGGCCGGGTGCACGGCGTTCGCGCTGCATTACCACGCGCTGGGGGCGCACACCGGCACGCTGATGTGCGCGCTCGGCCTCTTGCAGATGGGCACCGCCCTGCCGGCGGAGCGTCCGCGCTGGGCCGGGGCGCTGTTCCTGGCGACGGTGCTGGGCGGCTTCGCCGTCGCCGCGGCCACCTGGATGGGCGTCCTGTCGGCGTTCTCGGCGGCGGGGTTCGCGCTGGGCAGCCTGGGGCGGTGGCAGAGCGATCCGGCGGCGATGCGCCGCTGCTTCCTCGCCGCCACGCTCAGCGGCGCCGGCCACAACGGGCTGGCCGGCTCGCTCTTCGGCCTGTGCGCCGACGCGCGGGCGCTGTCGGGTCTGCTGTGGAACCTGCGGCGGGACCGCGAGG